>JBELAG010000124.1:0-15223 GCA_049509055.1 Solirubrobacteraceae bacterium
GCCAGGCCCGTCGGCCGGCGGAACCGAAGCAACCGGCGCCGAGCAACTGGAGCCGTCGGCCGTCGAGTTGCCCAGGCATCGTCGGGATTCGGCACACACGAGGCGAGCCGCGGTTTCGGCGAGATCCAGGGCTCGGCCGACGCTGTCATGCGTTCGTTCTCCAACGTCCGTGCGCCTGTCGGACGTCTGCTTGCGACCACGGACCCGCCGTCGCTGGCCACGGCGCGCCGTGATCCGTGATGCGCAGACCGATTCGACGCCGCGAGGCGTCCCGGACAGTTCTGCACCGTCGCGATTACGTCCTGGCTACCGTGTTCGACGCCAGGAACGCGGGGCGCGGTGAGGTTCCGGCGGCCGCTCGGAGGGACGCCACGAGCCGGTCGACTGAGACGACCAGGACCCCGTCCTCGACGCGCTCCACGCCGCGGGCGCGCACGACGCAGAGTACCGGGAGCGCTCCGCGGCGACACCAGCGGCGTCGGCGGCGGCACAGCCACGCCGCCATCTCCCGCACGCCGGCGAGGTGGTGTGCGTCGAACGCCCGGGTTTTGGTCTCGATTGCGAACGCGGTCCCGGTCGGGGCGATCGCGACGCTGTCGATGTCGCCTCGCCCACGGTAAGGCAGCGAATGGCGCAGCCGCCAGCCGTCGGCCTCGAGGGGTGCGAGGGCTCGCCGGACCTCGTCCTCAGAGCGCGCTCCGACCCGGCTGCGGCCGGCCAGGCGCATCCAGTGGTGGGCGTCGATCATCAGCGCGAGCATGATGAGCAGAAGCGCCCCCGCCACAGCGGTGGTGCTGGTGCTCGCGGCCACGACGGCGAAGGGGCACGCGGCCAGGCTTGCGGTTCCGCTGGCGACTGCTCGGCGCAGGCGCCGGTGCTGCTGGCGGCGGGGATAGCTCGATCGCGCCACTGGCAGAAGCTCTTACCCGATCCGGATGGTCGGGGATCACGCCGGGGACTGGCAGCGATGAAGTGGACGCACGCGGGGAGGCGGAGCTTCCGAACGTTGCGACGCCTGATCGCAGACGTCGGTCGGATCGATCGGGCCGTCGCGCGCGCGTAGAGGACCGGTCGCTGCTGCAGGCCCGCTGGACGAGTGTGCCGGCTCCGCATGCGGCGGGCGTGGGCCGCGAGGCCCGCTTGGAGTTGGGGGAGGAGTCCAGCGTCGGCGCACGCTGCGGGTCTCGGCAGGTCTGCCCGGAACCGGGTGGGATGACGAGCGCTCCCCGCCGAGGCCCCCGGTCGGACGGCGATCGGACTGGCGCCGAACGGTCGGTTGCGCCGTGACGAGGACAGTCGGTCCCGCCAACGGCTTGCGTGGAAAGTCTGAGGGAAAGTCTGGGGGAAAGTCTGGTCCCGCGGTGGCCCGCGTTGACCCACTGTCTACTGAGGGCACCCGGTTCGTGCCCGGTGTCAATTAGGGTTCTTTGCAGGATTTCCCTGCGGATGACGGAGAGGGGGGGATTCGAACCCCCGATGGACGGAAACGCCCATACCGGTTTTCGAGACCGGCGCATTCAACCGCTCTGCCACCTCTCCAGGTTGAGCGGGCCAAAACGTTAGCCCATGACGCGCGCGGGCGGATGGCGGGCTGATGCTCAGCGCCGGGAGGCGAAGAACGAGCGCAGCAGGACGGCGCAGTCCTCGGCCATCAGACCGGACTCGACCTGGGGGCGATGGTTGAGGCGCGGCTCGGCGAGGACATCGAGGACGCTTCCGGCCGCTCCCGCCTTCGGGTCGGGGGTCCCGAACACGACCCGGGGAACGCGCGCCAGCACGATCGCGCCCGCGCACATGGCGCACGGCTCGAGCGTGACGTAGAGGACGGAGTCGAGCACGCGCCAGCTGCCCAGCAGGCGGGCGGCGTCGCGCAGCGCGATCATCTCGGCGTGTGCGGTGGGGTCGCCGCGCACCTCGCGCTCGTTGTGCCCGGTCCCGACCACCTCGCCGTCCTTGACGACGACCGCGCCGACGGGGATGTCACCGTGCTCCAGGGCCCGCGAGGCCTCGCGCAGCGCCAGGCGCATGAAGTACTCGTCGCGCGGGAAGAACCGCGCGCTCACCAACCGGGATCACAGCGCATTGTGGGGTACCTTTGCAGTGGGGCAACTTTCGCTGCCTTGATGATGTCTTAAGCGATTGACGCCGGGTTTCACCCTCCGGCGACTGCCCCGAGACAATGCGTCCGCATCCTTCCTGCCGCCACCTTCTGAGCGCGATCGTGGTCGGGCTCGCATCGGTGGCCGTGTGGGGGCTGCCGGGTCTCGCCGGCGCCCAGGGTGGCTCCCGGCTCGTCCGGCTTCACGCCGCCGAGACGTCGGACGCGGACGTGCCGCTGCCTGCGGCCTACGTTCCGCACGAGCTGATCGTCGGCTATCGCCGAGGTGGGTCGATGACCGCGGCCGCCGAGACCGCGCTCGGCGTGCGGTCCTCGAGCCCCGCCGCCGAGCCGCTGACGCGCGTGCTGCACCTCGGGCCGCGGACCACCGTGCCCGCGGCGCTCGCGCGGCTGCGCCGGCAGCCGGGCGTCTCGTTCGCCGAGCCCGACTACATCGCGCATGCGGCGGGCGCCTTCTATCCCAACGACGAGGGCCGCTCCGGTCAGCCGCGAGGATGGGAGCAGATGCAGTGGAACCTGCTGCCCGCCGAGGGGATCGACGCGCCCGCGGCGTGGGGCAACCTGATCGCCGACCGCCATCCCGGCGGCCAGGGCGTCGTGGTCGCGGTGCTCGACACCGGCGTGGCGTACCGCGACTGGCATCAGTTCCGCGAGTCGCCGGACCTGGCGGGGACGCGGTTCGTGTCGCCGTACGACTTCGTGGCCAACGACGCGTACCCGCTGGATCGCAACGGCCATGGGACGTTCGTGGCGTCGGTGATCGCCGAGACGACGAACAATCACATCGGGCTCACCGGCGTGGCCTACGGCGCGTCGATCATGCCGGTCCGGGTCCTCGACGGCAGCGGCGAGGGCGACGAGGCGACGATTGCCAAGGGCATCCGCTATGCCGTTGACCATCACGCCCAGGTGATCAATCTCAGCCTCGAGTTCCTGCCCAGCCAGGTCAGCTCCGCCGCCGAGATCCCGGAGATCGTCAACGCGATCGGCTACGCCCACCGGCACGGCGTGATCGTCGTGGGGGCGGCCGGCAACGACCAGACCTCGCAGATCGCGTACCCGGCCCGGTCTCCGGGGGCGATCTCGGTCGGGGCCACCACGAGCGACGGCTGCCTGGCCGACTACTCCAACGGCGGCGTCGGCCTGGACCTGGTGGCGCCGGGCGGCGGCGACGACGCGATCCTGTCCGGCGACAGCGAATGCCATCCTGAGCGCAACCTTCCCTCGATCTATCAGCTGACGCTCACCAACGCGCCGCGCTGGGATCAGTTCGGGTATCCCAACTACTACATCGGCACCTCGATGTCCTCGCCCGCCGTGGCCGCGACCGCCGCGCTGGTGATCGCCAGCCGCGTCCTCGGCGCCCACCCGACCCCCGATCAGGTGCTGGCGCGGCTGGAGCAGACCGCGCGGGCCCTCGGCGGGTCCCAGCCCAACGCGATCTACGGCTACGGACTGCTCGACGCCGCGGCGGCCACGGCGCCGATCCAGCCGGGGACGCCCACCACCCCGACGACGCCGACCACCCCCACGACCACGACGCCGACGACGACAACGCCGACCGTCACGACACCCACGACGCCGGCGACCTCGACGACGGTGAGCACGCCGAGCGGCGACGGCTACGACGTGCGGACGATCATCACCGAGCAGGGGGCGTGATGGGAGACCTTGTTGGGCACCGATCCGAGCAGGAACCGCGTGGCCCCGGTCATCCCCCTGTGGCCGACGACGATCAGATCGCAGCGCTGCTCCTCGGCGACGTCGAGGATCGCGTCGGCGCCGTCCCCGACCCGGGCGAACGTCTCGACCGGATCCACCCCCGCCGCGTGAGCCGCGGCCTGGGCCGACTCCAGCAGTTCGAGCACGTCTTCGCGGGGCTTGACGCTCCAGTGGGCGTCCTCCGCGGCCGGCAGGCGCTCGTTGCGCAGCGCTCGCTCGGGCACCGGCTCGTAGGCCGAGACGATCAGCAGGCGCGCGCCGAGCGCTCGCGCGACCTCGATCGCGTGCTCGACCGCGACCCCCGCCGTGTCGGAGCCGTCGGTGCCGACGAGGATCGACTCGATCACGCCGGGCCGCTCCCGGCTACACGTCGAGCCCCGCCCCGCGCCGGTCGTCGGTGGATGCGTCTCACCGGCCGCTCATGCCAGCCGGGTGATCGCGATCACGATCCCTGCCAGCACGAACACGACGATGAGAATCTGCGTCCAGATGAGGATCCGTGGCATCTGCATCTGGCACTAACGCTACCGGCTCGCGCCCGCCGGCCCCCGCCGGGGACGGCGGGCGCCGGCGCCGATCGCGCCCCCGGCGACGCCCGGCGGGGGCGCGGTCAGCTCGCCGGCGCTGAGATCGTCGAGCAAACCGATCGACCGCGGGTCGCGTCCGGGCTCCAGCAGCACCGCGCCGCCCGGCCAGTACGGGTGGGGCGGCGTCGCGCGGTCGACGAGCAGCGGCTCGTAGAGCCACGAGCCGGTGTTGAGCATCCGTGCGCCGCCGGGCGCGGCGGCCCACTGCTCCCCGGGCAGCGGGCCGCGGCGGTGCACGTGGCCGAACACGATCCAGTCGGCCTGCACGCCGATGCGCTGCGCCACGCGGCCGATCGCGGGAACGCTCGCGTGCCGCATCTGCAGGTCGATCAGCCATGCCGTGACGGGCGCGAGGCGAACGTCCATCATCAGCCGCGGCACGGCCGGCACGGTCGCGGCGCGCAGGACGCCACCGGCGGCCTCCAGCAGGGTCGCGCCCGGCCGCGCCATCAGCCGCGAGACGAGCGGCTCCCGTGAACGTCGCCCGCGCCGGCGCCCGAGCTCATAGGCTCCGGCCCCGACGACCGGTTCTGCCCCGGCGAGCCGCCGTGCGCGCGGGCGCCCGCGCGGGAGGCCGAACGCGGCGAGCGTGGGCGCCCACCCTCGCGGCACGCCGAACGCGGATTCGGGCAGGAGGTGCTTGTCGAGGTAGTGACCGTGCGTGGCCCACACGCCGTCGGCGAGCCACACGCCCGGGTAGTGGACCCGCACCCTCGCCGGAGCGAGCCACGACACGACGCGCCCCAGCGCGGGGGTGACCGCCGGATCGACGGTCGTGTCGGGCTGCAGCGACGCGCCCTGCGACAGCGCCCACGCGCGCACGAGCGGCTGGTCGTGATTGCCCGGGACGAGGATGATCTCGCGCTCGCCGCCCAGCTCGCGCCCGATCGCCCGCAGCACCGGCTCGGCGGCGGTCGCCGCGCGCCACGGATGGCGTGACATCAGCTCCATGGTGTCGCCGAGCAGGACGAGACGGTCGATGTCGCCCAGCGCCTCCAGGAGCGTGGAGCGCGGGCCGGGCCGGCGCAGGACGTCGTGGCCCAGACGGTTGCCGAGGTGAAGGTCGGAGACGATCAGCGTGCGCACGGCGGCGCACGATAGCCGCCGGGTCCCCGCCGCCCCGCCCGCCGCCCTACGTCAGCGGGCCCCGCCGTCACCGGCGAGGCCCGCGGACAACGACGTTCGCGGACCCCGCCGTCGCGGCGAGGCCCGCGAAGAACGACGCTCGGCTACGCGGCGGTGACGAGTGTGTCGAAGTGCAGCGCGACCCCGCGGGCGACGATCAGCACGGGCGAGCTCGCCTCTTCGATCGCGTTGTGCGCGGACGAGCTGATCATGACCCGGCCCTCGCGGGCTTCGGGGCGGGATCCGACGACGAGCAGATCGACGCCGCGGTCGCTGTCGGTCACCTTCGCGCCGAGACGCTCGGCCAGCGAGAACGCGGTCTCGATCGCGGCCTCGTCCGCGCAGCCGCGGAGAACGCCGATCGTCGTGATCTCATGCTCGAGCGCCGCGGCGTACTTGGCGGGCGCCAACGCGAGCGCGGCGGGACCGCCCTCCAGCAGCGTCTGGGCCGAGCGGCCGAACGACACGTGGCCGGCGGCGGTGCGGTAATCCGACCCGAAGATGATCACGTCCGCGTGATCGGAGGCGGCGAGCCAGCCGAGCCCCTGTCCCGTCGAGGCGCTCATCACCACGCGACGCTCGATCTCGAGGTCGCCCAGCCAGTGCGCTCCACGCTCCAGCAGCGCCTCGGCCTGCTGCTTGGCGTGCTGCTCGTGCTCCGCGCTGACCTGCGCGGCGTGGCGCACGTAGGCAAGCGTCAGCCGGACGCCCGCCGTGCGGAGCGTCCGCCCCAGCATCAGTGCGTCGTGGTCATTGTCCGTGTCGTCGTAAGAGATGATCGCGTGTGGCGCCATGGCCCCCTCCTGGGTTAGGTGTGATGCTCGCTCTATCGGCCTTTTGCAGCGAGCATCGCAGCCTCTGGCCCATCAGTGCCAATGAAGTTCGTCATCATCAGGATAAGATCTGCTAATGCTGAATCTGGGCCGGCTGCAGATCCTGTGCGAGGTGGTCAACCGCGGCTCGTTCTCGGCCGCCGCGGACGCGATGTCCTACACCCAATCGGCGGTCTCGCAATCGATCGCCCGGCTGGAGGTCGAGACCGGCGCCACCCTGATCGTGCGCGACCGGCGCCGGCTGCGCCCCACGGCGGCCGGGGAGACGCTGGTCGCCCACGCCGAGGCGATCTTCGCCCAGGTCGAGGCGGCGGAGGCCGATCTCGCCGCGGTGCTCGGGACCCGGGCCGGCCGGCTGCGGGTGGCGTCGTTCCCGTCCGCCGGCGCGACGCTGATGCCGCTCGCCGTCGCGCGTTTCCGGCGCGAGCACCCCGATGTCGCGCTCACCCTCGCCGAGGATGAGCCCGAGCGCATCGGGCCCCGGCTGCGGGCGGGGGAGTTCGATCTCGCGCTGCTGTTCGAGTTCCCGGGCATCCAGCGGCGGCGCGAGCGCCCGGGCGCGGGCCTGCGGACGATCACGCTGCTGGAGGACCCGATGCACGTCGCCCTTCCGGCTGACCACCCGCTCGCCTCCAAGCCGGCGCTGACGCTGTCGGACCTCCGCGACCAGCGATGGGTGCAGACGTCCGAATCCAGCCCGTGCGCCCGTCACGTCGTGCATTCGTGCCTGGCCGCGGGCTTCGAGCCCGACGTCGCCTTCGAGAGCGACGACTACGAGACGGTGCAGGGCCTTGTCGCGGCCGGCGTCGGAGTGGCGCTGATCCCCCGCCTGGCGCTCACGCGGGTGCACCCCGGGATCGTCGTGCGCGCGCTGGCCCCGCGCAGCCCGGCGCGCCAGGTGACGGTCGCGACGATGGCCGGCCCGGGGGTCGCGCCCGCCGCGCGGTCGATGATCGCGCTGCTCACCGACGTCGCCCGCCGCTACACCGAGGAACCCGAGGATCGGGCTCAGCCCGAGATCGCCGGTCAGGCTCAGCCCGAGATCGCGCCGAGCACCGCCCGCGCCAGCTCGTCGGCGCGGCGACCGACGACCAGCGGGCGCAGCGCGCGCTCCAGCGGCCGGGCCATGAAGCCGACCGGCCCCGGGTCGACGGCCAGCGCATAGGTCGCGCGCGTGCGGTCGCCCGGCAGCTCATCCAGCACCCAGGACCCGTCCATCGCGTCGAGGTCGTCGGAGTCGGCGGCGACCCAGCTCCAGGTGATCCGGCGCGGCGGCTCGTAGATCACCGCCACGCGGCAGCGGACCTTCGTGAAGCGGGCGTCGCTGAGCGTGTCGCACAGCACCGCCCGTCCGGCGCCGTCGCGCTCCAGCACGTCGACCGACTCGAGCCCGTGCTGCCACTCGGGCCAGCGGGCGACGTCCTCCACCACCGACCAGCAGCGCTCGATCGCCGCGGCGATCTCGGCGGAGGTCGACCCGCGCAGCAGCGTCACGAGGACACCGAGGCGGTCAGGCGGCTCTCGCCGCCGGCGGCGTCGCTGACCTCGACCCCGAGTTGCAGCGGGCTCTGGCCGAGCTGCACGGCGCTGGGCACCCGGCCGCCCTGGACGCTGAGGGCAGCCGGGCCGAGCGTGATCCGCACCGACGACGTGGCAGCGGCGAGCACGATCGTCGCCGTGCGATGGCGCGAGACATGGGTGAGGAAGCGCAGCCGGGCCGGCCCGCCGGGCGCCACCACGCTGACCGCGCGGCGCGAGCCGAGCCGCAGCCCGCGGGGCACGGTCACCTGTAGCGTCGTGAGCGCGGGAGCGTTGCGTCCCGCGGTCACGGTGAACGTCAGCCGCGGCGCGCCCGTCGCGGTCGTCGCCAGCGTGACCCGGGAGATGACCGGCGCCCCGCCGACGATCCACCGCACGGTGGCGGTGGCGGTGGCGTTCTCGGCGTCGCGCGCGTCGACGCGCACGGTGTAGGTCCCCGTGCGCTGCGGGCTGCCGGTGATCGTCCCGGAGGCGGCGTCGAGCTTGACGCCGGGCGGCAGGCCGCGGGCGAGGTAGGTGAGCGCCGAGCCGGACGGGTCGCCGGCGCGCAGCTGCAGCGAGACCGCGGTGTGGACGGTCGAACGCTGGTTGCCCGGAGCCTGGATCGTCAGGGATTGCGCGCACAGGTCGGCGGCCAGAGCCGACGCGAACGGCGAGCCGAGTCCGGTGACGCTGTCGTATCCCGGGCCGGCGGCGAACTGGCCGCCGTTGGTGCCGGTGAAGTCGTTGTCGCCCACGGTGACGTCGTTGAAGTCGGCGCCGTAGTTCTCACTCGCCGCCCGGTAGAGCGCCGGATCCGCGTAGCCCACGGGCGCCTGCGCGCACGCCGGGAGGTCGTCGGTGAGGGCCAGCAGCGCCGCCCACACCGGCGCGGCAGCGCTCGTCCCGCCGATCCCCTGCCATCCGGCCGGCTCGCCGGGCAGGGCGTTGCTGCCGTTCCAGTAGATGAGATAGCCGTGGGTCGGGTCGGCATTGGCGGCGACGTCGGGCACCTCGCGACAGTAGCCGCCCGGGTTGGCGCACGCCGATCCCGCGGCGAGCGCGCTGAGGACGTTGAGCGCGGGCGCCGCGTCGAGCTGAGCCGGCGGCATCGCCCAGAAGCTTGACACCCCGCCGCCGCCGGCACCCGGCTGGCCGCTGGCGGCGCCGGGGCTTCCGCCGCTGTTCCACACGGTCTCCGTCGGCCGGGGCCCGAGGGCCTGCAGCGAGGTCCCGCCGACGCCGGTCACGTACGGCTGGCTGCTGGGGTCGTCGACGGCGGGCTGCAGCTGCGACTGCGGCGGCTCGGTGCCCGGTGAGGCGTCATCGCAGTCCTCGGCGCCGCTGTCGCCCGACGCGGCGACGATCGACTGCCCCTGGATCGCGGCCTGCTCGAACAGCACGCTCTCGGCATCGGCGTCGGCGCGGCCGAGCGCCGCCTCGCACTGGCCCCATGACACGCTCACGATCCGGGCGCGATCCTGGTTGATGATCGCGCTGAAGGTGTCGAACGGGCCGGAGCCCGGTGCCCCGGAGTTCGAGTTGGGCCCCTGGTAGACGAGCAGGGTGACGTCGGGCGCGAGGCCGATCAGCGTCTCGATGTCGAGCGCGGCCTCGCCGGCGCCGACGCCGTGGCCGGCGCCGCCGTCGACGGGGACGTAGGAGATGTCGGCATGCGTCTGGTAACAGGACTGGTAGGCGGCGATGTCGGGCGGATCGTCGGGCTCGAGCTCATAGACGGCGACCGTCACGCCGGCGCCGAGGTCGCCGGCACCGTACAGCCCGGAGAAGCCGTACGCCGAGGCGACCTGGTCGGCGGTGTAGGCCGACTGGCCCGGGCCGGCACCGAGTGCGGCCCCACACGGCTGCGGTCCGCCGGTGACGACGTGCGGGGACGCGCCCAGCGCCGCTCCGGCGGCGGCGGCGGCCATCGCGCGCGGGTCGGGCCGGACGAGCAGCGGGCGCGCCGGCGAGCCGGTGTCAAGCCCGACCACCGCTTGGACCGCGCCGGCGGCGGTCGCGGAGAAGGCCGGCGCGGCGCTGGAGGCGATCGCCGCGCGCCGGCCGGGCAGCGACAGCTCGCTGAGGCGGATCGAGAAGGCGTGCTCGAACGCCGTCGCGGTGCCCACGAGCGGGATCGACAGCGCGTCGGCGGCGGTTGGGCCCGGTCTCAGACCGTGGGCGATCAGGTCATCGCGGACCGCGGCGACGTGCGCCGGCGTCGCCCCGAACCGGTCCCCGAACTGTGACGGGGTGAGATAGCGGCGGAACGACGGCGAGCCCGGCGTCGACACGGCTTGCGCGTACGCCGCCAGTGCGGCCGGGTCCCTTGGCCTGAGGGTCACCGTCACGTGCAGGCGCTCGCCGGCGGCGATCGCCGTGCGCGCGACCGGGCCGGTTGCGGCGGCCCGGGCGGCGCCGGCCCGGGCGGCGCCGGGGGCGGCGCCCGCGCCGATCAGCACCCCCAGCGCGATCGCGCAGGCCAGGCGTGCCGGGGTGCGTGAGCCGCCCGCCATCACGCTGCCAGCGTAGCGACGAATGGCCGGCTTGACTGCGGGTTGATGGCGACCCCGCGAGGGCTAGCTGCTCAGCTTCGCCGCCCAGCGCTCCTCGATGTGGGCAAAGCGCCTCACCAGCAGCGCGACCGCCCAGGTGACGACGAACAGACCGACGATCACGTAGCCGATCGTGTTGATGTTGATCTGCGCGACGAAGCCCCAGAACGCGCCGTGGAGCTTGAGCTCGCCCGCCGCCAGTCCGAGCAGCTCGATCGTCCCGACGATCAGCGCGACCGCCACCGACAGACCGGTGATCGTGATGTTGTAGAAGACCTTGCGGACCGGCTTGGAGAACGCCCAGCCGTAGGCGAAAGTTCATGAACGACCCGTCGATCGTGTCAAACAGCGACATTCCGGCGGCGAACAGGATCGGGAGGCAGAGGATCGCGTAGAACGGCAGTCCGGCGCCCGCGGCTCCGGCAGCGAGGAACAGCAGTGCCACCTCGGTGGCGGTGTCGAAGCCGAGGCCGAACAGCATGCCGAGCGGGTACACGTGCCAGGAGGTCCCGATCATCTTCGTGAAGCGGCCGTAGAAGCGGTTCATCAGCCCGCGATTGTTGAGCTGGCGCTCCAGCCCGGCCTCGTCGTAATGGCCGCCGCGCATGTCGCGTGACACGCGCAGGATCTCCACCAGGACGATCAGGTTGAGCACGGCGATGACGTAGAGAAAGCCGACGGACACGCCGGTGCCGATCAGGTTGGTGACGCTGTGCAGCGCCGAGTGACCGTTGCGGACCGGCCCGCTCAGCGCGCGGATCCCGACCGCGAACAGCAGCGCGAGGACGAACACGATCGTCGAATGCCCGAGCGAGAAGAAGAAGCCGACGCCGAGCGGGCGCTTGCGCTCACCCATCAGCTTGCGCGTCGTGTTGTCGATCGCCGAGATGTGATCGGCATCGAAGGCGTGGCGCAGCCCCAGCGTGTACGCCGTCAGGCCGAGGCCGATCGTGAACGCGCCGGAGGAGCCCGGCGCGTAATGGTGGGGCGCGACCACCGCGATCAGCAGGAAGAACCCGACGACGTGCAGCCCGATCACGACCGCGCTCATCCCAGCGACCGCGCGCCATTCGCGGCAGTTGCCGTTGTTGTCAGTCGAGGGCGCCCGCCGGCCCGCGGCGGGCGCCCTCCCAGCGTGCGCTCAGCGCAGGTGCAGCTCGGTCACCATGCCCTCGGACACGGTGACGGTCTCCGCCTCGGTGTCGGCGTTCTCCCAGACGACGTAGTCGCCTTCGGAGAGGCTGCCGAAGATGGCGGTGAGCGTCGAGCCCGCGACCGTGGCGCGTTCGTGCACCCCGGTGTGGACGCGACGCCCGTCACCGTCGACCGGGCTGATCTCGATCTCCCGGCCGCGGAACCGCTCGGTCGGATAGATCACGAGCGCTCCTCGCCCCGCGCCGACGTCGAGTGCCACGCTCGCGCTCGCCGCCGGGGTTCCGATCTGCTCGGCCTCGTGCCCGTGCACGTGGTCATGGACATGCTCGTTTCCGGTTGCGGTCGCCATCGCGCCCACGCTCCCGTCAGGCCGCCGCGCCGAGCGGCGTCGTCTGGTATCCGCTCTGCGGCGTCCCCAGGTACGGGAACGTGCCGAGGTATGTCGTGTCCGCGTCGCTCAGACCGTCGGTGATCGCCGCCACCGCTCCATCCGGCGTGTAGCTCGGGGCGACCAGTGGGTACGTCAGCCCGGCGATCGCCCGCAGCTCGATCGTGACGACGTCGTCGAACACCCGGCGCCCGTTGGGGAAGCCGGCCGCGTCGCCGGCGACGAGGCCGAGCGGGTTGGGGTTGTTCGTCGTCGGCGGCACCGCCACGTTGAGGCGGAGCTGGTCGGCGTAGGTCGGGCCGGTGTAGTTCTGGAACCCGGGGACGACGCCCGAGGGCAGCCCGGTGAGCAGGATCGCCACCAGATCGGCCCGTGCGGTGCCTGCCGCATCGAGCGCGGCCAGGTTCGGGAACTCGTTCGGATACAGCACCGGCAGCAGCGAGGCGAGCTCGGGATGCTGCACGTACTGCAGGAACTGACCGTCCTGCGACGGCGGCAGCGCGTTCCACAGATCCTTCTTGCCCATCGGCACGATGACCTCGTTGAACAGCGGGTTGCCCAGGCGCGACACCTGATCCCACGGCCCGGTCCACCACCGCTCGCCGGTGTTCGGGTCGTGCATGCAGGCCCGCTGGCGGCTGGCGGCCGCGTAGATGCCGAGTACGGCCTTGTGCGACATCACGTTGGTCGGCACCGACCCGTCCCTGGTGAGGTCGCTGATCGGCACCTGCAACGCGATCGAGTGCACGCCGAACCCGTTGGTGGCGTTCACGCCCGGGGCGGCGGCCATCGACGCGATGTGCAACTGCTGGATCGGGCGCAGATCCCCGAGGTCGAAGATCGCCCCGAGATCGACGTAGAACCCCTCCAGGCGCTGGCCGGCGAACACGTTGCGTCCGCCCCCGAGGCTGTTGACGGCCTGCGACGCGAGCGCCGCGTAGTTCGGCGTCGAGGCCGGGCCGATGTTGCACGGCGGGCACGGCAGGTTGGCGCCCAGCACCTGGCGGTTGCCGTTCGCGATCCGGGTCACCGTGTAGAACTGCTTGCGGTTCCAGTTGGCGCTGGAGATCGAGTCGATCGTGCCGGTGTTGTACAGGAACGTGTTCGGGTTCCCCACGACGGTGGTGAAGTCGAACTCGTAGGTGATCTCCGGTTCGCCGTCGGCGTCGTTGTCGATGTAGATCCGGTAGGTGACATCATCGCCGAACTCGAAGAAGTTCGGTCCGCCGAACGGTGCCTCGAGCGGCAGGTAGTTGGAGATGATCGTGACCGTGCTGGGGTCATCGGGGCTGACAAATGCGTAGGTGTCCGTGTTGTCGGCGACCGGGTCCTTGCTGATCGCCGGCGCCTCGCGGTGAGACGACATGCTTTACCTCCGAGTGACTGTCTGGGAAGGGACGCTGGGCACGAGCCGGGGCTCTTCGCTCAGCGGGCGGCGCGGGCGATCCGCGCGGCGAGCTTCGGGTCGTGGACGTTCACTTCGCGGTCGCCGACCATGACCGCGATGTGTCCCTTACGGGGATCCTTGACGACCGCGACGACCGGGTCCTTGCCCGGATCGCCGAGGTCCTTGTCGCGCGCGTCGGCGCTGTCGACCAGCAGCCCTCCGAACACCGTCATGCCTGCCGTCGTCGCCGCCGAGCTCTTGACGAACCCTCGCCTGGTGAGGTGACTCATCGAGTCCTCCTGTTTGGGTGTACGCCGAGCGACCGGTCCATCGCAGCGTGGGGCCCCGTTCGCACCGGGGAGGTCTGTGTCAGACCGGCTCTCGACTCTCTCAGTCGCCCTACGAGGGCATCCAGCGAACGGATCACCGGCGCGCGAAAGATTCACACGCGCGGACGCCGGCGACCGCCTCAGAGGGCGGCGAGGCGGTCGGCCAGCCGCCGCGACAGCGCCGGCCACTCGTCGTCGATCACCGAGAAGTAGGCGGAGTCGCGCGCGCCACCCGCGCGCACGACCATATGCTTGCGCAGGATCCCCTCAAACGTGGCCCCGAGCGCGAGCAGCGCACCCCGGGACCGTTCGTTGCGGGCGTCGGTCTTGAACTCCACCCGGCGCAGCCCGACCCGCTCGAAGGCGTGGCCGAGGAGCAGCAGCTTGGTCTCGACGTTGACGCCGGTCGCCCAGGCGCTGCGGGTCACCCAGGTCCAGCCGATCTCCGCGCGCAGGTGCTCGAGCCGAAGCTCGAGAAAGCGCGTCGAGCCGAGCACCGCGCCGGACTCGGCCGACAGGATCGCGAACGGGACCTCGCGGTCCTCGGCGGCGGCGGCCAGCGACGTCGACAGCCATCCGTGCAGCGCCTCGCGCGACGCGGCCATGTCGACGGGCATCCAGGCGAACATCGCGGGGTCGCTCGCCGCCTGCCAGAGCCCCTCCTCGTGGGCCGCCGACAGCGGCTCGACGACGACCAGCCGCCCGCCGAAGCGGCCGCGCAGGTCCGCTGCCACCGGAGGCTCACGCTCGGGGCCGGCCGAGGGCGTCATCGGCCTGACCATAATGGACCGTCGAGCTTGTCACAATTTCAGCCGCCCGCCGATGCCCACCCTCCTCGTCATCACCGCCAGCACCCGGCCGGGCCGGGTCGGGCCGGCGGTCGCGGACTGGTTCATCGGCCGGGTCGCCGCACACGGCGGCTTCGAGGCGCAGCACGCCGATCTCGCGCAGCTCGATCTTCCGATGCTCGACGAGCCCGCGCACCCGCGGCTGCACCGTTACACCAAGGACCACACCCGCGCCTGGAGCGCGACCGTCGACGCGGCCGACGCCGTCGTGATGGTGACCGCCGAATACAACTACGGCTATCCCGCGCCGCTGAAGAGCGCGATCGACTATCTCAACCACGAATGGCGCCACAAGCCCGTCGGGTTCGTCTCCTACGGCGGGGTGGCGGCCGGGACGCGAGCGGTCCAGCAGCTCAAGCAGGTGGTCGGCGCCCTGTCGCTGGTGGCCGTGACCCCGTCGGTGAACATCCCGTTCATCACGCAGTTCCTCGACGACGACGGCGCTGTCGTCGCCAACGACGTGATGGCCGCCGCGGCCGCCGACATGCTCGACGAGCTGATCCGCGTGCAAGCGGCGCTCGCGCCGCTGCGCTCGGGGTCCTGAGCCGGCCGGGGATCAGCCCGCCCCGTGAGCCCGCTGCACGCCGTCGCGATCTTCGCCGCCGGCGTTGTTGCGGGGACGATCAACACCGTCGTCGGCAGCGGCACGCTGTTCAC
>JBELAG010000125.1:0-15052 GCA_049509055.1 Solirubrobacteraceae bacterium
GATCTGCTCACCCTGGTTGATGTAGACCTGCAGCGCTCGGTCGGCTGCACTCAGTTGGGCGGCCTCGGTGGGGGTGAGCTGGAGGCGATGCACGGCCTCACTGGCGGCCCGGCTGGCGGCCACCGCGGCCGTGAACGAGGCGTAATCGCCGGTCGGGTCGCTCTTGGACGTGTAGTCATAGGCGAACGAGTTGGCGTCGACGGCGACGCTGGTGGCGTCCAGCTGGTAGTCCTTGATATCCCGGGTGGCGGCGAGGGCGGTCTTGGCGCGGTCGGCGTTGGTCTTGGTGGTCTGGGCCTCGCGGACGCCGCCGGCCCCCACGCCGAGGAGCAGCAGCACCCCGACCGCGTAGCCGGCACTGACCTTGGTGACGATCTTCATCGTGTGTTTCCTCTCCTAGAGGTCGAGATCCCGAGGCCGATCGACGCGATCACGCCTGGCGTTGCCAGGAGCGTCGCGACGATGCCGCCTGCGATGCAGCTCAGTGGTTGCTGGGACGTGGACTGCTTGGTGGTTACTGGCGTAGCGACGCGATCGCCGCTTAGCGCAGCTGCTGGATGGCCGCCTTGGCAGGCACTTGCGCAGCGCCGGCGAAGAAGGTTGCGCCGGCGCCGCCGATCAGTTTGACCCGCACGGTGATTGGCATCGCCTTCCATTGGTCCGGAGTCAGCGTCTTTGACGCGCCGTTTTCGTCTACCACAATGCGGTCTACCGATGGCACCGGCTACTCCTTCTCCCTGCGCTGGGCAAGCTGTCAACCCGGTTATTGGACCAGCCGCGTCCGAGCTTGAGCGTCGATGGGCGGCTCGGCGGCCTGTTCGTCGCCGTCCGCAATCGTGCTCGCGGCCACGATCATCGCCCCGGTCCTCGTCCGCCAGACGACGCACTGATCAGAGAGGTTCGACCAATGCCCCTATATCTGCTGTCGGTGTGGCACGACGGGGACTATGTCGTGGATTTCTCCGCCCCTGAGGCCCAAGATCGTGTTGCCCAGGTCGCGGCGTTCAATCACGAGTTGCAGCCAGCGGGCGCGTGGGTGTTCGCAGCCGGCCTGCATCCGGCTCCGATCGAGCTGCTCCCATTGCAGGGATGACCGACACCCTCGACACCGTCGTTCCGCCATGGCCGAGGTGAGGGATCCCACCCACCCGGTCCCGCACTGGGCGCCATCGGCGTCTCAGAGCACGCGCTCAGCGCCTGGTCGTGCGATGGTGGGCCTTGGCCTTATGCGCCTTGGATCGGTGGACCGACGCGTCGCCGGCCCAGTAATGGCCGCCGCTCACCGTGATCGTGGTCGTGCCGGCGGCCGAGGCGTAGGTCGCATCCCCGGAGTAGCTGGCGATGACCTGATGCGGCGAGGCGGCCGTGGACGCGAAGCTCAGCTGGCACAACACGTCTCCCGTTCGTGACAGCTTGAGGCTGAGACAACCGGCGATCGGGGTGCCGTTGTCGGTGAAGCTGACGGTCCCGGTCGGCGCCGGTTTCGAGCGCTGGCCGAAGACCTCGGCGTACAACGCGACGCGCTCGCCGGGGCGCACTCGGTTGGCGCTCGATTGCAGATCGACGCTCGCGCGAGCTTTCCCGGTCGCGGGGCTCACCGACACGGTGAACGGGCCGGCGGTCGCGGTGGGGGCGACTCCGTTGGCCGCGAGCACGCTGTAGGCGAAGCTCGTGATGCCGGCCGGAGGAACGCCTGAGACGACGCCGCTGGCGGAGTTGATCGTGAGCCAGCTCGGAGCGCCCGCGAGGCTGTACGTCGCCGTCGGAGTTCCGCCGGCGACAAACGCGTATGAGTACTCAGAGCCGGCGGTGGCGGTCACCGGCGGACTGTCCGCAGTGAACGCGGGAGCGCTCGATGCGGGCAGCGCGGCGGCAAACACGGTCCCGGTGAGCTGGGCGAGGCTCGGGCTCGAGGTCGCCGACAGTTGGACGGCCAGACACGCCGGCGGGCCGGGGCTGGAGGTTTCGGGGGTGACGGGCTGCCA
Organism: Solirubrobacteraceae bacterium; assembly: GCA_049509055.1. Taxonomy (GTDB): domain Bacteria; phylum Actinomycetota; class Thermoleophilia; order Solirubrobacterales; family Solirubrobacteraceae; genus Palsa-465. The sequence continues at coordinate 1,986 of JBELAG010000125.1, forward strand.
GGCGCCCGCGCCGCCGGCAGCGCCCGGGTTCCACCACTGCAGGCCGACCGCACCGTGCAGGTCGCAGTCATTGATGCTCGCCGCGGTCAAGCTGCCGGCGTCAGACGTGCGCACGTCGAAGTAGGCGCCAGCGGCGTTGAACGTCGGCGGACCGACCGGGTTGCTCGCGTAGCGGCCCACGGTGATCGCGCCGACGCCTGCCCCCGTCGCGGTGATCGTCCCAGTGGCCGTCGTGCTGGTCGCGACCGCCGAGCCGGTCGGGTTGGCGTTGGAATTGCTCCGGCAGTCGCTCAGCGCTGGCAGATTCGGCTGGCGGGCGTCCACGTGCCGTTGATGTTCCCCGAGCCGTCGGCCTGCACGGTCTGGGTGATCGAGTCCGTCGGATTGTTGTGGCCGGTGAACGTGACCGACACCGGGCTGTTCGGCGTCCAGTTGGCGCCGCTGTAATCGACCTCGGAGGGCCAGGCCGACTGCGGCGCCGGCTCCCATGAGATCGTCGGCGCCCCGCTGGTCAGGGTGATGATCACCTCGCCGGTGTTGGAAAACCAGACGCCCTGCTGGGCGGTGGCCGAGCCCGCCGTCAGACCGGTGGAGGCGATGTAGCCCGAGCCGCCGCCGCCCGCACCGCCCACCGTCGGCGCTGTCGCCACCCCCGCCGCCGCCGGTGTAGCCGCCACCGCCGCCACCGGCCATGCCGAGGTTGTCGCTGGTTCCGGGGATGCCACCGCCCCCGCCGGTTCCGCCGATGCTGTCAAGGCCTCCGCCCCCGTCTGTGATGTTGGGGTCTGAAGGGCCGGTGACCGGGCCCTTGCCGCTCTGTCCTGACTGCGGCGCACTGCCGGCTGGAGTCGCCGCGCCGGCGGCGCCGCCGAGGCCGCCGGCGACCACCAGCGGCAGACCGCCGGCGAAAACGTAGGAACCGCCGCCGCCCTTCCCGCCTGGTAGAGCTCGCCGAAGAACGCGCTGTCGCCGGCGCCGCCGCCGCCCTCGCCCGCCGCCGACGCCTGGGCGCCCTGCTCGCCGACCAGGATCGTGAGCGTCTCATCGATCGGGAAGGTGAAGGTCCCCTGCTCCATCCCGCCCCCGCCGGGCGTGCCATCGAGCGTGCCGGAGTTATCCTCGCCGCGTCCGCCCGGAGCGCCGTAGGCGGTCACGGTCATGCTCACCCCTGCGGGCACCGTGAGGGTCTCCTCGGTGGGCCCGACGTTGGTGTAGCTGTAGATGCAGCTGCTGCCGCTGACCACGCCCGGGCTGGAGCACGGCGGTGCCGCGGCTGCGCGCTGGGCCAGCACGGCCAGGCAGAGCGCAACCAGCGCTGCTGACAGGATGGTACGCGTGCTCGCCCTCACGTACTCTCGCGGCCGAGCGCGGCGTGTTACAGCTTCCCGTCCCTGGGTCGACATCGAACGACCACCCCGTTGTCCTTGCGGCTTCTCAGTGCGCTGGCATGACCTACCATGACCGTCAAGCGCGAGCGGCCGGGGCGTTCACTCGCCCACGAGCGGGCGTTTGCCGGTCCTATCAGTGCCGCCTGCAAGCCGTCGTGTCGCGTCGCGGACGTGGATCGCTCGGCGGGTCCTGCCCCACGGCGATGTGGATCGCCGGCGCGTCAGACCCATTCCTGCCGCGCACGGCGAGGAGACCAACGACTTCGCCGTCGCTGTCGGCATCTCCGGCCCTGTGCGTCGCAGCTGAGGTCTCATCCGGGCGGACTCCGCCGACCGTCCGTGGTCGGCGAGCGGCACCCTCGCGCTGAGCGCCCCCTTGCCCAGGCGTTGTCACCAGCGAGACTGGCGTTGCCTGTCGCTGGAGAATGACGCGGGAGCAGTGGATTGCGCCCGGTCCCCCGTCCATGGCAGCTCTTCCAGGTAGGCAGACAGCGTGCGTGGCTCACGGCCGAGCAGATCGGTGTTTCAGTCGGTGGTGCGACGGCGGTAGAGGTGCGTCGCGAGCGGCGCGAAGATCGCGAGGATCGCGACCGACCACAGCAGCGAGGCGAGCACCGGGTGTTGCATCGGCCAGGCGTGGATCGTCGAGGACAGGTTGGGGTTGCCCCACAGCCCGCGTGCTGCGGCGGTGACGGCGCTGACCGGGTTCCAGTTGGCGATCGTCCGCAATACGACTGGCATGTGCTGGGTGGGCACGAGCGCGTTGGAGATGATCGCCAGCGGGAAGAAGATGACGAGGCCTGTTCCCTGGGCGGACTCGGGGCTTTGGCTCACCATGCCGAGACACGCACACGTCCACGACAGGGCGTAGCTGAACAACAGGAAGATCGCGAACCCGGCGATCGTCGCGCCGACATCGCCTTCCGGGCGCCATCCGATGATCAGACCGGTCACGGCGACGAACGCTGTGCAGATCACGGCCGACAGGAGATCGGCGAGCGAGCGTCCGACGAGCATCGCCGGGCGCCACATTGGGAGCGTCCTGAAGCGGTCGATCACGCCGCTGCCGAGGTCGGCGCTGAGTCCGACGGCGGTTCCCATCGCCGAGGTGGTGAGGTTGAGCGCGAGCAGGCCGGCGATCGCGTAGTCGGTGTAGCTGCCGCCGTGCGGCAGGACGATGCCGGAGCCGAAGATGTAGACGAACAGCAGCGTGAAGAGCACCGGCTGGACGGTGACGTCGGAGAGCTGCAGCGGCTCGCGCGCGATGTGCACAAGGTTGCGTCCGGTGAGCACGACGACGTCGAGGAGCTTTCGCACGAGGCCAGGCGAGCGCGGCGACCGCGTCCGCGATACGTTGGGAGCACACGTCGTGGCGGTCATCGGTGTGCAACCTCCACGACTGAGTCCGAACGTCGGGGTTCGTCGCCGGCGTCTGCGTCTGTCTCGTGGCCGGTGAGGGCGAAGAAGACGTCGTCGAGCGATGGTTGGTGAACGTCGATGTCGTCGACGGTGATTCCCGCGCCGTCGAGCGCGCGTACGACGGTTGTCGCGAACCCTGCAGCACTCTGGACCGGGGCACGTAGGCGGCGTCCGTCGTGGCTGACCGTGATCTCGCCGGTGACGTAGCGCTCCAGAGCGGCAGACGCGCCGGAGTCCGGCGCGCTGAGCGTGACCTCGAGCCGCGCGCCGCCAGTCTGGGCCTTGAGCTCAGCTGCGGTGCCGCCGGCGATGACGCGGCCATGATCGACCACCACGATCCGGTCGGCGAGCTCGTCCGCCTCGTCGAGATACTGGGTCGTCAGCAGCAGCGTGACGCCGTCGGCGACCAGTTCGCGGATCACGCCCCACATTCGCACCCTGCTCGTCGGATCAAGCCCGGTTGTCGGCTCGTCGAGAAACAGCACCGGCGGCCGGGTGACGAGTCCGGCGGCGAGATCGAGGCGCCGGCGCATCCCGCCGGAGTAGCCCTTCAACACCCGGTCAGCGGCATCGGCGAGGTCGAAGCGCTCGAGCAGTTCGCTTGCTCGCGCCTTTGCCTCGGCGCGTCGCAGCCCACTGAGGCGTCCGATCATCACGAGGTTCTGGCGGCCGCTGAGGATCTCATCGACGGTCGCGTCCTGCGCGGTCACGCCGATGCTGCGCTGCACACCCGGCGCGTCATTGACGACATCAAAGCCGGCGACCCGCGCCGAGCCGCTGTCTGGCAGCGAGAGCGTCGTCAGGATCCGGACCGCTGTCGTCTTCCCGGCACCGTTGGGGCCGAGCACCCCAAGGATCGCTCCGGCCGGCACCTCGAGGTCGAGGCCATCAAGTGCGACAGTCGAGCCGAACCGCTTGGTCAGGCCCTCGGCTTCGATCATCAACGCGCTCGCCACAAAGGCTCCTTACTTGTCGACCGGCTAGAAATATCCACGGTAGCGCGTTATCTAGCCGGCCGTCAAGTAAACTATGGACCATGGCGCGAACCGAACGATCGGCACGGAACGAACGGCGGCCATCGTCGGAGCGTGCCCCACGCAGACGACCCCGCGGAACGATGCGCGAGCGCATCCTCGACGCGTCACTCGAGCTATTCAACGAGCAGGGCTACGACAAGACCTCCCTGCGGGAGATCGCCGAACGACTCGACGTCACGAAGGCCGCGCTGTACTACCATTTCGAGCGCAAGGAAGACATCCTCCTCGAGCTGCACCTGCGCCTCCACGAGCTCGGCCGCAGGGCTCTCGATCAGCTTGAGAGCCTGGACAGCGACCAGCAGCGCGCGGATGCCTGGCCGGCGGTTCTCGATCGCTTCATTGACCAACTCCTCAGCAACCGCGCGCTGGTCCTGCTTCATCTGCGGAACTACAACGCGCTCGACCAACTGCACCACGATGAGCGCCACGTGGCAGAAAACGAGGATCTGCAACAGCGCCTGGCTCGCCTGCTCGCCAGCAGCGATATCCCGCTCGCGCAGCGTGTGCGGATAGCCTGCTCGATCGGCGCGGTGATGGCCGTCATCGGCGGTCATGGCGGGGTGTTCGGCGACGTGCCGCCCGAGGAGCTGGCCGGGATCGTTCGAGACGCGGTTGGCGACCTGCTGGCGGCCAGGTGACTATCCACGACCGACTAAGCGGTCTGCCACGACGGAGGCCTGGCTGAGCGCAACCAGATGCCCGCCAGGGAGTTCTTGGACATCGAGTCCAAGGCGCTCGCGGGCGATTCTCCGCTGAAGGTCGATCGGGAACAGCCGATCCTCTCGGCCGCACAGCACCGTGGTCGACAGCTCTGGCCAGGCAGCAAGCGGCCACGGCTGGCTGAACACCGCGGGCCCCTCGGCGATGGCCCCGCGATCGGCCTGCATGATCTCGACGAGATCCGCCGGGAGGTCGTGGAAGAACAACGTGTGCAGATCGCTGACATCCGGCTCAGGGCGTCCGTCTCGCTCTGCACTGGCCTGTGCGGCTTCTCGCCAGCCGACGGCATCCCACCACTCGCCGGCTGTCTCGCCCGGAAGCGGGATCATCGCGTTGACCAGCACGATCCGTTCCACCGCGACGTCCGCACAGGCCAGCGGCGCGCTGAACCCGCCCAACGATTGCGCGACCAGGACCACGGGTTCGCGCATCGACCGGGCGCCATCCGCGATCAGCTTGCCGTACTCGGCCAGCGCGGCGCTCGGATCAGCGCCCGGCAGGCCGACCGCGAGGGCCTGGTGACCCCGTCGAGCCAGCTCGGCCACCACACGATGCCAGTACCAACCGCTCCCACCGGCACCGGGTACCAGGACATAGCCCGCCATGGCGTCGATGCTGCCAAGAATCCACATCACGTGCCGCATGGCCTCTGGGCAACCTGCCACCCGCGCGCAAGAGTCGTCAGACCCTACGTCCGGGTCGGGTCGGGCCAGCGGTCCCGCTCGTCGCCCATTCCCCCGGGCGGGACAGCGAGCTTGTCGCAGAAGCCCATCCGCCACCGCACAGCCCCGCAGTCGGGCATGCCGGCCGAACACCGCGTGCCGCCGCCGACGAGCGAGCCTGGAGCGGTTTGGTAGGGTCGCCGCCATGACTTCCTTTGCGGTCGTTGGGGCGGGCTTCGGCGGCGTTGCAGCGGCGGTGCTGCTGCGCCGGGCGGGGTACCGTGACGTCACCGTGTTCGAGCGCGGAGAGCGCATCGGGGGCGTGTGGAGCGATAACACCTATCCCGGCGCTGCGTGCGATGTCCCATCGCACCTGTACGAGTTCTCGTTCGCGCCCAATCCGGACTGGTCGCGTCGGTACGCGCCGCAGGCCGAGATCCAGGCGTATCTCGAACATGTCGCGCGCCGCGAGGGCGTGCTTGACCGGATTCGGACAGGTGCCGAGGTGACAAGCGCGACGTTCGACGACGAGCGAGCCACGTGGGTGCTTCAGACCAGCGCCGGAACGCACGAGGTCGACATGCTGATCACCGCATGCGGCCAGTTGTCGACACCGAGCGTCCCGGCGATACCCGGGCTTGACAGCTTCGACGGTCCGGCCTTTCACTCGGCGCGCTGGCGCCACGACGTGGCGTTGCACGACAGGCGCGTCGCGGTGATCGGAAGCGGCTGCAGCGCGATTCAGATCGTTCCGGCGATCCAGCCGAGCGTTGCCCATGTCGATGTCTACCAGCGATCGCCGGGGTGGACGCTGCCGAAGCTGGACACTGCCTATGGCGAACGCGCCAAGCGAGCGTTCAAGCGGATGCCGATCCTCCAGCGTCTTGACCGTGAGGCGAACTTCTACTACATGGAAGCCGGTGCGCTCGCGCTGACCAGCCAGCCCTGGTTGAGACCGGCGCTGCGCGCGGTGGGCCGCTGGCAGATCACGAAGGCGATCAAGGACTCCGAGTTGCGACGGAAGGTGATGCCGGCTGACGAGATCGGCTGCAAGCGGATGATGCTCACCGATCATTGGTATCCGACGCTGACACGACCGAACGTATCGGTGATCACCGACCGGATCGAAGCAGTGACGCCCTCCGGGATCCGGACCGCTGACGGGAGCAACCATCCCGCTGATGTGCTCGTGCTCGCCACCGGCTTCAAGACGCACGGCTTCGTCGCACCGATGGAGGTGTTCGGCGCGCAGGGACGAAGCCTGGCGCGGGAGTGGTCAGAGCTTCCGCGCGCCTACCTCGGTCTCAGCGTTCCGGGTTTCCCGAACATGTTCCTGCTCTACGGGCCGAACACCAATGGAGGCGCCGGCTCGGTGATCTACACGATCGAGGCGGGCGTCCAGCACGTGATCGAGGCGACGCGCGAGCTCGAGCGCAACCGCGCGCGGATGATCGAGGTCCGCCGCGACGCCGCCGAAGGCTTTGATCGAGAGCTGCGCGCAGCACTCAGCACGACCGTTTGGCACACGGGGTGCACCAACTGGTACATCGACGAGAACGGCAACGATCCGAACCAGTGGCCCTGGACCTGGAGCACCTACCGTCGCCGGACATCTCGCCTGGCGCCGGGCGCATACCAACTGGCCTGAGGATCCGCGCGCGAGCGCTCCCGGGAAATCGATCACTCGGCTTCCTGGTCAGAGCCCGGGGAGCAGGGACGACTCGCGGCTCGGTCCGAGGGCCGACTGAGTGGAGGGATAATGTCCGCGTGGGCCGGCGGCCTCTACGAACGCGCATCGCGGCGGCGACGGCCGCCACGGCCGTGATTTCGATGGCCGTGTTCGCGTTCGTCAGTAGCAGCCGTGGTGGGAGCAGCAGCGGTGGCGTGAGAGGCTTCAACTCCTGTATCACCGGTACTCGATTCCTCGTCCTAGCGCGTCACGGACGCGAGAACGACGTTGTCGAGACGATCACAGATCGGGCGGGTGGCGCGGTCGTGGGCGAGGTCGCCGCCGGTCGCCATCCGAATACCCTCGGAGGAGCCGCAGCGGGGAACGGCCGGTATGTCACGTCCACAGCCACTCCGCTCGGTCGCGACGCCACCGCGATCGAGACGTGCCGGGACGGCTTCTCTCCTATCGCGCCTGACGATTGATCACCGCGACATCGCGTTCGGCCAGCTCCGACAGCCGACGGGGACGGTCGGATCCCGTTGTCGGCGCCGGCCCGGGGACGCGATCTGGGACGCTACACCGTCGACAGCGAAGAACCGCCACCGCCGCTCGGTGTCAACGCACATGTGGTGGCTGGACGCATCATGGGCCGAGGGCGCCGATCGGGATCACGTGGACCCCGTCGGAGCGGACATACCCATACCCGGTCCCGACGATCACGGCGAGAACCGCTGCCGGTCCGCGTGTGGTCGTGTCGATCCTTCCGGCGAACGTCGCGAGGTGCGCGGCGGCCTCGTCGATGCGATTGGCGCCGAGCGTGATCTCGAACGCGCCCCAGCGCTCGCCGGTGTCGAGGATCGCGTCGACCTCGAGTCCGGTCTGGTCGCGATAGTGGCAGACGGCGCCGTCAGCGGCCTGGGCATAGACCCGCAGATCCCGCACGACGAGCGACTTCGACAGCAGCCCGAGGAAGTTCAGATCGGCAAGCAGCGTGTCCGGGGTCGCGCGCAGCGCCGCGACCGCGAGCGACGGATCGACGAAGTGCCGCGTCTGGGCTCGTCCGCAGCTGGTCGCTCGAGCGCAGATGGGTGTTCCACGCCGGCACGTTCTCCACGATCATCAACCGCTCCAGGCCCGTCGAGCACCAGGCCGGGATCGATCGCCGCCGCTTCCCGCGCCGACGCATCGATATCGAGCAGCACCTGGCTCGCGGCCTGACGGCGAGCGGTCTCCGTCTTTCCGCACGCCTCCGGCCCCTCGATCAACACGGCCCATTTGCCGCCAGCCGTCGCGTCAGCTCGCCATCAACGACCGCTTCAGATACGACCATTGCGCCATTGGCTCCGCAGATCATAAGCGACGCGACACGCAGGATATATGAAAAGCGACCCGCGGATCGTAAAGGCAATCCTCAGTCGCTACGCGCCTGACGCGCGCTTCCCGCGATCAGCGGGGAGATCTCGGACGGGTCTCGGGTTCTTCGCGGTGCTGGTCTGCCTACGCTGCGGCGCGACCCACGCCGAGACGTTGCCGCGCGGCCGCGCGATCGACGCCGAGCGCGGCGATCAGCTCAGCGGCGGGATCTGGCGGCTCGAGCTCGAGAACGGTCAAGAGCACCTGTTGCGGGCCGACGAGGTGACCACGGCGTATCTCTTTGTACGATTCCTCCAGCGCTTTCTTGGCTGCGGGTGTCATTGGCAAACGGTCCCGCAAGACGGCTTTGAGCGTCGGCCTCGACGAACGTCTGATCGGCTCGTCGATCGGTATCGGTGGTGCGTTGAACGCAGCGCCGATGCCGATTGCGGCGAGTGCATCGTGATCCATCGCGTCGAGCGCATCACGGGCTGTCTGTAGGTCGCATCCGAGGGCCTGCTCCAAGTCCGGTTCCCTGAGCAGCCCGAGTATCAGGTGCTCGGTGCCGACCTTGCGGTCACCCCGGCGCCGTGCTTCCTCGCGAGCGTCGATGTACGTGCTCCAGGGGTGATACGCCTCGCCCGGCTTCGAATGCTTGGTCATCGGAGTCGCTTTCCATATTTGGCGTGGACTGATTGGCGGGTAATGCCGAGCGCGTCACCGATCTGCTGCCAAGACCACCCCTGTTGGCGGGCGGTCGCGACCTGGTCCGCCTCGACCCGTTCGGCGAGCCGATGCAGGGCCAGAGCGGCGCGGAGTCCCAGCGACGGGTCGTCGGACGCGGTCGCGGAGGCGATGTCTTCGGCGTTCATGACCGTCAGTTTAGACTGACAACAGACATCTTGTCAACTCAAACTGACGCCGCGTGATCACGGAGCGATCGGCATCCGGTCCCGTCATCGCGTGTCGCTCCCGCGGCGCCCGACCAGCCGACGAACGCTTCGATCGAGAAGCAGCAGCTGGACGAGTCCGGTGACGCGTTCGGTAGCTGTTCGGATCTGAGACGGCGTCGCGTCCGGATCGGCAACTTCCGTGGCGCCATGCCGAGGCCAGATCCTTCGGACATCAACGACCTCATCCCGTTTGCCGCCGTGGTCAGGATCGAGCTACTCACCGTCGGCGCCGACCTCGTCCGCGGTCGCATCCGCTGGGCGCCGGAGCGCTGTACTGCGGGCGGCGTGATGCACGGCGGCGTGATCACGGCCCTCGCCGACCACTGCGGAGGCGTCTGCGCGTTCTTGAACCTGCCCGAGGGCGCCCAAGGCACCACGACCGTCGAGTCGAAGACCAACTTCCTGCGCAGCATCAAGGATGGCGCGATCACAGCCACCACCCGCCCGCTGCACCAGGGGCGCACGCTCATGGTGCTCGAGAGACCACAATCGAGCGCGCGGACGGAAAGGCGAGCAGATCGCCTCAGAGTGCGCTTCAGGTGGTCGACCTCGGCGACGATCACGGGGGGTCGCGAGGTCGTCGTCGGCAGCGTCGAGCCATCCGTAACGGCGTCGTGGTGGTCGTCGCCGGCGTTCACGAAGGCAACGATGATCGACGTGTCGACGATGATCACCGTTCGCCGAAGCCTGACCGGGCGAGGTGCTCCTCGGTTGGCGAGGTCAGGTCGGCTGGCCCGGTGAACACGCCGCGGGCGCGCGGTTTGACGCGCACCGATCCGCTCGCGGCGTCGCGCAGTGCGTCGCGGATGATCTGCACCTTGGTCGTCCCCTCTGCCACGGCGCGTCGGGCAAGCGCGAGGTCCACTTCTCTGCCAAAGCCGACGCCCGGACTCGAACCGGGGACCCCTTCGTTACGAGTGAAGGCCAGGGGCGTAACGAACGTTCATCACCGCTAACCAACGGGCACTTAATCCCTGCAAATCATCGCAATCCGGATAACCGTTCGGTCCGTGGGGCCAGCTCAGGCGAGCTGCGGGAACGGGTCGCCGCGAGCGTCGGCGGCGATGAGGTCGTTGAGGTAGGCGAACAGGGAGCGGTGTTGAAGGCGGCAGGTGCCGGCGGCGGAGAGTGCACGCTCGGTGAATCGTTCGCCGCGCTGTGAGCGGGTGCCGTGGGAGAGTTTGCGGCGGATGACGCTCCACGACTGCAAGATTCGCTGCAGATCGCAGGAATCCCGGCCGGTGGCCCGGGTGCAGTTCCCCGACCGGCCAACGGCGGGTTGCCCGTCCGAAGCTCGTCACGGCATACTTTCCCCGCCTGAGGCTGATCTCCTCTGGGTGGTTGGCGCGGTCGGGCGCTCAGGTGCTGTCGTGGTGTCACACCTCGCCGCGCTGCCCAGCCGCCCGCGGTCAGGCGCCACATCTGCTCACCGTGGAGGGGAGATGGGGCACGCAGCGACCTCGTGCGGGAAGGGACCGATCGTCGCCGTGCGCCATCACCGGCAGGTCCTAGCCCGCCCGGCCGGGAGGATGAAAACGGCGCGGGGCACGCCTGCCGGGTTGACAGACGTGCCCTTCGCGCTGATTTCCGTGGCCGAGTTGAGATGCCGGCCCCGCCGACCCGCCGGGTCGGCGTAGCTGGCGACCGTGAGGGTCGGGGCTACTTGGCGGCCCGGTACTTCGTGGCGTTCTGGACCACCAGCGGCCGGGTGGCTCCCTGGATGAGACCGCGGAGCACGTCGTGCTCCAAGCGAACGAACCGATCGGCCATCTCAACACCAGAGGCCGTGATCTTCTTCGCGCCCGTGGTCGTCGCTGTGATTTCGTCGCTGACGGCGTCCTCCAGCGCGATCACGAGCTTCTTGACCACAGCGGAAGTGCTGGTGACCTGCTCGCTGGCGGCGTCGGGGATCGCGACCACGAGCTTCTTCACCACAGCGGAGGTGCTGGTGACCTGCTCGGTCACGGCGTCGGGGATCGCGACCACGAGCTGCTTGACCACAGCGGAGGTGCCGGTGACCTGCTCGCTCACGCACCCCTCGATGGCGATCACCAACGGCTTCGCCACAGCCGAAGTGCTGTTGACCTGCTCGATCAGGCCGTCCTCGATGGAGATCACGAACGGGCCCACCGCGTCGATCGCGGCGAGCTCTGCGGTCTCCAGCGACTTCAGCAGCTCGACCGACATGTCGGCCGTCCGCTCCACGACGTTTGACAGACGGCCAGCCAGACGTCCCCGCAGATCGCTGGACGGCGGCTTCGCCATCGTGTGGCGCTTCGGTGCAACCTCAGCCTCAGCCACTGGGCGCTGATGGGTCGCTGGGCGGTTCACGCTCGGGCTGGGCTCGGTCGCGTCAGCCATTTCAGTGATGGTAGCCATTGTGTGCTCCTTTTCAGAACGTATGTTCGTATACCACCTTAGTACACCACGAGACGGCTTCTGATACTCGGGAACGGCACGAGCGAATGCGTGCCGCTTACACTCGATAATGCCTGTTATGACGCCTTGCCTGCAAATGTGGATATTTTTTGGCGCAGGGCCTCACGTTTACGCGCTCCGCGGTACGCTGCCTACGGGTGGTGGATGCGGTGGGCGAGCAGCGCCGACGGCAGCCAGGCCGTCTCCAGCGCAGATGACGCGACGGTCCCCGCGTCTGGGACCGCGACGCCGGCGTTTGCGACGGCTTCCTTTCACCGCCGCGCAAAGCATCCTCAGTCTGGCTGAGGACTGCGATCCGGTCGGGGGGGCTGAGCGGTTCGGGGCCGTGAGCTCGTAGACCGACCGCGGCTCGGCCAGCGGCGAACGGGGCGTGGACGACCTGATCGGCCGCGATCATTCCCGAACAGTTGAGCGCGTTGGACATGTACGCGGTCGGCCGCAGGAACGTCCAGCCGATGCCGCTGTCGCGGATCGCCTGCTCGCCGGCCCGGTGCATTGTGGATCGGGTCGGGTGCTCGGCCGCGACCTGCGCTACGCCGAAGCCGATCCGGCCGACATGCTCGCTCAGATGGTGTCCTGCGGCATGCCCCAGGACCTGGCGGACGCCATCGCCGAGCAATTCCGCTCCGCCCTCGAACCGTACAACTCCGAGCCGACAGGCGACATCACCACAGTCACGAGCCACCCGCCACGCAGCTTCACCGACTGGGCCCAGGCCCACCGCACCGAGCTCCTCACACCCGCCGGCTGGTGAAGGCAATGCCGGCAACGGCGCGCACCTACCTGCCCGGGTGACGGTCAGGTGCTAAAGGTGTGCGGCCGATTGCCTGCTTGAACACCTCCCGATAGCCCGCCCGGTCGACGATGACCGGGCGAGCATTCTTGAACTGATGGGAAATACGCCCAGGTTCAAGCAGCCGCTGGTTCGAGGGTGACGTTGTGACCGAGCTCGTGGAGCTTTGGGAGTTGCGTTGAGAATGAGAAGGCTACCCAACATATAAACCGACGCGTCGGTTTGCTTGAATAGCGGGTGTGCCGAGGCTGAAAGTGGAGACGCGGGTTGCGCGCCATAACGAGCTGATCGGTGCGGCGTGGCGCTGCGCCGCCCGGTCGGGGTTTCGCGACTTGACGGTCGACGACGTGTGCGCTGAGGCCGGGGTCAGCAAGGGCGCGTTCTACGGCTATTTCAAGCAGAAGGACGAGCTGCTGATCGCGTTGCTCGATGACGACGCTGGCGCGCTGGACCGCAAGCTTTCGCAGATCGCGACATCGAAAGGCTCGGCGGTTGAGCGGCTCGGGCGGTTCACTCGGGTGGTGTTGCAGCACGGCTCGGACCCTGGCCGGGTTCAGGTTCGGGCGGATCTGTGGGCGGAGTTGTTGACGGCTCCGCCGGTCCGGGACCGCGTGGCTGCAACCACCGATCG
>JBELAG010000126.1:0-15046 GCA_049509055.1 Solirubrobacteraceae bacterium
GACGAGGCCAGCAGGCCGGCGGCGACGAGCGCGGCGATGGCGGCGACGACGGGTCGCAGCCGGCGCGGGCAGAGGGCAAGCAATGTGATCTCCCTGATCTCCCTGTGATGGACGAGTCCGGGGCGACGTTGGTCCGGTGTCGCCCCGCCACGGGCGACGCCGCCCGACGGCAGCGCGAAGATATGCGCCCGTGTGTGACATGTCAAGCAGATTGTCTCAAACCGTACTGTTGAAGAGCATGCCCCATTTCACCGTCGCGACCGGCCGCCGCCGCAGTGCACAGGGGACGTGTAGGGTCACGCCCGACCCGTCCTGAGGAGGAGATGCCACACCGATGACGACCGTCCGCGAAGCCACCTTCGAGATCCTGCGCGCGCACGGGATGACGACGATCTTCGGCAATCCGGGCTCCACCGAGCTGCCGATGCTCGCCGGCTTCCCGCCGGATTTCACGTACGTGCTCGGTCTTCAGGAGCTCGTCGTCGTCGGGATGGCCGACGGGTACGCGCAGGCCACCGGCCGGCCGACCCACGTCAACCTCCACACCGCTCCGGGCGTCGGCAACGCGGTCGGCGGGATCTTCAACGCCCAGGCCAACAAGGCGCCGCTCGTCATCACCGCCGGCCAGCAGGTCCGGCCGCAGATCACGATCGAGGCCAACCTCACCAACCGTGACGCGGTCCTCGGCCCGCAGCCCTACGTCAAGTACAGCCACGAGCCGCCTCGCGCCCAGGACGTTCCCGGCGCGCTGGCGCGGGCGATCCATCATGCCTCGCTGCCGCCCCGTGGCCCGGCGTTCGTGTCGATCCCGATGGACGACTGGAACGCCGAGGCCGACGAGGACCGGGCGCGGGCCGCGCTCGCGCGACGGGTCAGCGGCCGGGTCGCGCCCGACGACGCCGCCCTCGCCGCCCTCGCCGGGCGCCTGGCGTCCGCGCGCGCCCCGGCGCTGGTCGCCGGCCCCGACATCGACGCGGCCGGGGGCTGGGACGCCGCCGTCGCGCTCGCCGAGCGCCAGCGCCTGCCGGTGTGGGCGAGCCCCGCCACCGGCGGGTCGCGGCTCGGCTTCCCCGAGGACCACCCGCAGTTCCTCGGCGTGCTGCCGCCCGCGATCGGGCCGATCGCCCAGACGCTGGCGCCCTACGACCTGGTCGTCGTCGTCGGCTCCTCGGTGTTCCCCTACTACCCGTACATCCCGGGGCCGCTGCTGGCCGACGGCACCGAGCTGGTGGCGATCACCAGCGATCCGTCGGAGGCGGCGCGCGCGCCGATGGGCGACGCGATCGTCGGCGACGTCGCCGTCGCGCTCGCGCGACTGTGCGCGCTCGTGCCCGAGGCCGGGCGCGCGGCGCCCGACCCGCGGCCCGGGCCGGGCGACCCGCAGGCCGCCGACCCGCCGGACCGCCTCAGCGGCTCAGAGGCGGTCGCCGCGCTCGCCGATGCCTGGGATCCCGACGCGATCGCCGTCGTCGAGACGCCGTCCAGCACGCTGGCGCTGCGCAACCGCCTGCGCATCGGGCGACCGGGCAGCTACTACTTCAGCGCCAGCGGCGGGCTCGGATTCGGGATCTCGGCGGCGGTCGGCGTGCAGCTCGCGCAGCCCGGCCGGCCGGTCGTCTGCGTGCTCGGCGAGGGATCGGCGCAGTACGGGATCACCGCGCTGTGGAGCGCCGTGGCGTATCGCGCGCCGGTGACCTTCCTCGTGCTGCGCAACGACGAGTACATGATCCTCAAGTGGTTCGCGCTGCTGGAGCAGGTCACCGGCGCCCCCGGACTCGATCTGCCCGGCCTCGACGTCGCCGCGGTCGCCCGCGCCTACGGGATGCCGGCGGTCGAGGTGAGCGGCCGCGAGGAGCTGACGGTCGCGCTGCGGGAGTCGATCGCCGCCGACGGCCCGCGGGTCGTCCAGGTCCCGGTCGCATCGGGAATGTGGCTGCAGTAGCGGTGTCCGGGACGCCGGCGGCGGCCGCCACGGACCGCGCCCCCGACTGGGTGGCGGCCGGCACCCCCGTGCCGCTGCGCGGCCGGCTGCAGGCCGCGCTCGGCGCCGACCGCGTGCTGACCCGCGCGATCGACCTCGTGCGCTACGCCGGCGATGCCAGCCCCTACCGGCTGATCCCGCGGGCGGTGGTGGTGCCGCGTGACGTCGACGATGTCGTCGCGCTGCTGCGCTGCGCGCACGACCACCACGCCCCGCTCGTCTTCCGGGCGGGCGGCACCAGCCTCAACGGCCAGACCCAGACCGACTCGATCCTCGTCGACGCGCGCCGCCACTGGCGCCGGGTGCGCGTCGAGGACGGGGGTGCGCGGGTCCGCGTGCAACCGGGGGTGGTGATCGGTCACGCCAACCGCCTGCTGGCGCGCCACGGGCGCCGGATCGGTCCCGATCCGGCATCGACCAACATCGCCTGCGCCGGCGGCGTGATCGCCAACAACTCCGGCGGGATGCGCTGCGGGGTGACCGCCGACGCCTACCGCACGGTCAGCGAGATGACGCTCGTGCTCGCCGGCGGCGCGGTGCTCGACACCGCCGCCCCGGACGCCGAGGCGCGGTTCGCCGCCGCCGCGCCGCGGCTTGCCTCGGGGCTGGCCGAGATCCGCGACGAGCTGCGCGCCGACGGCCCGCTCGCGCGCCGGATCGCGGCCAAGTTCGAGATCAAGAACACGACCGGTTACCGGCTGTGCGCGTTCCTTGACGCCGACACCCCGCTGGAGATCTTCCGCCGGCTGGTGATCGGCTCCGAGGGCACCCTGGCGTTCGTCGCCGAGGCCGTGTTTCAGACCGTCGCGCTCGGGCGCCACGCCGGCCTCGCGCTCGTCGGCTTCGAGGATCTCGACGCGGCCGCCGAGGCCGTCGCGCCACTGGTGGCGGCGGGCGCGACCGCCACCGAGCTGATGGTCGCCCCGACGCTGATCGCCGCCGCCTGGAACATGCCCGGCGCCCCCGAGCGCTGGAAGGAGCTGGCGCCGACCTGCGCGGCGCTGCTGATCGAGTTTCGCGCCGACGATCCCGGCGAGCTCGACGGCGCCGAGCGGGCGGCGGCCGCGATCCTCGCCGGACGCCCGATCGTCACCGCGGTCGGCGGCGCCGGCGGCGTGCGCTTCACGCGCGAGCGCGAGGAGATCGAGCTGCTGTGGCGCGTGCGGGAGGGGATGCAGGGCCTGCTGGCGGCGGTGCGCCCGCCCGGCGTGACGATGATCATCGAGGACGTGTGCGTGCCGCCGGCGCGCGTCGCGCCCGCCGCCCGGGACCTGCAGGCGCTGCTGGCGCGGCACGGCTTCCTGACCGGACTCGCCGGACACGCCTCGGCGGGCAACCTGCACTTCCTGCTGACCGCCGATTTCGGCCAGGCGTCCGAGCGCGAGCGCTATGACGCGTTCATGCAGGAGCTGGTGGCGCTGATCATCGATCGCTACGACGGCTCGCTGAAGGCCGAGCACGGCACCGGCATCAACATGGCGCCGTTCGTGGAGCGCGAGTGGGGACCGAAGGCGACCGCGCTGATGTGGCGCGTCAAGGCGCTCGCCGACCCCGCCGGGATCCTCGCGCCGGGGATCGTGCTCAACGCCGACCCCGGCGTGCACCTGCGCAACCTCAAGAGCGTGCCCGAGATCGAGGCGACGGTCACCAAATGCATCGAGTGCGGGTTCTGCGAGGACGTGTGCCCGTCGCAGAACCTGACGACCACGCCGCGCCAGCGGATCGTCGTGCGCCGGGAGATCGCCCGCCAGGGCGGCGGATCCCCGGTGACGGCGGCGCTGCTCGCGCAGTACGAGTACGACGGCGTGCAGACCTGCGCCGCGGACGGCGCGTGTGCGCGCGCCTGTCCGGTGGCGATCGACACCGGGGCGCTGACCCGGGAGCTGCGCGCCGTGACCCACAGCGCGCGCGCCCAGCGGCTCGCGCTCGCCGCGGCCCGCCACCCGGTGCTCGTCGAGCGCGCCGCGCGGACCGGGGTGCGCGCCGGCGGGGTGGCCGCGCGCGTGCTCGGCGATCGCGTCGCCGCGGCGCTCCCGGCGCTGGCCCGGGAGCGGTTCGGAGCCGAGCAGATCCCCGCCTGGGACCCGGCGATGCCCCGCGCAGCGCCGGCGCGGCTGCCCCGCAGCGCGCAGGCGGGCGCGGCGGCGGTCTACCTGCCGTCGTGCACCAACCGGATCTTCGGGCGCGCCCGGGGCGCGGGCGAGGGCCCGACGACGTCCGAGGCGCTGGTGACGCTCTCGCGGCGGGCCGGCCGGCCGCTGTGGATCCCCGGCGACATCGCCGGCCACTGCTGTGCGACCCCGTGGAGCTCCAAGGGCTACGCCGAGGGCGCGGCGAGCATCGCGGCCAGGACGTCGGCCGCGCTGGAGCGCTGGACCGACGGCGGCCGCCTGCCGGTGGTGATCGACGCCAGCTCGTGCGCGCTCGGCGCCCGCGAGCACCTGACCGCCGCCGGCGTGGAGGTGCTCGACGCCGTCGAATGGGTCCACGATCAGCTGCTCGGACGGCTGACCGTCGCCCGGCGCCATCACACGCTGCTGCTGCACCCCACCTGCGCCGCCGATCAGCTCGGCGTCGCCGCCAAGCTGAAGGCGATCGCCGCCGCGATCGCCGAGGAGGTCATGATCCCGGCGAGCACGCGGTGCTGCGGCATGGCCGGCGACCGCGGCCTGCTGCACCCGGAGCTGCCGGCCGCGGCGCTCGACGACGTCGCCAGGGAGCTCGAGGGACGCCGCTTCGACGCGTGCGTGTCGAGCAACCGCACCTGCGAGATCGCGCTCGCCCGGGTCACCGGACGGCGCTATGAGTCGTTCGCGATCGCGCTCGAGGAGCTGACCCGCGGATGAGCGCCGGCCCGCCGCCGGCCGGGTTGTGCGACCGCTGCCGCCACCAGCAGGTCGTCGGCACGACGCGCGGGACGGTGTACTCGCTGTGCCGGCGCTCGCGGGCCGAGCCCGACCGCTACGCCCGTTACCCGCGGCTGCCGGTGCTGCGCTGTGGCGGCTATGAGCCCGAGGGTGAGCCCGAGGGCGACGCTACTGCGGGGGCAGCGGGTCCAGGGTGATCAGGTCCGATCCGTCCTGGGCCTGCTGGAGCTGCTCGGAGAACAGCCCCCGAGCGGTCACCTGATCGACGAGCCCCGCCTCGGGCGCGGTCGGCATCTCGGCCACGGTCGGGGGAACCTGCTCGGGCAGCGAGGCGCTGAGCGGGTGGCCGAGCAGCAGCGACAGCTCAGGACGGGTGAACAGGACCGCGATGTCGATCGTCGTCGCGGGGGAAACCGCGCCCGAGCGCGGCGGCCTGGCGGTCAGCGTGCCGGCCAGCTGCGCGCGGCCGGGCGGCAGGATGCACAGGACGTACTGCGTGCCGGAGATGTACTTGAACGTGTACAGCGCCAGCTCGAGCGCCTCGCGGCGCAGCAGCAGCAGCCGGCTGGCGGAGGGCTGGCCGACGCCGATCGCGCAGTTCTTGCCGCCGATCCCGCAGAGGTTGTAGGCGATCGTGCTGCCGCTCAGCAGCGACAGGGCGCTCGAGGTCGGGCTCGGCCGGACGGCGACCTCGAGCCCGCCGCTCGGGTTGGCGGCGGCCGCGCCGCTCGCGCCGGCCGCGGCGGCCGCCTGCTCGGCGGCGGCGCTCTGGAGGTTGACGACGGTGATCACGTCGAGCTGATCGACGGACGTGATCCGGTAGAACGGCGCCACGTAGTCGGCGATGTCGCGCGCGCCGAGCGCGCCCTGGTCCGACGGCGACCACGACGACCAGGCGGCGGCGTGCCTGGCCGCCGTGCGCCCGGTCTCGGCCACGGCGCCCGCGATCACCAGCGCGCCGATCGCCAGGCCGACGAGGACGCCCGTCGCCGCGCGGAAGCGGCCGGCGTGCGGCGAGGACGCCGGCTCGGCTCGGCGCAGTCGCAGCTTGGCGGCGCCGGGCGCCGGCGACCGTCCCGGCGCCTCGCCCGCGCCGGCGCTGAGCGCGTGCTCGTCGGGCTGCGGTCGGCCGGCCGGCGCCTCGGGCGCGCCCGGTGGCGACTCGCGCAGGGCGTGGGGATCGCTCATACCTGCGGCCAGGTGGCCGGGTCGGCGAGGTCGAGCTCCGGCCGTCGCAGGCCGACGCTGTCGAGCAGCGCGCCGACCTCGTCGCCGTGGAGCTCCTTGTGCTCCACCAGCGCGTCGGCGATCGCCTCCAGACCGTCACGGTTGGCCGCCATCAGCGCATAGGCCAGCAGGTAGGCCTGCCCGAGGATCTGCGAGGCCGAGCGGCGCTTGATCGGATCTCCGAGCACCGAGCCGAGCGGGTTCTCGGCGAACATTCCCTGGCTGCTGGCGCGGTTCATGATCGTCGCGCCGATGCGCTCCAGGCGCTTGGCCGCCTGCTCGTGGACCTCGTCGAGCTCGGAGCCGTTGCCGATCGTCACCGGGTCCGGACCCATCGCCCACATCCCCACCATCGAGGCGGCGGTGGCGGTGGCGGCATACACGTCGCCGCTCACCCCCTGCGAGTTCTCGCCGTAGAACACCTGCTCGGCGGCCATCGCCCCCAGCGTCATCACCAGGCCGCCCATCACCCGGCTGCGGAAGTGCGAGAAGCGCTCGTCCTTCTCCATGCTCTGGTAGTGGCCGAGCGACCCGCCGCGCTTGCGGATCGAGAGCCGCGTCGAGAGCACGTCCTTCTCCAGGAACACGTGGCCGGCGGCGGCGTGGCCCGCCTCGTGGATCGCCACCGCGCGCGTCTCCTCCTGGATGTACTCGATGTTCTGCGCGGTCCCGGTCTCGACGGTGGTCATCGCCTCGACGATGTCGCGCCACGCGAACCGGCGCCGGCCCTCGGTGTGGGCGATCGTCAGCGCCATCGAGCAGCACTGCTCGATCATCGACGGCGAGTAGCCGTTGGTGATCCGCGCCAGCTCGTCGCGGCGGCGGTCGGTGTCGAGGTCGGGCTCGTGGTCGACCTTGGCCAGGTACAGGTCGAGGATGTCGAGCCGGTCGTCCTTGGTCGGGGTGCGGAACCAGATGTGACGGCCCATTCGCCCCGGCCGGGTGAGCGCCGGGTCGAGCACGTTGATCGGCACGTTGCAGGCGCCGATGAAGTAGATCTGCTCCTGGCGCGGGCGCGGTGGCGCGAGCCGCAGCGCCAGCTTCCCGACGCGGCTGGGGATCACGAACATCGCGTCCAGGAAGGTGTTGATGCGGTTGGTGATCAGCTTGCGCATCATCGGCGGCTCGTCGATGCCGTCCATCACGATCAGCAGCTGGTTGAGCGCCATGCCGCCCATCCCGCCGCCCATCCCAAAGCCGGGGTAGAAGCGCGCCAGCCGCTCCCCGACCCGGCTGGCGAACGCCGGGTATCCGCCGGCCGCCGGCTCCGCGCGCGCCGCGAACAGCCGCTCACGCCACGCCCGGGACTCGATCACCAGGTCCCCGGTCGGGGTCAGCGACCCGTTGGGGCCGAAGAAGCACAGGTCGTGGATCGACGACGGCTCGGCCGACTGAAACCCGCCCATCCCGCCCCCGCCGCCCGCGCCGCCCATCCCGCCCGCGCCACCGCCGAGCGCCTGGCGCCGCATCCCGACGGCGTCGATCTCGTCGATGAAGACGATGCACTGGCCGCCCCACTTGGCCGCCAGCCGTCGCGCCTTGCGGGCGAGGAACTGGACGGTGATCGCGTCCATGCCGATGAACATCCCGGCGAACCCCGAGCCGGGGATCGTCACGAACGGGCAGTTGAAGTTGGTGGCGATCGCCTTGGAGATCATCGTCTTGCCGGTGCCCGGAGCGCCGAGGAACAGCAGGCCGCGCTCGCGCTTGCCGCCCGACTTCTCGAACTCCTCGCCGGACTGCCACAGCGTGATCACCCGCGTGATCTCCTCCTTGGCCTCGGCCTGGCCGCGGACGTCGTCGATCTTCACGCCCCAGCTCGCGTCCCCGGGCTCGTAGCCGCGGATCTGGCGGACCGCGAAGAACAGGAACGGCCCGAAGAAGATCGCGAAGTTGACGAAGAACAGCAGCGGCAGCTGGACGAACACGAGCGCCAGCTGCGGCAGCGTGTCGGGCGGGAAGATGGTCCGCAGGCCGACGAACGGGTCAAAGAACGGAGCGCTCACCCCGGCGAACGCGAACAGAACCTGGCAGAACCCCAGCAGCGCCGCCACCGCGAGCGCGTAGATCGGGAGGCGGCGGAACTTGCCGCGCCAGAACCAGTAGCGCCGGCGGGCGACGATGTCCTGCTGCTTGAGCGCCTGGTCGGCGCCGTACAGGCTGGGGGAGGGGATCAGCCGGCGGGTGACGACCTCCACCAGCCCGCGGAACATCACCACCGCCACCGCGGTGATCAGCAGCGACGCGAGCAGCGACAGGTGGTTGCTGTCGAACAGGATCAGGAAGAACGCGGGGGCGGTGAGCAGCGCGACGAACGTGGCGGCGCGCGTCAGGCGCCTCCACTCCTGGGCGAGCGCCGACGCGTGCTCGTTGATGGGCCCCGTCATACGCGGACTCTCGTGTGCGTACGCCATACCGTTGCGCATGAGGGTACAGGGCGACGCGGGGTGGGTGGAAGCTACGGTGGCCGGTTCTCGCGCCGGCCCCGCCCCGGCGCCGCTCACCCGTTCACCACACGCGGCGCGCCGCCCCCGGCCGGTGCTGTAGCGTGCCGCGCCAGATCACCGACTCCAGGGGGCGCCATGAGGCACTTCACAGCACGGATGCTGGCTTGCGCCGGGGCGTCCGTGACAGCGCTGGCATTCACGACCACCGCGTCGGCCGCCACGCCGCCGGCCGCCGCGCCATCGGCCGGGGCGACCGTCGCGCTCGGCGACTCGGCGTCGCCGGCGGCCGCCCGCACGCCGCAGGTGGGTTCGGCGGCGGCGTCGACGGCGATCAACTTCGAGGTCGATCTCGCGCTCCCCGACCAGCAGGCCGCCGTCGCGTTCGCGGCGGCGGTCTCGACCCCGGGCAGCGCGCTCTACGGTCACGACCTGACCCCCGCCCAGTGGGAGGCGCGCTTCTCGCCGACGGCGACCGAGGTGTCGGAGGTCGAGGCGTTCCTGACCCGCCGCGGGCTGTCGGTCACCGGGGTGTCGGGCGATCGGATGGCGATCTCGGTGACGGGCACCGCGCAGCAGGTCGCGGCGGCGTTCGCCACCACGCTCGCCTATCACCTGGTCGGCGGGCAGCGGCTGCTGCTCGCCCAGCGTGACCTGTCGGTGCCGGCGACGCTGGCCCGCGTGATCGCCGGCGTGACCGGCGTCAATCAGACCCTCGCCCGCCCCGACGACCTGACCGACGGCCCGGTGTCGCAGAGCGGCCCATTGACCGTGTCGGGCGCGTCGGCGGCGGTCACGCAGCCGGCGGGCTTCCGCACGCCGCAGCCGTGCGGGAGCTACTTCGGGCAGAAGCTCGACTCCGTGCTGCCGCAGTACCCCGGCTACGCCGCCGACCCGCCGTGGGCGGTGTGCGGTTATACCGGGCCGCAGTACCGCAGCGCCTACGGGCTCACCGGGGCCGAGACCGGTGCCGAGACCGGTGCCGGGGTGACGGTCGCGATCATCGACGCCTACATGTCGCCGACGCTCTACCAGGACGCCGGCCAGTTCGCCTCGACCAACGATCCGTCCAATCCGCTGTCCCCGTCGCAGTTCTCCGAGCTGCCGTCGAGCTTCTACGCGCTGCAGAACTACTGCGGAAACACCGGCTGGTACGGCGAGCAGACGCTCGACGTCGAGGCGGTCCATGACACGGCGCCCGGCGCCGACATCCTGGCGGTCGGCGCCAGCAGCTGCAGCAACCTCGGCCTCGACCGCGCGCTGCGCACCGTCATCGACGGCCACCTCGCGCAGGTGATCACCAACTCCTACGGTGACGATGCCGGCGACGCGCTCGACAGCGCGGGCGACCGCCACACGATCGACGACCTCCTGCTGATGGCCGACGGGACGGGGGTCAGCGTGATGTTCTCCAGCGGCGACAACGGCGACGAGTTCACCACCACCGGTCTGGTCGCGGCGGACTATCCCGCCTCCAGCCCGTACGCCACCGCGGTCGGCGGGACCTCGCTGGCGATCGGCGCCCAGGGCCAGCGGCTCGGCGAGTACGGCTGGTCGACCGCCCGCAGCTTCTACTGCAACCAGGCCAACGTCACCGCCGGGGGATGCACGAGCGCCCAGCTCGGCACCTGGCTGCCGGTCGACCTCGCGCTCGACGGCGGATCGGGCGGAGGAACGAGCGTCGTCTACCCGCAGCCCGCCTGGCAGGCGGGGGTCGTCCCGGCGTCGCTGTCGCAGCGCAACGGCTCGACGCCGATGCGCGTGGTGCCCGACATCTCGCTCGACGCCGACCCGGGCACCGGGATGCTCGTCGGCGAGACCCAGACGTTCCCCGACGGGACGTACTACGACCAGTACCGGATCGGCGGCACGAGCGTGGCCTCGCCGCTGCTGGCGGGGGTCGTCGCCCGGGCCGACGAGACCGCCGGCCACGCGCTCGGCTTCCTGAACCCGCTGCTGTACTCGCTGTCGGGTGACGCGTCGGCGATCGACGACATCCTGCCCACCCATCAGGATCAGTCGCGCGCGGACTTCGTCGACGGGGTCAACCCGCTCCAGGGCTACCTGTTCTCGACCCGGGTGATCGACTACGAGGGGTCAGAGCAGTACTGCGACCCGACGACGAACCAGTGCACAACCGCACAAGTGGCCTTGAGCACGGCGCCCGGCTATGACAGCATGACGGGACTAGGCTCTCCGGCCGCCGGATTCGTGCAGGCGTTGAGCCAGCGCTGAGGAGGGAGAGGGCTCGAGGCCGGACGCGCCAGGCGCGTCCGGCCTTTAGCCACTCACTCCGTCAGAGGTTGATCGCGACGTACTTGGTCTCCAGGTACTCCTCGATCCCCTCATAGCCGCCCTCGCGACCGAAGCCGGATGCCTTGATCCCGCCGAACGGGGCCGACGCGTTGGACACGATCCCCTGGTTGAGGCCGATCATCCCGGTCTCGAGCCGCTCGCAGACCCGCAGCGCGCGCTTGAGGTCGCTGGTGAACAGATAGGCGACCAGCCCGTACTCGGTGTCGTTGGCGGCCGCCACCGCCTCGTCCTCGTCGCCGAACGACTTGACCGGAGCGACCGGCCCGAAGATCTCCTCCGACAGCAGCTTGGCGTCGTCGGGGACGTCGGTGAGCACCGTCGGGTTGTAGAAGTAGCCCGCCCCCTCGACGGCCTGGCCGCCGACGACGGCGTGGGCGCCGCGCCCGATCGCGTCCTCCACGAGCTCGGCCACCTTGCCGCGCTGCGCGTTGTCGATCAGCGGCCCGACCTCGGTGTCCTCGTCGACGCCGCGCCCGAGCTTCATCGCGCCCATCTTGGCGGCGAGCTTCTCGGCGAACTGCTCGGCCACCGCGCCGGCGACGTGGAAGCGGTTGGCCGACGTGCAGGCCTCGCCGATGTTGCGCATCTTGGCGACCATCGCGCCGGCGACCGCGGCGTCGATGTCGGCGTCGTCGAAGACGATGAACGGGGCGTTGCCGCCGAGCTCCATCGACAGTCGCAGCAGCCCCTCCGATGCCTGGGCCATCAGCCTGCGCCCGACCTCGGTCGAGCCGGTGAACGACAGCTTGCGCAGCCGCGGGTCGGCGATCAGCGGCGCCGAGATCTCGCTCGAGGAGGACGCGGTGATGATGTTGAGCACCCCGCCGGGCAGCCCGGCCTCCTCGAGGATCCGCCCCAGCATCAGCATCGAGAGCGGCGTCTGCTGCGCCGGCTTGACGACCATCGTCGCGCCGGCGGCGACCGCCGGGCCGATCTTGCGGGTGCCCATCGCCAGCGGGAAGTTCCAGGGGGTGATCATCAGGCAGGGGCCGACGGGCTGCTTCATCGTCAGCACCCGGCCCTGGCCGTTGGGCGCCACCGCGTAGCGGCCGTCGATCCGGACCGCCTCTTCGGAGAACCACCGGAAGAACTCCGCCGCGTAGGTGATCTCGGCCAGGGACTCCTTGTAGGTCTTGCCCATCTCCAGGGTCATGATCAGCGCCAGGTCCTCCTTGCGCTCGACGATCAGCTCGAACGCCCGGCGGAGGATCTCGCCCCGGTCGCGGGGGGCCATCGCCGCGAACTCGGGACCGGCGCCGACGGCGGCGTCGAGCGCGGCGGTGGCGTCCTGCACCGACGCGTCGGCGACCTCGCACAGGCTCTCACCGGTCGACGGGTCCTCGACGGACAGGGTCCCCTTGGCTCCATCGCGCCACTGGCCGCCGATGTACAGCTGCTTGGGCACCTGGTCGACGACGTGCTGCTCTTGGGAGGCGGTAATCGTGGTCATGGGTGGGAACTTACCCGGTCGCGGCCGGCGTCCCGGTCAGTCGCAGTCGCAGCCGCAATCGCAGCCGCAGCCGCAGCCGCCGCGCCCGGGTCCGCACCGTCGCCGTGCCGCCGGCGCCGCGGGCGGTCAGCGCGAACGCCGCCGACTCCCGGCGCCCGGCGCGCAGGCCCGCCAGCGCTGTCGCCGGCAGCTCCAGCGTCAGCACCCGCTCGGTTGCGGCCGGGAGCGTCCATGTCCGCACGCGCAGCGCCAGCCGCCGGGCGCCGCGCCGCCCGAACACCGTGATCGTCGCGCGCAGCGCCAACCGCGCGCCCTGATCGCAGCGGACGCCGAGCGCCAGCGCTCCGCGCTGCGCGGCGCCGAGCAGCCGCACCGTCGCGCTCGGCAGGCGCAGCGTGCAGGCGGGGGCCGGGCCGCGGTCAAACGTCGCCACGACGGCCTGATCGGCGCTCAGCGTCACCGTGCAGTCCGTGCGGCCCGCGCACGCGCCGCCCCAGCCGGTGAAGCGCGAGCCCGGCCTCGCGGCCGCGCTCAGCGTCACCGCCGCCCCGGTCTGGTAGCTGCCCGAGCACGATCCGGGGCAGGAGATGCCGCCGCCGGTGACGTCGCCCGCGCCGGTGCCGGCCAATCTGACCGTGAGCGTGCTCCTGGTCGGCGCCTGGGTGGTGATCGACGGCGGGGTCGTGAACGTGCCGGCGGGCGTCGTCGCGGTGCCGGCGGCGTTGGTCGCGGTCAGCGTCCAGCAGTACGAGGCCGCCGCGCTGAGCCCGGTCAGCGTGACCGAGACCGGCTGCGGGGTCATGCCCGCGCCGGCGCTCTGAGCGGCCGCCGCGGCGGGCGCACCCGACGCGCCGTCGCTCGCGCACCACGCCGATCCGGCGGGCGCGTAGTCAAACCCATCGGTCGTGTCCGCGCCGCCGGGGTTGACCGTGCCGCTCAGCGTCTCGCCGGTGGGGCTGACCGAGACCGGCGGGCCGGCCGTCACCGACGGCGCGCCGGCCGCGACCGCCGTCGTGAACGCGCTCGTGCCGGTCCGCGCCGTGGCGACCCGGTTGGTCGCCGTCAACGCCCAGCAGTACGCGGTGCCGGCGGTGAGCGCGCTGACCGTGTCCGAGACGAGCTGGGCGGTCGTGCCCGAGCCGGCGTCGTGCGCGACGGTGGCCGAGGCGGCGCCGGAGGTGCCGTCGCTCGCGCACCAGCTCGAGCTCGCGGCGGCGTACTGGAACTCGTAGCTGGTGTCGGCGCCGCCGGGGGTGACGGTGCCGGCGAGCGCCTCGCTCGTCGGGCTCAGCGCCGTCGCCGCGGCGATCGTCACCGCCGGTGAGATCCCGAGCGCGCCGGCGGTGAACGACGTCAGCCCACCCGTCGCGGTCGTCGTCGGGTTGGTCGCCGTGACCTGCACGCAATACGCGGTCCCGGGGGTCAGCTCGGTGAGGGGCACCGTCACGTCGTGCAGCGCGCCGTCGGTGGCGGCCAGCGCGACCGGGGTCGTGGTCGACGCAGCGGTGCCGTAGTAGCCGCCGATCTGACACCACGCCGAGCTCTGCGGCCCGTACTGCGCCACGTAGGTGGTGGCCTGGCCGGCCGGATCGATCTGTGCGTCGACGACGGCGGTGCTGTCACCGGTGCTCCTGACATCCACGGTGGCCGCGCTCGGCGCGCCGGCGGTGAAGTAGATCGCCCCGCCGGAGGCCGTCGCCGTCGGGTTGGCGGCGGTGATCTGAACGCAGTAGTCGATGCCCGCGGTGAGTCCGCCGATCGGGACCGACACGTCGTGGAAGGCGGCGTCACGAGCGCCGAGCGCGACCGGCGTCGTCGTCGCCGCCGGCGCCCCCTTGATCGTGCCGGTGTGACACCACACCGAGCTCGCCGGCGCGTACTGGGCGACGTAGGTGGTCGGCTGCCCGGCCGGGTCGACCTGTCCGTCGACCGTGGCGGTCGCGCGGCCGGTGGCGTAGGCCTCGCCGTTGGTCGCGCTCGGAACGCCGGCGGTGAACTCGATCAGCGTCGGCGGCGAGTCGCCCGAGCCGTTGGCGGCGATGATCGTCGCGCAGTAGGTGGCGTCCGGCGTCAGGCCGGTGAGCTCGACGGAGATCGTGTGCGACGCGCCGTCCTGCGCGCCGAGGACGGTCGCCGGCGTCACGCCGGCCGGCGCGCCGATCGAGCCGTTGTTCACACACCACGTCGAGTCCAGCGTGTCGTACTGCGCCCGGTAGGTGGTGGGCTGACCGGCGGGGTTGACGGTCCCGCCGAGCGTCGCGGTGGCGGCCCCGGTCACGCCGGCGGGGTCGGTGGTGGCGCTCGGCAGGCCGGCGGTGAACGGCTGCGGCGGGCTCGTCGACGTGCCCGACGCGCTCGTCGCGGCGATCGCCGCGCAGTACGCGCCGCCCGGGGTCAGGGCGGTCAGCGTGACCGACACCGGATGCGACGCGCTGTCGATCGCGCTCAGCGCGGTCGCCGCCGTCGATCCGGCCGGGGCGCCGAGCGCGCCGTCGCTCACGCACCAGCTCGAGCTCAGCGGGCCGAACTGGGCGAAGTACGTCGTCGACTGCCCGTAGGGGTTCACCGTTCCCTCGACCGTGGCGGTGGTCGGGGCGGTGGCGTAGGCGCGCGACGTCGCCGCCACGCCGGTCCCCAGCTGGGAGACGAGCAGGTTGGTCGTCGCCCCGGTCGTCGTGCCGGAAGCGTTGACCGCGGCGATCGCGGCGCAGTAGCCGGCGCTCGCGGTCAGCCCCGTCAGCGCGACGGACACCGTGTGGTA
>JBELAG010000127.1:0-15011 GCA_049509055.1 Solirubrobacteraceae bacterium
CTCGGGACAGTCGGTCGGGAACGCGTGACCGCTCTCCGGCAGGGCCAGGAGACGGGCGTCCGGAATGCCTGACGCCAGGCCGCGCGCATTGTCGAGCGGCGTGATCCGGTCCTGCTCGCCGTGGACGACGAGGGTCGGCGCGCTGATCCGGTCCAGTCGATCGGCCGCGTCGTGCGAGCGGGCCGCGGCCTGCTCGCGGCCACGGGCCGCGACGTCGACCGGCGTGGCCAGACGCCGCTCGATGTCCTCGCCGATGCGCTGCGGATGGCTGCGACGGGTGAACGCGGAATACAGGTAGGGAACCGCCGCCCACAGGCCCTCCTCGGCCGGCCGGTCACCGAGGTCGCGCAGGAACAGCGCGACCGGCGGCTCGGGCGGGGTGTCGAGGCGCCCGCCGGCCGATGTGGAGCCGAGGACGAGTGAGCGCACCCGGTCGGGGAACTCGATCGCCAGCTCCTGTGCGATGACGCCGCCGAACGACAGGCCGACCACATGGGCCTGCTCCACGCCGGCGCAGTCGAGTGCTTCGATCGCCTCCGCCGCCGACATCACGGCCGTTGCGGACTGCGGCGACGAACCCCCGCCGCGGGCGGGGACGACGGCGAAGTGAGGTTCGAGTGCCCGCACGATCCGCTCGGCGATCGCCGCGTCGAGGCCGGCCCCGCTCAGCACCAGCAGCGACGCATCGACACGCGGGCTCGCGGGCATGGACCGGACTGTACCAGCGATACCGAACTGACATCGGTTCGCTTGCCGGCGTGCCGAGAGAGGCCGTTAGTTCGCCGAGCGCCGGCGCCGGCGCGTTTCCGTCGCCCGGCTCGGCTCCGAGGGCGCCGCATGGAGCGGATGCGCTCGGTCGGCCAGTTCCGGCGACAGCCCCAGGATCGCGAGCTGGCGGCGCATGAAGAAATCCGCCACCTCCTCCAGGGCGACCGGCCCGCGCGGCCAGTACCAGTGCCACACGCTCGTATAGAGGCCGAGCGTCGCCCGCGTCAACATTCGGGGATCAGCCTCCGGGAGCAGGCCCTGCTCCATTCCGCGGACGAGGAACGTCGCCCAGGCGAACTCAACGTCGCGCACGCGCGCGCGGGCGAGGATCCGCGCCTCCTCCTCACGCGGTGAGGTCCGGCGCACGCCGACGAGACCCTGCTCGGCCACGAGCACACGATTGCGCAGCACCTGCTGCTCGGTCAGCTCGTATGAGCCGGCGATCACGGCCAGGAGCGCCTCGAGGTAGTCGTCGTGCTCGTCGGTGATGCGATCGAACTCGGTCCGGAACCAGCCGAGCGCGTCGGCCATGATCACGTACAGGCAGTGGAGCTTTGACTCGAAGTAGTGGTAGAGCGCCGTCGAGCCGACGCCCACCGCCGCCGCGACGTCGGCGAGCTTCGTCGCCTCGTAGCCGTTCTCGCCGAAGTACGCGGTCGCGGTGCGAAGGATCTCATCGCGCTTGCTACGCGGCGAGGCCGCGGCCAAACCAACGTTCCGTCGGGGCTTGGGCCCGGATGGCGGGGGCGTCAGTGGATCCCTCCTCGAGGACACGGATAACGACCCAGCAATCATACCCGGGCCCGACGACGACGCGACCCGGCCGCGGGGCGCCGCCGGCGGCGGCGAGATCTCCGATCCGTCGTCTGCTCAACTGAATTCATGTCATGATATGGCCCGGCTGAGCCCACCCACCGGAGGTCCACCATCAGCCGCTGACGGCGGCGCGGTCGTTCCTGAGCGTGGGAGGCTTCTCCTCCCCTCCCCTCTCATGCAGGTGGGAGGGCTCAGCCGTACACGGGGAATGGACCCGCGGGGACGACGCTGCAACCAGCGTCGCCATGATCCGCCGTGCGGCGCACGCGGCTTGCCGAGAAGGCAGCCGCCGCCGCGCGCGTCGAATGCGAACTGAGGTTGACCTGAAGCCGGTTCGGGCAATATCATCACCGGCACCGGCGGTCGCCACCCTGGCGGCCGTGGTCGGCAACAACAAGGAGAGGTAGATGCAAACACTGCAATCTCGGCAGCGGGATGACCAGAGGGTGGGCGTCACGCTGACCCCTCTCCTCGCCCAGGAGGTGGCGTGTGCGCTGCGGATTCAGCTCGCGCGTGAGCTTGACCAGCCTCGCGACGAGCCGCTTCCAAATCGGGAGGACGCCGGGCGGCTGCGCAGCGCGCTCGACGCCTGCGTCGACCAGCTCGAGATGCTCGCCTGGGGTGCGCCGTTGGGGGACGTGCGCATGATGGCGGCTCGGACCGAGCTCGAGACGCTCGCCCAGGACATGCTCGACGGTGGTAACGAGCGGATTGCCAATCCCGTCGGATGGAACTCACCTGCGGAGCAGAGCGTCCGCCGTCAGGCCCGCCAGATGATCCTGGCCGCCAACGTCATCAGGGGCGCGCTCGCCGCCGACGCCGGCTGCGAGCTGCGCGTATAGGCCGACCCGCCACCCCGGCACAGCCGGCGGGCCTCGACCGCATCCTGGCGCTCGTCTCGAGCGCCGGCGATGCCGTCGGAGACCCGCTGGCAACGGGTGTCGAGGCATGGCTGGCGGATCCTGTCCAGGGCCTGACGGGGGCGATCGACGTCATCTCCGGCGCCCGACTCGCGGCCGCCGGGCTGGCCCGGCTCGCCCCGTCGGAGTTGACGGTGGAGGCGAGCGTCGCCGGCGACGGCGCCTGCTGGGCCGAGGTGACACGCCGCTTCGCCGGTGCCCGGGAGACGTGCGTGGTCGGGGCCGCCACCGACGCGGCCGGCGCCGTCGACCGCGTCGTCGTGCTCCGGGCGCCGTCGGTGCCGCGACTGCGCCCCGCCACGACGACCGTGCCCAACCCCGACGGCCGCGCGGTCATGGAGCGCTATTTCGACGACCTCGGGCACGCGCGCTTCGGCGCGGCCGCGCGTCACTTCACCCGTGACACGATCTACGCCCATCCGCCGTACCGGGGCGGTGGCGCCTGGGTCCTGTTGCGCACGCGTGAGGCGCTCCGCGAAGCCTGGATCCACCAGCGCGGTCCGAGCCCCGCCCGCCAGATCGTGACCCGTTTCTGGCAGGAGCGGGAGCGGTTCTTCGCCGAGGGCGTCGTCGAGGGCATCCCGGATGGCGGAAGCTTCGTGTCGACCGGCCAGTTGACACCTCAGGGCGAGATCGCGCGCTACGTCGCGTTCTACAGCGGCCGGCGTATCTCGGGCGGCGTCGCCTTGAAGCCCAAACCGAATTGAGGTAAGTTCAATCCGAAGATGTGCTCGTCCGAGGAGAGGGTGATCGATGCGATTTGACGGCAGGGTGGCGGCGGTCACCGGAGGCGGGTCGGGGATCGGCGCCGCGATTTGCGAGCGCCTGGCGGCCGAGGGCGCGACGGTCGCGGCGCTCGACCTGGCCGTCGACCGGGCGCGGGAGGTCGTTGCCGGGCTCCCCGGCGCCGGCGCATTCCGAGCCGACGTCAGCGACCCGGCGTCGATCGAAGAAGCCCTGAATCAGGTGGAGAGCGAACTCGGACCGCTGGCGATCATGGTCAATAACGCCGGAGCGCTCGCGATGGAGCACGTCGCCCGTGTCACTCCGCTCGTCGAGAAGCAGCAGCAGGAGGCGGCCGTCGGACCGATCCAGACGCCGCTGGATGCGCTCGTGCGCCTCACCGACGAGGAGTGGCGCTTCGTGCTCTCGGTCCACCTCGACGGCACGTTCTACGGCACCCGAGCCGCCGTTCGCCGGATGGCGACGCGACGGTCGGGGGTCATCATCAACATGGCGTCGGTGTGTGGGATCCAGGGATGCACCGGCCACCCGCACTACTCGGCGGCCAAGGCGGGGGTCCTCGGCTTCACCAGGGCGACCGCGAAGGAGGTCATCGTCCAGGGGATCCGCGTCAACGCGGTCGCTCCCGGCTTCATCGACACCGCTCGCAACCGCGAGGCGGTCGGCGCCGCGCGAAACGTCAACGTCGGCGGGACGCCGGCCGGCCGCCTCGGCACTCCCGAGGAGATCGCGGCCACCGTCGCCTTCCTCGCCTCCGACGACGCCGGCTTCTTTGTCGGCGCCACGATCAGTCCGAACGGGGGGCTGGTCACCGCGGTCTGACCTGGCGCGCCCCCGCCCCCCCGACCCCTGAGCGCGTCCCACCCCGCGGCCCGCGCCCCTCGGGAGCCGGGGACCCGGGGAGCCGGGGAGCCGGGGAACGCTGTCGGCCGCCGCCTGCGCGCCGCTAGCGGACCGCCTCGGCACGGGCGATGTGCGCGGCGATCCGCCGCGTGATCTCACCCCACAGCGGCCGCGGGAGGTCGTGCCCCATGCCGTCGAACACCACGAGCTCGGCACCGGGGATCGCCCGAGCGGTTGCGCGGCCACCGCTGACATCGACGAGCGGATCGTCGCCTCCGTGCACGACGAGCGTGGGCGTGGTCACCGAGGCGAGCGCCGACGTGCGCTCGCCCGAGGCGGCGATCGCCAGCAGCTGGCGCGCGACGCCGAGCGGATCGTGGTCGCGGTCGTAGGCGAGCCCCGCCCGCCGGCGGAGCTCGGGCTCGTCGAGCTCGAACCCCGGCGATCCGATCACCCGCACGATCGCCACCGTCCGGTCGATCGCCTCCTCCCGCGTCGCGACCGGGGGCGAGAGCAGCGCCCGCAGCGCCCCCGGCGTCGGCTGGCCGACCGTCGCCGCGCCGGTGCTCGACATGATCGATGTCAGTGACCGCGCTCGGTCGCCGTGCTCGATCGCCACCAGCTGGACGATCATCCCGCCCATCGAGGCGCCGACGAAGTGCGCGCTGTCCAGGCCGAGCGCGTCGAGCAGCCCGACGGCGTCGGCGGCCATGTCCGACAGCGTGTAGGAGGCAGACGACGCATCGCCGGCGAGCGCCGCCGCCACGTCGGGCACCGGCGCGCCGGTCATGTGGCTGGAGAGGCCGATGTCGCGGTTGTCGAAGCGGATCGGCTGCAGGCCGTGGCGGGCGAGGTCCTCACAGAAGGGATCCGGCCATCCGAGCATCTGTGTCGCGACGCCCATCACGAGCAGCACCGGTGGTGCGGCCGGCTCCCCGAATCGCTGATAGGCGATTGTGATCTGAGCCGGACCGACGCCGGTTGCCAGCTCCACGCTCACCGCGGCCTCCGAATCATCCAGTACCGCATCCGGTTCTCGAACCGGTAGGAACCGTCCGCCCGGCGATACGGCGCGGCGGCCGCCTCGATCTCGCGCTCGCCGCTGGTGCCCGGAGCGCCCGCCGCGCCCGCGCGGACCAGCGACGCGGTCAGCGCCGCGTCGTCGGCCAGCTCGATCGGCGCCGGCACGGCGCCGGTGGCCACGACCTCGAGGCGGAGATCGTGAATCGCGTCCGCGACCGGATCGGTCGCCGGCAGCCGATCCGCCCTGATCCCTCCCGCCCCGATCCGCATCAGAAAGGCGAAGAACTCGTTCTCAACGGGCGTGCCCCACTTGCAGACGGCGACCCCGCCGGCCGGTCGCGCGACGCGACACGCCTCACTCAGCGCCAGCTCGGGATCGAAGGAGTATTGGACGGCGTTGAACGAGGTGACGATGTCGAAGCTCGCGTCCGGCCACGGAAGGCTCTCCATCAGGCCGAGTCGAAAGTCGACGTCCGGCATCGCCTCAGATGCCCGGATGATCGCGTCGGGCTCCGCATCGAGGCCGTGCACGATGGCTCCGCGGGCGGCGGCGAACGCGCAGAACGCGCCGTCACCGCAGCCGAGGTCGAGCAGCTCGGTCCCGCCGCAGATCCCGGCGGCCTCGCTCACGACCCCCCGCGCGCGGCGGAATGCGGACATCGGCGGGGGTTGGGAGACCGGTCCCGCCGGCATGCGCAGACCCGGCCGACGCGGCGTCACGCCGGCGCGGCGGTCTCCTCGATGCTGACCAGTGGCCGGTGGTAGTGGACGTTGCCGAAGTTCTTCAACAACTCCTGCTCCTCCGCGCTCGGCTCGCCGTAATAGTGAGGGTCGGACAGCTGGACGAGCTCGACCAGGCGTCCGACGGCCTGCTGGTCGATATTCGCGAAGTGGTCGAGGTGGGCCTTCGAGCTCTCGTACTCCTCGAAGACGTGGATCACCGGTCGCTCGCCGTCGTCGATGAAATAGTGGTAGGTGAGGACGCCGTAGTCCTTCTCATGGACGTCCCGGATGAACGTCCTGAAGATGCCGACGACCTCGTCGAGGTCCTCGTTGTCGAGCGACATCGTCACTGCGGTTCGCACCGTTGGCATGGTTTCTCCTGACGTGGTCGGGGTGATGAACGGGCTGGAGTCCTCGCGAGCTACCCGCGCGCCCAGACCTTCGGGCCGCGGCCGCCGAGGCTGTCCAGGTAGCCCTCGTCGGCCTTCGACTCGCCCCACAGCAGCTCCATCGTCCGCCCGCTGACCTTCCATCCGTCCGAGGTGCGGCGCAGCTCGTCGTGGTACCGGGCGACGAGGATGATCGCGGCGTCGGGGTTCTCCTTGAAGACCTGGTAGGAGGTCAGGTAGGACAGCGTCTTGGCGTGATCGCCGTCGACGGTCACGTGGTAGACGTTGAGCAGGTGGTGTTGCCAGATCACCGTGGCGGTCGCCTCGGCGATCCACGCCGCCAGCTTGTCGCCGCCGTCCACCGGGTCGCCGTTGCCGTACTGAGCGTGGATGTCATCGGCCAGGCAGCTGCGGACGCCGGCCGTATCGAAGGAGTCGACCGCTGAGGAGTACCGGTAGAGCACGTCCGTGATGTCGGCTCGGTCCTGCAGCGCCTGCAGGCTCGAGGCGTCGATGGTGGCGGTGGTCGTGCTCATGGAGTCCTCTCTCGCGCGCGTGTGTCGTCAGATTGAATCTACTTCGATTCAGTTTAAGCGTGCCATGCCTGACCCGTCAAGGCGTCTGCCGTCAAATTCCGGCTCAGCGCGACGTGTAGCCGGCGTCGACGGCGAGCGCAGCGCCAGTGACGTATGAGGCCTGCTCGGAGCACAGCCACAGGCTCGCCTGGGCGACCTCCTCCGGCCGTCCGAACCGGCCGAGCAGACTGATGACCGGCGCGAACTCGGCCTCCGTCATGCCGACGGTCTCGAGCGAGCCGCGGATCATCGGCGTATCGATCGCGCCCGGGCACACCGTGTTGACGCGAATCCCCCGCGGACCGTTCTCCAGCGAGGCGACCTTGGTGAGGCCGATCACGCCGTGCTTGGCGGCGGTGTAGGCCGCGTTCTCCGGCTGGGGGCGGAACGAGCTGACCGAGCCGATGTTGACGATCGCGCCGCCGTCGCCCTGCGAGAGCATCTGCGCGATCTCGTACTTGAGACAGAGCGCCACGCCCTTGAGATCGACGGCCAGGATCCGATCGAACTCGGCCTCGTCGAGCTCGGCGATCGGGTGCGTGTCGGGGGTCACCGCGGCGTTGTTGACGGCGCAGTCCAGGCGCCCGAAGCGGTCCACCGCCGTCCGCACCATCGTCTCGACGTCGCCCGCCCGCGCGACATCGGCGCGGCAGAACGCCGCCGAGCCGCCGTCGTGCGTGATGCGCTCCGCGGTTGCCCGCCCGAGCTCTTCGTTGACGTCGCTGACGAGCACGTGCGCGCCGGCGGCCGCGAACACGCGCGCGGTCGCCTCGCCCATCCCCATGGCGGCGCCGGTGATGATCGCCACCTTGCCGTCGAGCGCTCCCGTTGTCACGGAATCCTCCCTTCCTCGGTTGCCGAACTGAAATCACATCAGAGACTATAAGGACGGGGTTGGAACCGTGCGGGAGCGTTGACATGGTCCGCCGGCCGTTGCTACGGTGTCCCTAACCTGAAGTGAATTCGGGAACTGAGCGAGGGTACGAGGAGATCCACATGACCGACTATGACGTGATCGTGCTCGGCACGGGCGCAGCCGGCCTGACGGCTGCCGTGACCGCTGCCGAGCTGGGCGCCCGGGTGGGGCTGTTCGAGAAGGGCGCGATGATCGGCGGCACGACCGTCTACTCCGGCGGGATGATCTGGATTCCCCTCAACCAGCACGAGCCGGCCGAGAAGGGCGATTCGCGCGAGAAGGCGCTCGAGTACCTCAAGGCGCTGTCGAACGACACGATCAGCGACGAGATGGCCGAGACCTACATCGACAAGGGGCCCGAGATGGTGCGGTGGCTACATGACCGTACGCCCGTGCAGTTCTACGCGCTCCCCGACTTCCCCGACTACCACCCTGAGCAGCCGGGTGGCATGCCCCACGGCGGCCGGTCGCTCGAGACTCCGCTCTTTCCCTATGGCGAGTTGGGTGAGTGGAAGGACCGAATCCACATCTCGCCGTACTACCCGACCTACCACCTCACGATCGGCCAGACGACCCTCGGTCAGGCTGTCCCGGAGGAGCTGACGCCCGAGGAGATGCAGCGCCGCGCCGAGAACGACGAGCGCGGGATGGGGCTGGCCCTCGGCGGCCGGCTGCTGAAGGCGTGCCTCGACCGCGGCGTCGAGCCTCAGCCGAGCCATCGCGCCGTCGAACTGATCATGGAGGACGGCGAGGTCGCCGGCGTCGTCTTCGAGACGCCCGAAGGTCGCAAGGAGGTCCATGCCCCGAACGTCGTGATCGCCACGGGCGGCTTCGAGCACAACTCAGAGCTCAAGCGCGCCTTCCTGCGGGGCCCGTGCACCCACACCGTTGCCGTCGACACGAACACCGGCGACGGGCTGAAGATGGCGATGCGCGTCGGCGCGATGCTCGGCAACATGCGCGAGGCGTGGTGGATGCCGATGATCGAGCTGCCCACCGACATCGTGCCCACCGGCAAGCAGCTGCTCACCTACGAGCGGACGCTGCCGGGAGCGATCATGGTCAACCGGGAGGCCAAGCGGTTCACCAACGAAGCGGCGAACTACAACGCCTTCGGTGCCGCGTTCCATGAGATGGACACGACGATGGGCGTCTACCGCAACCTGCCGTGCTGGCTGGTCTTCGATCAGACGTGGCTTGACAAGTACGGCTTCGCCGGCGGTCTCGGCGGCGAGGAGAAGGCCCGTACCGACTGGATCGCCTCGTCGGACACGCTGGCCGGCCTCGGCGAGAAGGTCGGCATCCCGGGCGACGTCCTGGAGCAGACGGTGGAGCGGTTCAACGCCAACGCGCGTGACCTCCATGATCCCGACTTCAAGCGGGGCTGGAGTGCCCAGGACCAGTGGTGGGGCGACCCGACGCTGCGCGACGGGACCGCCCGGGCGTCCCTCGGGCCACTCGAGACAGCGCCGTACTACGCCCTCCCGGTGTTCAGTGGCGCGCTCGGAACCAAGGGCGGCCCGGCGACCGACACCAGTGCCCGCGTGCTCGACGTCGACGGCGACGTGATCCCCGGCCTCTACGCGGCGGGCAACGCCATGTCGTCGCCCCTGGGAATGACGTACGGCGGAGCGGGCGGCACGATCGGACCGGCGATGCTCTTCGGCTACCTCGCCGGGCGCGACATCGCCACGCGGGTGGGCGCCAGCACTCCGGCGGCGCTCGCCGGCGCGCACAGCGCCGCCTGACCGCGCGGCCCACGGCACATCGACACCTGACACGGACAACAGGAAGGCACTCAAGGGATGCAATCAAG
Organism: Solirubrobacteraceae bacterium; assembly: GCA_049509055.1. Lineage (GTDB taxonomy): Bacteria > Actinomycetota > Thermoleophilia > Solirubrobacterales > Solirubrobacteraceae > Palsa-465. Next base: position 9,534 of record JBELAG010000127.1, read on the forward strand.
CGTCATCGCGGAGCGGCACGGCAGTGAGGTCACCGGATGCCCGGTGATGGATCACGACTTCTCCAGGGCACGGGAGCTCGGCGCCTACTGGGCGCTCGCCAACGAGCTGCGTGAGAGCTGCCCGCACTTCTACAACAGGTACGAGGGCGGCGGCTACTGGGTGTTCACCCGGCACGAGGCGGTCCGTGACATCTACAAGACGCCGCAGGTGTTCTCGAGCGCGTCGATCACCCCGTGGGAGCCGGACCCGATCTACCGGTTCGTCCCCACGCAGGTCGACGCCCCCGACCACATCAAGTACCGACGGATCCTCAACCCGTGGTTCTCGCCGAAGGCGATGGAGGCGGCAGCCCCGATGATGAGAGAGATCTGCCGCAGCTACATCGAGCCGCTCGTCCCGAAGGGGCGGTGCAATTTCATCCAGGAGTTCGCGCTCCTGTTCCCGACCGCCGCCTTCCTGACCGTGATCGGGGTGCCGATCTCCTACACCGAGCAGTTCGCCAAGTGGGTCGATGAGTTCTTCGGCGGCTTCGGCGGCGATCCGGCGGGCGCCGAGGCGATGGCGCGGGCGCTGAGCGAGATGCGCGTGTTCTGGACCGAGCAGCTGGCCGACCGCCGCGGCAAGCCGGCGACCGACGGGGACCTCTTCTCCTACCTGCTCAACTCCACGTTCGACGAGGAGCCGCTCGACGAGGACGTCCTGCTCGACATGTGCACCGTCCTCACGCTCGCGGGGCTCGACACGACGCGGGCCGAGCTGGGGTACATGTTCCACCATCTCGCCCTCAACCCCGACGATCGCCGTCGACTCGCCGAGGATCCGGAGATCGTGCCGCTCGCCGTCGAGGAGACGTTGCGCTACTACACGATCATCTTCGGGGACGGGCGGAAGGTGACCCAGGACATCGAGTTCCACGGCGTGCAACTGAAGCAGGGCGACATGGTGTACGGCCTCGTCTCCGGGGCCAACCGAGATCCCCGCCACTGGGATCGGGCCGACGAGTTCGTGATCGACCGCGAGCGCAACAACCACTTCGGGTTCGCCAGCGGTCCGCACCGGTGCCTCGGGATGCACCTGGCCCGGCGCGAGATGGCGATCGCGGTGCAGGAGTGGCTGTCGGTGATCCCGGACTTCGAGCTCGACTCCGAGACCGAGCTGATGGAGCGCGGCGGGGGTGCGATGATGGCGCTGGACCGGCTGCCGCTCCGCTGGGAGGTCGGCGCGTGAAGCTCCAGGTCAGTGAATCCTGTGTCGGGCACGGCCGCTGCTACACGTTGGCGCCGCAGCTGCTCGACTGTGACGACGAGGGTTACGTGACGATCCGGGGCGGTGACCCGATCGAGGTGCCTGAGGACCTGCACGAGCTCGCCGAGAACGTTGTCGGGAGCTGCCCTGAGAGCGCCATCACCCTGATCGACGACTGAGAACACGCCCGGCGCCCCGGCTCGCTCGGGCGTCAGCCACCGGCGTCAGCCACCGCGGACCAACCGGGGAACCGGGCGTCAGGCGCTCGGCTGGCGCGTCGGGGTCCGCTGGGCGGCCTCGCGCAGGGCGGCCCACTCGGTCAGCTTCACCCGCGGCCGGACGGGATCCGACGCCGCGCCGGCGGCGGTTTCGATCGCATCGATCGCCTGCCAGCCCTCCCACGTGACCGCCCGGGTGGACAAGGCCCCGACCATCGCCTCGACGTCATCAGCGACGGGGTTGTTGAGACGCCCTGCCGTGGCGTCCTCCACGATCTTGACGACGGTATCCTGGGCGTCCTTCTTGTTCGTGCCGATCACGCCGGACGGTCCGCGCTTGATCCAGCCGGCGACGTACTCGCCCGGCTGCAGTGTCCCGTCCGCGTCGGTGACCCGACCGCCCTCGTTGCGGATCAGGCCGCGCCGCTCGTCGAACGGGATGCCGGCCACCGCCCGGCCGGTATAGCCAATCGAGCGGAAGACCAGCTGGGCCGGGAGCTCGTCGAACGTCGCGGTCCCGCGCGCGGCGAGCGTGCCGTTGTCGCGGGCGACGATCTCGTTGTTCTCGATCCTCACCGCACGGACGTGGCCGGCCTCGTCGCCGAGCAATTCGACCGGCGAGGCGAGGAAGCGAAAGCGGACGGTGATCGGCTTGCCCGTGCTCGGCCGGGCGGCGTAGTCCTGGGTGATCTCGACGTTGCGCCGGCGCGTCTTGTCCGCCTCCCCGAGGGCGACCGCTGACAGCTCGTCGAGATCGGCACCCACCACCTCCACGTCCGCGCGCTCCAACTCGCCCATCTCGAGCAGCTCCGGGTTGGTGAAGGCCGCCTGAAGCGGGCCGCGCCGCGCGAGGATCGTGATCTCCGTGATCCCGCTCGCCTTGAGCACGTCGATCGCGTGGTCGGCGGTATCCGTGACCTCCAGCTCCGACGGTGCCAGCGCAAGCATCCGCGCAACATCGATCGCCACGTTGCCGGCGCCGACGACGACGGCCTGACGGGCACGAAGATCGACCTCGAGCCCGCAGTGATCGGGATGGCCGTTGTACCAGGCGACGAACTCGGTGGCCGCGTGCGAGCCGCGCAGTTCCTCGCCGGCGATGCCGAGCCGCTTGTCGGTCGACGTGCCGAGGGTGTACAGGACGACGTGGTAGTGCTCGAGCAGTTGCTCGCGACTGACATCGGTCCCGAGCTCGACATGCCCGAAGAACCGGAAGCGCTCGTGCTCGGAGGTCTTGTCGTAGGCCCGCGTGACGGACTTGATCTTCGGATGGTCGGGTGCCACGCCGGCGCGAACGAGCCCGTACGGGGTCGGGAGCCGGTCAAAGAGGTCAACCGCGAACTGCGGCTCTGCGATCGCCAGCAGCTGTCCGGCGGCGTAGAAGCCGCTCGGGCCGGCGCCGACGATCGCAGCCCGGAGAGGAGTCGTGTCGGTCATCTGCGAGGGCAGTGGAGTTCGGTGACGACCCTAAGTGGATTCAGTAGCGACAGCAATCGCGGCGGACCCTCCGAACGCCCCCACGAACGAGAGCTTGACAGACGAAGCCATCCACACCACACTTCCAAACTGAGTTCAGTTTATCACGATGATCGATGATTGACCACCTCACACCGATCCGGCGGCCGGCGCAGGCGAGCGGGAGTTGATGCGCCGACTGGTCATCGTCGGGGCGTCGCTGGCCGGACTGCGGTCCGCGCAGGCCGCACGGGCGGCCGGTTTCGACGGCGACCTGGTGATCGTGGGTGATGAGCTTCACCCGCCATACACGCGGCCGCCGCTGTCGAAGGAGCTCCTGGCCGGCGAGCACTCGATCGACCGCGTCCGTCTCCCGGGCGACGTCCTCGGCGCCGAGTGGCGCCTCGGAGTGCGGGCCGGCGGCGTCGACCGCCGGCGACGGCGGGTCGTGACGGTCGACGGCGAGGAGATTGCCTACGATCGGCTGATCGTCGCGACCGGCTCCCGAGCGCGACGCTGGTCTGGCGCCGGCGCTGAGCTTGACGGGATTCATGTGCTCCGCACCCTCGAGGACGGGCTCGCACTGCGGGCGGCATTCGAGCAGCGGCCACGCGTCGCGATCGTGGGAGCGGGCTTCATCGGATGTGAGGTTGCGCAGACCGCGCGCAAGCAGGGGCTCGACGTCACCCTGATCGACGTCGCCGCGACGCCGATGCTGCCGCTCGGCCCCATGCTCGGCAGATGGTGTGCCGACCTGCATCGTGACCACGGTGTCGACCTGCGCCTCGGAACCGGGGTCGCGGCGATACGCGGCAACGGCCGTGTCGAGTCGGTCGAGCTGGCGGGCGGCGCCCGTGTGGCCGCCGATCTGGTGGTCGTCGGCCTCGGGGCGCTCCCCAACACGCAATGGCTGGCCGGCAGCGGGGTCGAGCTGGATCCCGGCCTCGTGTGCGACGCGACTCTGACCGCACTCGGAGACCCCGACATCCTCGGCGCGGGTGACATCGTCACGTGGCCGCATCCGCTGGCTGACGGGGAAGCCGTTCGCGTCGAGCACTGGACGGTCGCCGCCGAGCAGGGGCAGCTCGCCGGCCGCAACGCCCTGGTGTCACCCGATGCCCGAACGCCGTATGACGCGCCGCCGTACTTCTGGTCAGACCAATACGACGCCAAGATCCAGTCGATCGGCCTGCCCGGGCGAGCCGAGCGGGTCGAGGTCCTGGAGTGCACGCCCGACCGATCTCGCCTGGTGTGCGGGGGCGAGCGCGGCGGCCGTCTGGTCGGCGTCGTCGCCATCAACGCGGCCCGGCGCCTCGGTGCATACCGCCTGAGCTTGGCGGATCCGCCGATCTTCGACGAGCTGCGGTCGACGGTCGCGGCCGATCCAGCCGCTCTCGGTGCGCCGGTGCCGGCAGCGCTGTGACACCGGTCGCGCCGGGCGCGTACGCTTGCCAGTCATCGGCGACGACGAGGACGGGCGTGGCGAAGTCCAAGCGCAAGCGGCAGCAGCGTCAGGGGCGATCCAGCGGGCATCCGGCGCGGCGGGCACCCGCGCCGTCGCGCTCGCCTGCTGAGATCGAGATGGAGCGCGAGGCGGAGCTCGCCTTCGCCGAGGCCCAGCGGTGCTACGAGGAGGCGTTCTCGCCGCAAACGCCGCCGGAGCGGGTTGCAGCACTGGTGGCCCAGGAGTTCGAGGATCTGCCCTCGCCGCCCGGCCTCGCGCTCCGGTTGAGACGCGATGGATCCGAACAGCGGGCACGGGTCGTGGCGGCGGAGGTGCAGCGGCTCGCTCCCGGGAGCGTCACCGCGCTGACGCTCGCAGCCGAGATCGCCGGCGTCTTCGACGAGGACTACGACCGAGCCGCCGACCTGCTTGACGCGGCGCTCGGTGCACCCGCCGATCCGGCCGGGAGCGTGGAGCTCGCTCAGCACATGCTCGCGGCCGGCCGGCAGCTTGACGCGCTCGAGCTGGTGCGCGAGGTCCTGGATGACGAGCCCGAGGTGGAGGACGCGCAGGAGGTCTTCGGAGCGGCGCTCGGGGAGCTGCACCGCCGCCGGGAGGCGGGCGAGAAGCTGGGTCCTGCCGAGCGCGCGGAGCTCGATCGGTTCGCGGACCGCACCGGGCTGTACGCGCTGCGGGATGCGATGCGGGTACTGGTCGAGGAGCGCAGGCCGGAGCTGCGGGGGCTGGTCGCCGGTAGCGCCGAGGACTGGATCGCGCAGCTGCACGCAGCCGAGGGCCGCGAGGCCGACGACGACCGCGGGCCCGAAGCCGATGACGAGGAGCGCTCCGAGGCGCTCCTGCGCTTCGCGATCGAGCATGCCTGGCTGATGGATGAGGACCCTGACGACGACGAGGGCGACGAATAGCGGACAACGGGTGCGGTTGTGCTCCTGCGCCCGTCTGAGGGTGACAGCGCCGCCGACCTGGTGTACGAGGCGAGCGTCGCGCTCGCCCGGGAGCTGACCGGCAAGCGCGGACGGGCCCCCCGCCGGCGCCGCGAGCCCGACCCCCACGGTGTCATCGTCGAGATCGCCGAACCGATCCAACCGGAGATC
>JBELAG010000128.1:0-14963 GCA_049509055.1 Solirubrobacteraceae bacterium
GCGGGGCGGCGGATGGAGTTCGACACGTCGCCCCCGAACGCGATCGCCGTGGCCATTTCATCCGAGCTCGGCCGCGAGGTCGACTACCGCCCCGTGGAGTCCAACGGCGCCGCGCGGGCGGCAGCGCTGATCGCCGAGATGGTCTGACGGCTCACCGAGCTGCGGCGGGGTCGGCCGCGAACGCACGCGACCCCGTCAGCGGAGCGGGCACGCTGCCCGCGACACAGCGAAAGTCACCACCTGGCCGCTCGCGCGAGACGCGGCCAGGCGCCGGTGCTCGAGCGACCGTGGCCGGCAGTGCCCCGGAAGGAACAGGGCCGCGATGGCGATGCTGACCGGATGCGAGTAGGTTGGGACGACGTGGGCGAGAGCTCTATACGCCTGTATGGGATCGCGCTATCGCACCCCGTCGTGGGCGTGCAGGGAGTGCTCGAGCACAAGGGGCTCACATACCGCTACGTCGCGCGTCCTCGCCGGCGTCCACCCGCTGGCCCTTTTCGCGCATCGGTTCACGCTGGCCACGGTGCCCGCGTTGAGGCTTGCGGATGGCCGTCGGGTGCAGGGCTCGCTCGCGATCGCCAGCGCCCTTGAGGAGCTCGTTCCGTCGCCATCTCTTTACCCGAGCCAGCCGACGGCTCGCGCTGCTGCCCAGGAGGCCGAGCGCTGGGGCGAGGCGATCCTTCAACCGATCCCACGCCGCCTTATCCGTTGGGGGCTTCACGACCACCTGTCTCAGCGCCGCTGGTTCGCCGATGTCGCCAGCCCACTTCCCGCACCGGCGCTCATGGCCATCATGACCACAGCGGTGGTGCTGGTCTTCGCGCGCCAAGCCGGGGCGAGCGACGAGCGGGTGCAACGTGATCTCGCCGAGCTGCCCGGACTGCTCGACAAGGTTGACATCCTGCTCGAGAGCGGCGTCATCGGCGGCGAGAAGCTCGGGGCCGCTGACTTCCAGATCGGTTCCTCGCTGCGAGTGCTGACCGCGATGCAAGACGTCAGTCGCCTCGTGGCCGGGCGTCCGGCTGAGCTCCTCGCACGCAGGGTCTTGCCTGACTATCCCCAGGTGCCGGCCGCGCTGCCCGCGGACTGCTTGCCCGACGCAACCTGACAAGCGCTGCGGCCTGGTCGGCGCGCGCCCTCACCGCCCCGCGGGCACACACACCGGCGGACCCATCCGCAGCGCGATCGGCAGACCGCTTGCGGATCAGCCGGCGCGTTGTGCCCGCCGAGTAAACGGTCTGCTTGCCGACTCGCGTCGCCCGATCGTGGCCATCGAGCGACCTGGCGGCGAGGCTCTTGTGGCTACATTCTGCAGCGAGGACCGATGATCGCCGCATCAACTGTGTCCGCTCTCATCGTCCAACGCCTCGCGAAACAGCATCTCCAACGCTCGGAACGGGGCGAGTTCGAGCACCTCCAGGTCCATGAGACGTCGCTTGATCAGCGGTAACCGGGACAGCCTGTCCCGTGCCTCCTGAAGAGATTCGACCTCGAGGATCAGCAGCGCCCCGAGACCCCCCGGCGAGTACATCTCTCGCACGACCCCGTCGGCATACAGCTCCCAGAGAGCCGCGAGCTCATCGTTGGCCGCGGCCATCACCTCGGCGCGTAGGTCGCCCTCACGCGCAGGCCGCATGATTGCAAGCGCCTTCATGCCAGCACTGGGGTTGGAATCTTCGCGATCGTGAACGGCAGGTCGGGCGTCGCGCCCATCCGGTCGAGTTGCCCGTTGACCACCCACAGGCCGTCGCCTGTGACCGCGAGTGCGGTCGGGAAGCGGAAGTCCGGCGAGCGCACCAAACCACGCACCGTTCCGGAGCGACCGTCTGCGGACAAGTCGATCACGGCGATCGCGTCGTGGGCGTTGACAGCGGCGTACAGCGTCGTGCCGGCGATCGCCAACCCGTCGCTGTGCGGGATGGGCCCGCCGGCGAGCGCGACCTCGTCGACGACGCCGTTCGCGATCGTGATCCGCCAGTAACGACCGGTGTTCGTCTGGCAGGTGACGAGATGGCGCTGATCGGCGGTGACGACGATCCCGTTGACGTTCAGCCCGTCCGGCCACGGCACGCCCTGCGCCTCCAGGTCGCAGAACGGTTCGAGGGTCAGTGAGTCCGGGTCGACCTCAAACAGCGTCGGCACCAACGAGTCGGTGATGTAGGCGGCACCATCGAGGCCGAAGGCGATGTCGTTGACGCAGGACGGCCGGCTGCCGACATCGAGCGCGGCGAGCAACCCCCACGGCTCGACGTTGTAGACGAACAGCGAGCCGTCGTATCCGCCCGCGGTCCACAGCCGTCCCCGGTCATCGAACTTCACACCGGCGACCGAGCCGCGCCCGTCGGTGCCGCCGGCCGACACGATCTCGACCGTCGCTGGTGGTTGGGCGCGACAGAGCGTGCCGTCGGCGAGGCTGCCGACGTAGGCAGCGCCGTCGCGCGGATTGACGCCGACACTTTCAGGAAAGACGGCCTCGCCGGGAAGGGCGAGCACCGTCTGCGCAGCGGTTTCGACATCGATCATGGCGGTCTCGCTTTCGTCGTGTGGGCGCCGATTCTCCGGTCCGGATCTGTTGAAGTCCAAGATCAATCCTGTCGCCATCGTTAGGCTGTACCTATGGATCAGCTCGATCTGCGACGCGTGCGTTACTTCGTGGTCGTCGCGCAGGAGCTGCACTTCGGGCGGGCGGCCGAGCGGCTGCACATCGCCCAGCCGTCGCTCAGTCAGCAGATTCGCCGGCTGGAGTCGCAACTCGGAGTGGCGCTCTTGACGCGCACGAGCCGGCGCGTCGAGCTGACGGCGGCCGGGGCAGCGCTCCTGCGCGATGGCGAGCAACTGCTGCAACAGGCCGAGCGCGCCGCGCGGACGGTTCGCCGAACCGCCGACGAGACGCTGGCCGTCGGTTACTACGGCACGGCCGCGAGCCGCCTGCTTCCCGGAACGCTCGCGGCGTTCAGCGAGCGCCATCGGTCGGCCACCGTGAGTGTTCGCGAGCTGCTCTTCGGTGATCTCGACACCATCATCGCAGGGAGCGTCGACGTCGCGTTCACGCGCCTTCGCGCGGGTCAGCTCGAACATCTCCCCGTGACGGTCACCGAGCTGGCCAGCGAGCCACGGATGCTGGTCGTGGCGAACTCGCACCGGCTCGCTGACCGGATCAGCGTCAGCTTGCGCGAACTCGACGCGGACCGGTTCGTCGTCAATCCCGGGACTCATCACAACGCGATGGAACGCTGGAAGGACGAGCAGCGTCGCCACGGACTGCCCGGCCGGATCGCCGGCAGGGCACGCAGCGTGACCGAGCTGTTGACGATGGTCGCCGCCGGCAACGGGATCACGCTCGTTCCCGCCAGCGTCGCCCGCCAACACCGCCCGCCGACGATCACCTACATTCCGGTGACCGATGCCGAGCCGGCGGTACTGGTCTGAGACCCAGTTCACGAGGTTCAGCGCGCCGCGGCGGAACCCGAACTCGCGGGCCATCGCATCGGCGGCCGCAGCGCGGCCGCGAACACCGGAGCGTTGCCCGTCAGAGCTTGAGAACTCGCCGGTGCCCCAGTGCGAGGCGAGCTGCAGCTGGTGGAGGTAGTCGATGAGAACGTCGTTGGCGGCTTGGAGCTGCTCGTCGCCGAGATACCACTCGGTCGCCCACGCGAGCTGGCGGTAGCTGAGCGGGCAGCACTCAGCCATCCGGGTCGGCCCGAGGTTCAAGCCGCTCGCGAGCAGCGCCGCATGGAGATGCTGCTGCAGATCGCCCATCCGCGGGGTCGCGCCAGCGGCGTGTGTGAGCTGGCCGGTGAACCCGGTCCACCCCTCGACCTCGGCGAGCAGATCGGGAATGTCGATGTGCGGCATCAGTCGATCCAGCTGTGCTCTCAGCCTGACGGCAGCGGGGTTCTCATCCAGCGCGTCCGGTGGTGAGAGCTCGAGGCGGCCCGCGACGAGCCGCACGCCGTTCCCGGCGTTGACCGAGGCCTGGAGATCGCGGAGCGCCTGTCGCTGATCTGCCGCAAGCTCCGCCAGGCGCTGATTGGCATCGAGTGTGCGGCCGAACGTGATCGCGAGCTCTGACCGGTCGGCTTGCCAGCGGCCGGCGGGCAGGAGGAACCCGGCCGGGTCGGCGTAGCGCCGCCCGATCGGGCGAAACAGGCGTCCGGCACGCAACGCGTCGCGGGCGACGAACCACAGCCCGAGCTCCAGGCGAGTTCGCCGGACCCGCCCTTTGTCGTCGAGCGCCCACGCGCGCCATGCCTTCGGCAGCAGCTCGACCGGCTCATCGACGAACCGGTCGTGCGCCGCTCGGACCCGTTTGAGCGTGGCGAGCAGCTTCTCGTCGGCGCTTCCCGCGCTGGTCAGCGCGACCGCGTCGAGGATCGCGTGCATCGCTCGGCTCAGGTGGCTATAGCTGCCGAGCAGCTGCTCGAGCTGCTGCTCGTCGATCGGCGTGATCTGCTCCGGGGTGACCGCGGCCGCGGCTTGGAGACGCTCCAGGCCGACCTCGTTGCGGACGCGGTCGAACGGCACCTCGCCCGTTTCGACGCACTCGAGCAGGATCATCGAGAGCTGCCGGCCCAACGCGGCGAGCTCATCGCGCTGACGGGCAGCCTGACGGCGCTGCTTATCGACCCGCCGGCCGGCGCGCGCATCGCTGAGGCGCAGCAGCTTGCCGAAGAGGTCGAGCAGCTCATCGCCACGCTCGATCACGAGTGCTTGCAGCAGTACCAGCACCAGCGGGTGCCGCCGTGCGGGCTCAAGCCTACGTATCTGTTGGGCGGTCATCCGGCGTCCCATCGCTTCCAGCGCACGCCGCCGGGCCGGCGGGAGCATGCTCACGTCGATCTCCGCGGCGCCGAGCGCGATCAGCCGGCGGTAGCGCTCAACCTGACCCAGCGCCTCCTTCACCCCGGTCCGGGCGGCGCGTCCACGCAGGTCCGCGAGGCTGCTGGTCTGTCCCGACCCGCCGTCCAGGAGAGCGTCGAGCTCGCGTCGCCGGTCCGAGGAGAGCTGGTCGGCGAGGAGCTGATCGACGCGTCGGTGCGCGTTCCCGCGGGCGGTCGCGATCATCCGCGTGAGCGTCTCGACCGGCGGGCGCAACACGCTTCGAGCACGGAGATGCTCGCCCAGCAGCCCCATCAACGTCGCCGGCGCATCGTGCTCGACCGCACGCTCGATCAGCCACTCCGCCAGGCGCTCACGATCGACTTCGCTGGCGCGGCGCCAGCCGAGATGGTCAAGGACCAGTTGCAAGTGATCGCTGCGCGTCTGCGCCCGGGAGCCATACGCGAGCAGCTCGTGAGCGGCGGCGTCGAGCTGCCGGGCGATGAACCCGAGCGCCTCATCCGGGATCGACGCGATGTCATCGGGCACGAACCCCAAGAACCGCAACCCGCACAACGACACTGCCAGCCCGAGACGATTCTCCGGGCCGCGCTGGTCGAACACCAAGTCCCGGTCGCGGTCAGACAGCGCGAAGCACGCGCGGAGATCCTCGGTCGCGATCCGGTCAGGGAATCGCTCCAGTCGCCTGCGCTCCGCCTCATTCGGATATCCCACCCTCGGCCTCCCTCTCGGTCAGTAGTCGATCTGCAGATCCTCAACGGCGCGCTGGCGATCAGCCGCGGAGGGCAGCGTGTACCGCCGCGTCGTCTCGAGCTTCTGATGACCGGCCAGCTCCGCGACCATCACGAGATCGTTCCCGCGACGCACCAAGCCCGTCAGGCACGTGTGCCGCAGCGTGTGCGCCGACAGCTCAAGCCCCGCGCCCGCGGCGACCATCCGCACGTCCCGATCGGCGGACCGGGCCGACAGCCGCCCGCCCGTTCGGCTGACCCACAGCGCCCGCTCGCCCTCGCGCGCGAGTACAGATCTCTGCTCCAACCACTCGTCGAGGACCTGGCGCACCAGCGCGTTGAGCGGCACATCGCGCTGCATTTCACCCTTGCCCATCACGGCCAGCACGCCCTTGCGGGTCGTGATCCGCACGTCGTCGACGTCGAGCGCGACCGCCTCGGAGATCCGCAGCGCCGTGAACAGCATCAGCATCACCAACGCCCGCGCACGGATCGGTGCCGCCTCTGCCGCGCGCAACAACAGGCGCTGCCCCGCCTCGTCCAACGCTCGCGGGGCGGCCTGTGCCGGCTTGTCGCGACGCACGTTCGGTCGCCCGAGCTCGAGGCAGCGATACAACGCATCCAGCGACGCCAGAGCCAGATTCACCGTCGACGCTGCCGCGCGTCGCTCGACCTGCAGATAGCGGCGGTAGTCACGAGCGGCGTGATCCCGCGCGAGTGGATCGGTCAACGGGTCGCCCTGCCAGCCATCACGGTCGGGCGTCTCCGCCAGCCAGCCGCAGTACGCGCGCACGTTGCGCGCGTATTCGCGCCGTGATCGATCCGCGAGTGGTCGGCCCGCGAGCCACCGCTCGAACAGCTCATGGACCGCCGCGAGCTCGACCGGATCGCTCATCAGGAGGCCGAGCCTATTTGTCGCCACGGCGGAAGCCCGATCGCACCCGTCCTCAGACCCGGTTTGTCGCCACCCAGCCCGGATCTGTGGCGACTAAGAGCAGTTAGTCGCCACTTGGGCGGTGCGCGCTTACCGCGCAACTCGGGTGCGCGAGACTACGAGGCGTGGTGCTCGCGATACAGGAAAGCGGGTCTCAGTGCTCCTGCACGTCGAGGTGGGGTTCGGCCCGGGTGACAGCTTCCGACGGGTTGGGCGTCTCAGTTCCGAGGTCGTCCGGACGCCTGCCGGTTGGCTTGCTGGCACGCCGATGACCTCCTCACGCTGTCACGGTCGTCATCTATCCCATCTCTAACATCGGCACCGGCGGCAAGCTGTCATTCCGAGATCGACCTCGGCGGGCAGGCGAGGCTAGTGCTCTCCGAGATGGTCGGCGCGGTCGACGCTCGCCATCTCGACGAGCAGTTCGGACATCTCAGTCACGACGAGCGGCGCGGTGTCGACGACGGCCTTTCGCTCGTTCACGACCTCAGTGAGCCTCCGGCCGAGACCTGCTCGACGCTGTCGGAATGTTGTTAGCGCTGCTTGTCGGGGCCGCGAGGCCAGACGCGGCCGAACTTCGAGCGGCGGGTCACCGAGATGATGACGAAGACCACCAGAATGCCGATTGATAGACCCGGATTGCCGGAAAACGCCAGGTCGATGACGACGGCGGCGAGGATGATGAGAAGCCCCAGCGAGACAGCGAGCCTACGGTTGGGAATACGTGAAAGTAAGTTGTGCATGAGTTCCTATTGGTAGTAGTGGGATGACGCCCGGGATGGTGGTCACGATTGACCTCGCGTGACGACTGCCGAAGAGGGATCGGCTCGCGCTCCTGGATGCACCATCAGCGAATCCGACCGCGCGGCACCGATTAACACGAAACGTGACAGCGGCCCCGCCAAGACTGCGGCTAATCGGCCTTGCCGCCGAGCGGTGATGGCTTATGCGTGATGTGGCCTGTGCTCGGTGTGGTTCACCTCTCGCCCTTTTAGTCGGCCGCGATCGCCGCGAGCACGTTGAGCTTGGCGGCGCGGCGGGCCGGCCAGCTGGCGGCCGCGAGACCGAGCAGGGCGGCCAGGATCAGGAAGCCGACCAGACTGCTGAACGGGATCGAGATTTGGGTGATTCCCTGGTTCTTGAGCGAGGCCGCGAAGGCGACGCCCATGGCGGTACCTATGATCAGGCCGATAACGGCGCCGAACAGTGCGATGATCACGGCCTCCGAGCGGATCATCGCCTTGATCTGGCGGCGCTTCATCCCGACTGCGCGGAGCAGGCCGAGCTCGTGGGTACGCTCGAAGACCGACAGCATCAGGGTGTTGACGATCCCGATCAGGGCGACGGCGATGGCCAGGGCGAGCAGGACGTAGATGAGCCCCAGTTCGGTGTGGACTGCGTTTTGCTGGGACTGCTCGAACTGTGCGCGGGTCTTGACCCCGACGTTCGGGTACGCGTTCAGATAGGTGGTCACGGCGGACCTCACGTCAAGAGCGCCGGGTTGGGTGCTGATGAGGACGGCGATCGGCAGCGGGTCGTGGAAATGGGACAGGAAGAAGCCCGACCCGGCGACGTAGTTCCCGATCAGGCTGTTGGCTTTGAAGATCCCGCCGATTCTGATCCGCGAGGACCCGGTTTGGGCGAACGTGACCGGCACGACGGACCCCACCGACAGGTGCTTGGAGCTCGCCGTGGTGGTGTCGATCAGCAATTCACCGGCGGCCAGTGCGGCAGGACCTCGCCCAGCCGTGATGTCTAGGTGCACCGTCTGCGCCAAGTTGGACGGCGTCACGGCGGCCAGGCTCGAAAGCGACCCGCGAAGCTCGAACTGGCCCCGGTAGACCGTCGTGACCGTCTTGACACCGGCCACGCGGGACACGGCCGGCGCTACCGAAGTGCTGAAACCGGAGCCGGGACCGGTGATGATGTAGTCGGCGTTGAGGGCGCTGTCGATGTTGCTGGTCGCCGAGCTTGACAGCGAGGCGCCGAGCACGGCGATCGTCGAGACGAGGGCGAGCCCGACCATCAGGGCGGCGGCGGTCTGGGCCGTCCGCCGCGGGCTGCGCATCGAGTTCTCGCGTCCCAACCGGCCCGGCGTCCCGAGCAGGGCGGCGAGCGGGCGGCCGAGCGCGCCCGCCAGCGGCCGGGCGACGATCGGCGCCAGCATTCCGGCCCCGATGAACACGGCCACCGCGCCGAGGCCGACGATCAGGATGGCCGGAGCGGCCAGCCCCGCGACCAGGAGGGCGACGCCGGCGACCGCGACGATGCTGCCGGCCGTGGCACGGCGTACGAGGGAGTCGTCGTCGCCCTCCCGTTGGTCGACCAGAGCCGCCACGGGTGGGATGCGCACCGCGCGCCGGGCCGGCGCGATCGCGGATATCACGGTCACGCCAACGCCCACGCCGAGCGCGACGACGACGGTACGAGCCTCGAACACGAGTGGCGCGGAGGGCAGCGTGATCCCGAAGGCGCTCAGCAGCGCTTTGAGGCCAAGCGCGGCCAGCACGCCCAGTCCCAGGCCGATGATCGAGGCGCCGATTCCGAGCAGGGCGGCTTCGGTTAGCACCGACCTGAACACCTGGCGTCGGCTGGCTCCCACGACCCGCAGCAGAGCGAGTTCGCGGGTGCGCTGGCCGACGGTGATCGAGAAGGTGTTGAAGATCGTGAAGCCGCCGACGAACAGCGAGATCGCGGCGAACACGAGCAGTGCGGTTGAGAGGAACGAGAGCGCGTCGCTAACGGCGCTGGACAGTTCGTTGGCGACGGTCTGGCCGCTGACGACCTGCACGCCCGGCGGCAGGACCCGGGCGATCGCCTGCTGCAGCCGGACGTTGTCTGTCCCCGGTGCGGCTAGGACGTTGATTGTGTCGTAGTAGCCGCGCGTCTTGAATAGCGCCTGGGCGGTCGGCGGGGAGAAGCCAGCCAGCGTGGCGCCTGCCAGGTTGTTGTCGGCGCCGAACGTGACGAGTCCGCTGATGGTGTAGGTCTTGGGCGGCTGCCCGGAAACCACGCGCACGCGCTCGCCGATCTTGAAGTGATACTTCGTTGCTGTCGCCCGGTCCATGACCACGTCGTCGGCGGTCGTGGGCCCGCGGCCCGAGACGAGCCGCACGGCCGACAGCTGCCGATTCGGATCGAACGAGAACCCCAGGGCCGAGGCTGCGCCCCCGATCGCGTCGCCGTCGGGGGCCACGAACTGGGCGTACCCTCCGACCGACCCGTCCACGTAGGCGACGCCGGGCACCCGGCTGACCGTCGTCGCGATCGACTCCGGGATCGGCTTGCGGCTGGTGCCGTTGGCAGCGGCCGCGGTGTTGTTGTTGCCGAACGGCGCCTTGCCGCGGATCTGGAAGCTGACGTGCTGGTAGGCGTTGCCGACCAGGTTGTCGAACGTGTGGTCGAGGGTGTCGGTCAGGATCAGCGTTCCCGAGACGAAGGTGACGCCGAGCACGATCGCCAGCGCCGTCAGCGCCAGGCGCAGCTTGCGAGCGAGCAGACCCTTGATGGTCAGCTTCCACATGGCAGCGGCTTTCAGTCCGTCGACGCGGCCGGGTCGCCCAGCTTCATCATCCGCTCGAGCACTAGGTCGGCCGTGGGCGACAGCAGCTCTCCCACCAGCTTGCCGTCTGCCAGGAAGATCACCCGGTCCGCGTAGGCCGCCCCGCGCGGGTCGTGGGTGACCATCACGATCGACTGGCCGTGCTCGTTCACCGACCGGCGCAGGAAGGCGAGCAGCTCGGCGGACGAGCTCGAATCGAGGTTGCCGGTGGGCTCGTCGGCGAAGATCAGCTCGGGGCGGCGGATCAGGGCCCGGGCGCAGGCGATGCGCTGCTGCTGGCCGCCGGACATCTCGCTGGGACGGTACGAGAGCCGGTCCGCGATTCCGAGTGCCCCGACGAGGTAGTCGAACCACGCCTGGTCGAGCTTGGCGCCGGCGAGGTCGACGGGAAGGGTGATGTTCTCGCTCGCCGTCAGCGTCGGTACGAGGTTGAAGGACTGGAACACGAAGCCGATCCGGTCGCGGCGCAGATCGGTCAGGCCCGCGTCGTCGAGCAGGCCGATCTCGTGATCGCCCACGAAGGAGTGCCCAGAGGTCGGCGCGTCCAGCCCGGCCATGCAATGCATCAGAGTCGACTTGCCGGACCCCGAAGGGCCCATCACGGCGGTGAAGCGACCCTGCTCGAACTCGACATCGACGCCGTCAAGCGCACGGACCACGGCGTCGCCTTTGCCGTAGATCTTTGTCAGGTCGACTGCATGGGCAGCCGACGGCGTACGTTCATGATCGGTGCTCGGACCTGACTGGTCGGCTAGCGACTCTTTAGTGAATATCGCCATGCTCGCACCGTAGCTCGCGACGACGATGCCGTGAATAGGTCGATCGAGCCAGCTTTTGGGCTGCCGAGGGGTTCGATCTAACTACTGAGCAGTGTTCCTCGGCTCGCGGCGTCGATGCGCCGAGCAGCTCGAGCGGGCGCGGGTCGGCGAGTCCTCTGCTTGGGCGATGACGCGCATCGGCGCCGCGACTCGGTCGATCGCGGTGTTGGTATCGGCGCTGTGGACAGGTGCCGGCGCGTCGCGCGACATCGGCTGCGCGGCGGTGGATCGGCGATGGACAGGCGACGCCCCTGATACACGTCGAGGTCGCCAACCGCTTGGCCAAGCACAAGTCGCTGATCTTGCTCGCTGCGGCGAGAGGTAGAACCACACGTGTGTGCTGAGAGCCGCCTGGGGCTCCTTCGTCGGTGTGTACGTCGGAGCGAATACGGTCATGCCGAGCTGGTTAGGACATGCCGCTGCGCACTGCTTGGACGGCTGCTTGGATGCGGTTCTCGAGGTGGAGTTTGGCGAGGATGCTGGCGATGTGGTTGGCGACAGTGTGCGTGCTGACCGAGAGATCGTGCGCAATCTGTTGGTTGCTGTTGCCGCTGGCGAGTTGGGTGAAGATCTCGAGCTCTCGCTCTGTCAGGGCAGCGCGGATCGCGGTCGCAGACCTCCCGCTCGTTTTGACCGGGAGGTCTAGCTCCCGGATGCGGCGCAAGAGCTTTCCGGCGATCTGTGGGGAGAGCACGGATTCCCCGGCGGCGGTGGCTTTGACGGCGTTGATGATCGCCTCGGAGGGTGCGGTCTTGAGGATGTAGCCGCTGGCGCCGGCGACGATCGCTTCGACGACGCGGTTCTGTTCTGAGCGGGTGAGCACCAGGACGCGTGACGCGGGAGCGAGCAGCCCGAGCTGCTCGATTGCCTCAACGCCCGAGATCCCGGGAAGGCGCAGATCCATCAGGACGACGTCTGGGTGCACGTCGACAACGATCTCGATCGCGTCCTCACCGTTCGCGGCCTCCCCGACGAGCTCAAGGCCACTGCTGAAGAGCGCTTGCGCGATCGCGCCGCGGATGAGCTGCTCATCGTCGACCAGCACGACCGTAATAGGGCGCTCGAACTCCGCGCCGGGGCTCTCTTCACTCTGCATGCGCATTCCTCCCACGGTTTCCCGGCAACCGCCCTAACCTCTCCTCCATCGCGGCCTACCCAGCATCAGGGTCCGTCCGGGTGGCGCGCGCAAACAGCGCAACGAGCTCTGAGCCGTAGACATCGAGGTCCAGCTCGGGCTCCCGCGCCAGCCGGTTAAGAAGCTGGTCCAGCGCGCCCTTCATTGACGCGGCCATGATCTTTGGGTCAAAGGCGCGCAGCTCGCCGCTGGCCTGGCCCTTGGCGAGGATCTCCGCGACCCGGTCAAGCTCGCCCTTGGCGGCATCAGGGCCGAACTGGAGCTTGCCCGAAACGTCGCGGAAGTTGCCCCAGATCTCTCGGACCGCCAGCATGTTGCGCGTCTGCGTGCGGAAGTAGTCGACCCACGCCTCGATGTACGCCGCCGGGAACTCGACTGGCTGCACTCCGGCGAGCCGCGGCTCGATCGCCTTCTTGATCGTGTCGAACAAGTGGGCGACGACCGCGTAGATCAGGTCGTCACGAGCCGGGAAGTGATACGAGACCACGCCCTTGCTGACCCCGGCCCGGCGGGCCACCTCGGCCACCGACGCGTCTTGGTAGCCGCCCTCCACGATCGCGTCGATCATGCACTGGACGAACTGGTCGCGTCGCTTCTGGTGGGTGAAAGTGGCCTCCCTCGTACGCACTGCCATAACCCTAGTACGAACGTACCAAGATGGCAATCCGCGTGCGAAACCGCTCGAATCTCGTCTTCCCGCGCAAACCAGCCTGCGCGGCGAGCGCCGACGAGCCCGGCCGGCGCTGCCGATAACGGACATAGGCAGCCAGCCGAGTCCTGGCCGAGATGCCCGCCCGACGACGAATGCAGGTCTCGACCGGGAGGACGTCGGCGGTCTCGCAAATCGCCAGGAGGGGGGGCCTGCGGCGGAAGGCGCGCCTCCTCGGCCCCGGGTGGCGACAAACACTAAGCGTTGGATTTCGCGCCGCTGATGGCGCTACCCGATGAAGACGCTGCGCGTCCCGAAGCGCCGGTTCGCGACTTCGTCGGGGCGAGCGCCCGCGCGCCTCCCGGCTGCGAGCGCGGACGTGCGATGATCGAGTGATGTCGAGATCTCGGGATAGCGGGGGGGGGGGGGGCTCGGCGCTCTGGCGCGGCGGCGCGCGCGTATCGGCAAACTGGGTGGCGATCTCGATCGCGGTGGCGATCGTCACCAAGCCCCCGGAAACGCCGCGCACCCGATCGAGCGAGGGCTGTGATGAGGATGCTGGCACGCGGGAATTGGGTGAGGGTCCGAATCAATCGGTCGGGTTGGGCGAAGGCGAGCTTGCCGGTGCTGTTGGCGCTCGTGTTTCCCGGGGTTGCGCGGCCGGTGTGGAAGTGGTCTAGCCCGATCGTTGTCGACCACGGCGGTGGCCAACCGCTCGAAGCGGTCGCCTGCCCGTCCCCGAGCCAGTGCACTGCGGTCGACAGCAACGGGCGGGAGGCGACGTTCGATCCGGTTTCCCCCGGCGACAGTGTGCCCACCAAGATTGACGGCCTCAGTCGCCTCATCGCTGTTGCGTGCCCGTCCACCGCTCAATGCACCGCGGTCGACGCAGTCGGACGGGAGGTGACGTTCGACCCGGCCAAACCGGGGCTGCCCGCCTCGGCCCTGATCGACAGCGGCCAGACCCCGACCGCCATCTCGTGTCCTTCGGCGGGCCAGTGCACGGCGGTCGATGTGAGCGGAGACGAGGTGACGTTCGACCCGGCGCAGCCCGCGCCGGGCGCCGCGGTCGCGATCGACCCGCACGTCGCTCTCAACAGCCTGTCTTGCCCGTTGGTGAGCCAGTGCACCGCGGTCGATGCCGACGGGAACGAGCTAACGTTTGACCCCGGTTCGGCCGAGACGCCTGCAATCGCCGCGGTCGACGAGAACCCGGGGCTGATCGCCGTCGACTGCCCGTCGACGCGGCAATGCACGACAGTGGACGAGCACGGCAGCGAGGTGACGTTTGACCCGACGGCACCGCAGCAACCGACCTCCAGCGATCTCGACGGCCACCGAACCTTGCAGGCGGTCGCGTGCCCCTCCACGAGCCAGTGCTCCGCGTTTGACCGGTACGGGCGAGAGATAACGTTCGACCCGGAGTCGCCGGGGGCTCCCGTCCCGATTGCGGTCGACGCCACCGCTCACTTCTTGGCGATCACTCCGGGGTTGCTCAGCTGCGCCTCGGCCACTGCGTGCGTCGCGGTGGACGGCATGGGCAGGGAGGTGGCGTTTGACCCGATCGCGCCCGGGCGCCCGACGCCAACGGACATTGACGGCACGATCAGCGTCGTCGATGTCGCCTGTCCCTCCCTGGAGCAGTGCACCGCGGTCGACAACAGCGGCCGTGCGGTGACGCTTGACCCCTCCGCGCCGGCCCACCCCATGCTCACCGACATCGATGGCCGCACGTTTCTCTTCAGCGTTGCGTGCCCAATCGCAACACGCTGTACAGCGGTCGACAAGCACGGGCACGAGGTGACGTTCGACCCGGCCGCGCCTGGACACCCGACCCCCGTCACAATCGATGACCGATACCTCGACTACGTTGCCTGCCCGTCGCAGCGACAGTGCACTGCCGTCGATTACGGCGGTCGCGAGTTGACGTTCGATCCCGGCTCACCGGGTCGGCCCACCCCGGTCGAGATCGACCGGCGCGAGGTCTTGAACGGGATCGCGTGCCCGTCGATCAGCCAGTGCACGGCGGTCGACTACCGCGGGCGGGAGGTGACGTTCGACCCCGCCGCACCCGGCCACCCATCGCCGGTCACGATCGACGGTCCCAACGCGCTATTCAGTGTCGCCTGTCCCTCGACCAACCAGTGCACTGCGGTCGATGACCAAGGTGGCGCGGTGACGTTCGACCCCAACTCACCCCGACATCCCGCTCGCATCCTGATCGACCGCGGCCAGTCGCTGAACGGTGTCGCCTGCCCGTCGACCAGCTTCTGCACGATTGCCGCCGCCGGCGGC
>JBELAG010000129.1:0-36781 GCA_049509055.1 Solirubrobacteraceae bacterium
GCGCCGATGCGCTTGGCGATCTGCGTTGCCGAGATCCCCACCCCACCGGCGGCGGCATGAATCAGCACCCGCTCGCCCCGCTTGAGGCCTGCCATCACGACCAGCCCCGCCTGCGCGGTCGCATAGTTGACCGGGAAGGCGGCACCCTCCTCAAAGGAGAGCTGCGCCGGCAACTCGTAGACCATGCTCTCCGGCACCGTGACCAGCTCGGCCTGACCGTTGAAGCGAGTGGCCGCGAGCACCCGGTCACCTGGCGTGACCGACACGACTCCATCACCCACCGACTCCACTTCGCCGGCCACCTCATAGCCGACGACGCACGGGACCTTCGGCGAATCCGGGTACAGACCGGTCCGGGCCAGGGTGTCGGCGAAGTTGATCCCCGCCGCCCTGACCGCGATGCGAACGTCACCCGGCCCCACCGGCGGGTCGGGTCGGTCCTGGACCTGAAGGACCTCCGGCCCCCCGTGCTCGGTAATCACCACCGCCCGCATCACACCGGGACTGTAGTGATGGCTACGGTTATCGTGTGGCGAAACGGAGAGATGGGCGACGGTTTGGCCCGGGCCCGTACGTGCTCGGACTCACGCGCCTGAACTGGGCCGACGAGTTCCCGTTCAGCGTTCCCGCCATCGCGAACATCGAAGAGCTGACCCTCACCGGGCCGGTGACTCTGCTGGCGGGCGAGAACGGGAGCGGGAAGTCAACGATTCTCGAGGCGATCGCGGCGGCGATCGGCTTCGCGGAGCACGGCGGTGAGCTTGAGCGCCTCGGTGAGCTGCCGGCCGTGCCTCGCAGGGTGCTCGACGACGATGATGTGCCGCTCTTGGCGCCGGTGCTGAGCGCCACCAAGCCGCGAAACGGCTACTTCCTTCGAGCCGAGAGCTTCTTCAACGTTGCCGAGTTCATCGACAGCGGCGACCGGTTCGCTCCCGACCTATCGATCTACGGCGAGGTCCCCCTCCACGCGCAGTCCCACGGCGAGTCCTTCCTGGCGCTCGCCGCCAACCGCTTCGGGGCCGATGGTCTCTACCTCCTCGACGAGCCCGAGGCGGCACTATCGGTCACCGGGGCGCTGGCGCTGCTCGCGATCGTGACCCGCGCTGCTCACTCCGGCGCCCAGTTCGTGATCGCCACCCACTCGCCGGTCCTGCTCGCCGCACCCGGCGCCCAGATCTATGAGCTCGACGAGGACGGCATCAACAGCACCGTCTACGACGATCTCCAGGCCGTCCGCCAGATGCGCGGCTTCCTCGACGCGCCGGAACGGTATCTACGGCAGATCACGATCGACCCCGAAGCCGACGACGACTGAAGCCATGCATCGCGACCGTCTGACCGTTGCCGGTGCGACCGGAATTGCTTGACTATGAGAGCGATGGGACAGCTTGTCAGCGTCAACGTCGGCGTCCCGCGCCAGATCGGCGTGTCGCGGCGCGGTCGGCCGGTGATCAGCGCGATCGCGAAATCATCCGTGACCGGGCGAATCGCGCTGCGAGGCGTGAACCTTGCCGGCGATGACCAAGCCGACCGCAGCGTCCACGGCGGGCCGGACAAGGCCGTCTATGCCTACGCCAGCGAGGACGCCGCGTGGTGGGCGACGATTCTCGGCTCAGAGCTCGCGCCCGGCGCGTTTGGCGAGAACCTCACCACCGCCGGGGTCGAGGTGTCCGGCGCGGTGATCGGCGAGCGCTGGCGGGTTGGATCGACCGAGCTTGAGGTCTGCCAGCCCCGCCAGCCGTGCTACAAGCTCGCCGTCGCCTTCGACGACCCCGCGATGGTCCGCCGGTTCGCGCAGGCCGGCCGCCCGGGCGCCTACCTGCGCATCACCGCAGAAGGCGAGCTGGGCCGAGGCGACCCCGTCACGATCGTCTCGCGCCCCGACCACGGGATCACGATCGCGATGGTGGCGCGGGCGATCATGACCGACCACGGGCTGCTGGCTCACGCCGCCCGAGCTCCCGCCCTCCCGCAGAGCGTGGCTGCCTGGATGCGCGAGCGTGCCGACATCGCTCACGAGACCGGGTGAGCGCCCCGATCACGCCTCAGCTTCGGCCGGCCGGGCAGCGCGATCGATGCGCTACGTCGCCTTCTTGACGGCGACTGCCTTGAATGTCACGGTGAGCGTGCCACCGACCGGCAGGCGCGTGCCGGCCTTCGGGTTGGCGGTTTTGACGACGAGCTTCTGGCTTTTCCTGTGCGCCGGTTCGATCTGCGTGACGCTCGTGCAGTTCGCCTTCTTCAGCGCTGCCGCAGTGCTCTTGGGTGAATCACCGACGAGCTTCGGGACGGTGCATTTCGCGGCAACGAGCGGCACGGTCTCGATCACTGTCTTGGTGATCGTGCTCCCGGGCTCGATCGTGGTGGTCGTCGGCTCGACGATCGTGGTGGTCGTGCCGGTCGGCGTCGTGATGGGCGGCGTGGTGGTGGCGGCGCCGGCGATCGCCGTGAGGATCCCGCTGTCGTAGTCCAGGTTGCTGGTCGCGCCGCTGCTCGTATCCACCTGATCGAGGTCGACCTCGAGCCGTAAGGCGTCGTTGGCGGCAGAGCCGGGTGCGCCTGCGGCCAGCGACAGCTGCCAGGTCGTGGTGTCGGTCGTCCCGGCGCTCAGCGTAAAGCCCGTACCAGGCTCAGTCGTCCCGACGATGTACCCGTCATCGATCGTGGTGCCCGTCAACGGAACGCTGACGAGAGCCCCACCGGTGGCGGCGTTGGAGTAGGAAAGGTTCACCTGGCCTGCATCCAAACCGGTGTTCGCGCTGTCGCTGTTATCGCCGCTGAGGAAGATCCCGATCAGCGCGGAGGATCCTACTCCCAAAGTCGGGCGCCCGGTCAGAATCTCCTCCGGTGAGCGTCTCACGAGGAGGTTGGGTCCAACGCTCACGCCGCGGCCGGACAGATCTGTGGCCGGCGGGCGTGCCTCGGCAACCGGAAGATGAGCGCGAACGCGACCGCGATGGGCGCCAGGCACCCCCACCCGGTGACCGCGAGCGCGTCCGTCGGGAGGTGGTGGGCGAAGGCCGAGAAGAAGATCGTTCCCAGGGCGGCGACGCCGACCGCGCTCAAGAGCTGCTGCACTGCCTCCAGTACCCCGGAGGCGGAGCCGACCTCGTCCATGCCGACTCCGGCGAGGATGAAGTCGAACAGCTGGCCGACGCTCGCACCGGCGCCGAGGCCGATGAGGAACAGTCCCGGTGCGAGGTCGAGGGTCGAGGCCGTGCGGGCGCCGGTCACGGTCAGGGCCAACGCGACCGTGCCCGCGGCGACGACCGCGACGCCGAGGTGGAGCATGTGGCGGCCGAGGCGGCCGATCAGCGCGAAGCCGGCGCCCATCCCGGCGATCATCCCGACGACCATCGCCATCAACGTCAAGCCCGCGTGGATCGGTGAGAAACCCTCGCCGAGCTGGGCGAACAGCGAGACGCAGAGCAGCAGCCCGCCGAACGCGCCCGAAGAACGCGAGCGCGACGAGGATCCCGCTGGTGTAGGTGCGGTTGGCCAGCAGTCCGGGCTCGATCAGCGGATCGCCCCGGCGGTGGCGCTCCCATACGACAAACGCGCCGAGCAGCAGCGCGCCCGCGCTCAGGAGGTCGGGCGCGAGACCGTACCAGACTGAGTACACTGTTCGCAATGAGTCCTGGTCGCGGGGTCATCTGGGGTCGTCCCGAGCGCGACGCTCGTGGTCCCGCTCCCTCGCTGTCGCGCGAGGAGATCACGACGGCCGCCACGACGCTGGCCGACACCCAGGGAATCGAGGCCGTCTCGATGCGGGCCGTGGCGGCGGATCTCGGCGTTGGAGCGGCGTCGCTCTACCGGTATGTCGCCCGCAAGGACGAGCTGATCGAGTTGATGGTCGACGGCGTGATGGGCAACGACCTGCAGTTCGAGGTCCGAGGGGCCTGGCGCCAGGACCTGCGCTCGTTCGCTCACGGCCTACGGGCGATGATCCTGCGCCACCCCTGGATGGCGGTCCCGAGCGCCGGCCTGCGCACTTTCGGACCCAATACGGCTCGGCGCTACGAGCAGGTGCTCAGCGCGATCGACGGTCTCGACCTCGACATCGACGAGATGCTCGTGATCGTCGAAACGCTCGACGCCTTCGTCCGTGGTCGCGCACTCGAGGAGCTGTCCGAGCAGGAGGCCGTCCGTCGCTCCGGTCTCGACCAGGAGCAATGGATGCAAACCCAGATTCCGTACATCGAGAGCCTGATCCAGAGCGGCCGCTACCCGCTGCTCACCCGCGTCGTCCTCGACGCCCGCGCGCCGCACGATCCCGACCGCCTCAAACACGGCTTCGACCTCGGGCTCGAGCGCGTACTCGACGGCCTCGCCACGTTGCTCCCCGAAGCGTGAGCAGCGCCGCCGCGCTGACCGCGAACAGCAGCGAATACCCGCGAAACCCGCGGTAGTGAAACACGACGCGATGGGTGCCGCCCGGCACGGTCGTCGCGACCAGGGCGGGCGCGACCATCTCGGTGGGCCGTGAGCGTCCGTCGACGGTCGCCGTCCAGCCCGGGTCAAACGAGGCGCTCAGCACGACGACGCCGCGCCGGCGCATCGCGACGGTCGCGGCGGCCCGCGGCGAGCTCGTCGGCTTGCGCGACCACGGTCCCGGCTGGCCCTCGGGGCGGCGGCACGGTCCAGGAGCGCGGGAACCGAGCCGGGACGCCGGAGCCGGGCTGGTCGAAGCGCACCTGCTCGTAGCGGTCGTGCTGGGCCAGATCGGAGTGCAGCACGCGGAGCGTCCGCGTGCCGATGTCGGTCCGATCGGCGGCCAGCTGACCGACGATCGTGCCGGCGCGCAGGACGCCGGCGGCGCCCGGCAGCCTCCACAGCGAGTAGGGCCCGGCCCGGAGCTCGAGCGCAGCGGGGACGGGGGGTCTGGAGCCGGTGGCGATGATGAGGTAATGGATCGCGAACAGCCGGTAGTCGCCCGGGTTGCGGTCGTCGAAGGAGAACTCGGGGTCGGTCATCAGCGAGGCGGTGCGCAGCGTGTATCCGACCTCGTCGACGTCAGGGCCGGCCGCCAGCCCGACCAGTCCCGTCACGATCGCCGGCAGGCTCTGGTAGTGAAGGAACTGCGGCGACCCCTCACCGAGGAACGGGAACCAGCTCGTGAACGGCAGGTGTCCGGCGCGCAGCTGCGCGGTCGCGAAGCGCACCATCTGCTCGTGCACCGAGCTGTCGTTGAGGTACGCGACTCCGAGCGTGAGCGCCCGCAGGCTCGCGAGGTTCCAGCCGACCGCCGCGGCGAGGATCGACCACGGCCACCACGCAGCGGTCCGACCCTCGCTGCGAGCCGGGAGTCGGACCGCCAACCGCGCCCTCGCCGACACCGGCGCCGGGCTGGCGCCGGCAGCCGTCACCGGATCAACCGGCGCCCGAATTGCCCGTGTTGCCAACCGAACCGGCAGCGGAGACGACGCAGCGGTCCAGATGGAAGGTGCCCTCGCCCGTGTTGCCCGCTGCCTCGGCCGGGCGGATCACCTCCGTGCCGTTCGTGCCATCGAGAACCTTCACCTGCGGCCCCGACGGGCTCGACGTGCCCGGCGCTCGCGTGCAGGTGACCGAGCCGGGGACGGCTGCCGGCCCCGACGCCATGTAGATCGTGATCTGCTCGTGGGTCCCCATCGCGGCGAGCTTGGCGTTCACCTGGGGAAGATTCTGGTCTTCGGCGTGGCTCAGCGTCACCAGCACCGATCCATCGCCTTCCTTCGTGATCGCGAACGCCGGCGGCGCCGCCGACCCACCCAGGACCAGCAGGAGCGCCGCGCCGACGCCCGCCAGCCCGAGCGTGCTGCCCGCGAGAAAGCGGGGACGCGCGCGTGTCCACGGTCGCCCCTTCCGACCACGGAGCCGGGACGAGCGCTCGTGGGGAGCTTGCCGCAAGCGGGGGTCGCCCGGCTCGGCGACGATCCGCGCGAGCAGTGCGGTGTGATCGCCGGGCAGGTCCTCCCAGGCGATCAGCAGCAGCGCTTCGCGATCCGTTTCCGACAGCACGCGCAGACCGCGCGCGAGGTCGGGATCGAGATCCAACTCGGACGGCAGTTGCTGAGCCGGCGCTTCAAGGTCGATGTCGCCAAGCGGCCCTCTCCCGGTCTCCGGTTCGCTTTGTGGTGATCCCTCGTCATGACCCCTACTGTCGATTTGCGCCCGAATCGTTACAGCGCAGGTGCGCGCGCCGACGCTGGGTGTGGGAGCATCTTCGATGGCGATGAGCGATTTCGTGGTCAAGCGCGCAAATCTGCGCGACTGCCGGGTCGTGGAGTCGGTCATGCCCGAGCTCGAGCCCGGCCAGGCGCTGCTGCGGGTCGACAGGTTCGGGCTGACCGCGAACAACGTCACGTATGCGGTGCTCGGCCAGATGATGTCCTACTGGGATTTCTTTCCCGCCGGGAACGGCTGGGGTCATGTCCCGATGTGGGGCTTCGCCGAGGTGGCGCGGAGCGAGACCGAGAAGGTCGAGCCTGGGATGCGCGTGTACGGATACCTGCCCCCCTCGTCGTACCTTGCGGTGACCCCCGCCCACGCCGGTGCGGACGGCTTCGTTGACGGCTCGCCGCACCGGGCGGCGCTGCCTTCGACCTATCAGCGTTACCTGGCCACAGACGCAGATCCCCTCTACCGTGCGGACACCGAGGGCCTGCAGACGCTGTTGCGTCCGTTGTTCCTGACAGCGTTTCTGATCGAGGACCAGCTCGTCGACGACGGGCTCACCGCGCGCGGATCGATCCTGTTCTCGAGCGCCTCGAGCAAGACCGCCATCGGCACCGCGTTTCTTCTGTCGCAGCGAGAGGGAGTGCAACTGGTCGGGCTGACCTCCGCACGCAACGTCGAGTTCGTCGAGGGCCTGGGCATCTACACCCGCACCGTGACCTACGATGCAATCGCCTCGCTCGATCGAGGACCGGCGACGTTCGTCGACATCGCGGGAGACCCGGCGGTGCGCCTCGCGGTCCATACGCACTATGCCGATGAGCTCGCCTCCAGCATGACGGTCGGGGTCACGCACTGGACGACGCTCGCCGCCGCCGGCGGCGGCGAGCTGCCCGGACCGGTGCCGACCCTGTTCTTCGCCCCCGATCGTCGCGACAAGCGGTCTGCGGACTGGGGACCGGCCGAGCTCCAGTCGAGGGTGTCCGAGGCGTGGGGCCCGTTTTGTGAGTGGGCCGGGAGCTGGCTCGAGGTGGTCCACGACCGAGGGTTCGACGCGCTTCAGCGCGTCTACCTCGAGGTTCTCGAGGGTCGCGTCGAGGCCGGCACCGCCCACGTCCTCACGCTCGATTGAGCCGCACGCGGCCGAGCGTCCTCGACGCTACCCGAGCAAGGCCGTCAACTCCTCGCGGCTGGGCCCCGGAAGCTGCAGGCGCGCGTGCTCGCCGGCCACCTCGAGCGTCCGCTCGGCCACTCCATCCTCGGAGAACGTCTGCCCGAGGGGCTTCAGAACGGCACGGGAGTCCAGGTACGCCCTGAACAGATCGGCGTCGAAGATGGCTGCCGTGTCGAGGGCGTGCCTGAGAGCGGCCGCGCGCTCGCCCGGCGCAGCCGGCTGCACCCCGGCGTGTAGCGCATCGATCTCGCGCAGGCGGTCTCGATCCTCGTCGACGGTCTCCCGGTACCACGGCGTCAGCCTCGTCTCGGTGGCCGCATCCCACGCCTCCGCGAACTCCAGCGGATCGCCGAGGTGCGAGCCGACGACCTCTCGCAGAGCCCGCGCGTGCAGCAGGCCCAGCGATATGCCACGACCC
Source organism: Solirubrobacteraceae bacterium (assembly GCA_049509055.1). Lineage (GTDB taxonomy): Bacteria > Actinomycetota > Thermoleophilia > Solirubrobacterales > Solirubrobacteraceae > Palsa-465. The sequence continues at coordinate 7,749 of JBELAG010000129.1, forward strand.
AGCGAGGGGTTCGTGCAGGCTGCCGCGTCCCCGAGCAGCGCAATCCCGGTGAGCAGCGGGCGACCGCCCGCGAGCAGGCGGCGGTAGCGGTCGAGCACGCCGCCCATCGCTTCGAGCTCGGTGATCGGCTCGCCCTCCAGCCAGGGCGCGTGCAGCGGACAGGCCTCGACGACGGCCGTCCACAGCTTCGGGTCGCGCATCCGCTTGAGCATGCGATCCCCGCTGGAGGTGACCAGCGTCACTGCCCACGTGCCGTTGTCGGAAGGCAGGGTCAGAACCGAGAAGCTGCCCAACGGCGCGAGCAGCGGGCCGAACGGCTTCGGCGTCGTCCCGTCGGACGAGCGGAAGTAGCGGCCGTAGTAGATGAACCCGGAGTCCTCGGACTCCTCGTGCACCGGCCCGATACCCGCAGCGGCCAGCCAAGCCGGCAGCTGGGAGCGCCGACCCATCGCGTCGACGACGAGATCCCCGCCGAGCGTCTCGCCCGAGTCAAGCCGGACGCCGTCCACGTGCGCGGTGCCGTTGACACGATGCATCGTCAGCCCCGACACGGCCGTTCCCCTTCTGATCTGCAGGCGCGGCTCCCGTGCCGCGGCCTTGCCCAGGACCTGCTCGAAGATCGGGCGCCGCGCGGTGTACGTCACGAACCGCTCATCCCCGACCCGCGGACCGGTCCCGGCGATGGTCGGAGGCATCAACCCGAGCAGATCCAGCCGCGCAGCACCCGCCGCCACGAGGTCGTGAAAGACCTCCGGAAGATCCTCCTCGAGAACGGCTCGACCCGCCGGCGCCAGGAAGTGCGCCAGGCGGAACTGCCGCACACCCTCGCGATCCCACGACGTCCACGCCTCCTCGAGCGACTCCGGGACCGGCGCCGAATCACGCTCCAGCACGGTCACCTCATGCCCGTCGCGGGCCAGCATCATCCCGCCCGCCAGCCCGCATACGCCTCCGCCCAAGAAGATGATCCTCGCCATCCGCCGCATTCCCCCCCAGCGCGCCCGGCGCGCTCTCGCGTGACGACATCGATCCCGGCTGAGATCGGTGAAAGACATACGAATAGTAGGCCCACCCGCGGGCTCAGCGTCGAGGCGGCGCAGAGCGACCGATCGTGATGTACCAGTAGCCACCCGCGAGGTTCAGCGCCCCGATCACCAGGAAGAAGGCTGCCCATCCGTATGCGCTGTAGGAGAGACAGATGACGCCCGCGGTGGCCGCGACCAGGCCACCGACGACGCGCGTGATCCCAAAGGCGCGAAGGTGACGGTACTCCCATGGATTGATGATCCGCTGCAGGCCCGATCGCGGCGGAGATGCCCACCACGCGCGCAGGCCGCCCAGAGCCGTGTTGTCGTTGGTTGCGCTCATCGGGATACCTCCTGTGGACGGTGGTGTCGACGATCCGATCACCTGTTAATTAGATATCATATTGATAGCTGGATTGTCAATGCGGTCGGCAGGCTGCACGACCGCTGCGAACAGTCGCGGTCGGACCGGTTACATTGGACGTCGGTGTCTTGTGTCGCCGTGTTTGGTGGGACCGCTGTCCGGGTGACCGCGATGGAACCGTGACGGCGGTAGTCGCTGAGTCGTTGACGAAGCGATTTGGGTCGGTCCTCGCGGTCGATGACCTGTCGTTCCGGCTCGAGCCCGGGACGATTACGGGTTTCCTGGGCCCCAACGGTGCGGGGAAGACGACGACGTTGCGGATGCTGCTCGGCCTGGCCGCGCCGACGAGCGGGCGGTCGCTGGTGCTCGGCAAGCCGTACGCCGAGCTCGATCGTGCCGCGCTGTCGGTCGGCGCGGTGCTCGAGGCGACGGATTTTCATCCCGGGCGCTCGGGCCGTGATCATCTGCGGACGCTTGGCCGGGCCGCCGGCCTGCCCGACTCGCGCGCGGACGATGTGCTGCAGACGGTCGAACTGCAGAAGGCGGGTCGGCGGCGGGTCAAGGGCTACTCGCTCGGCATGCGCCAGCGTCTTGGGCTCGCTGGGGCGCTCCTGGGCGATCCGGAGTTGCTGATCCTGGATGAGCCGGCGAACGGCCTGGATCCGGAGGGTGTGCGCTGGCTGCGCGACTTCCTGCGGGCGTTCGCGTCCGGAGGACGCACGGTGCTCGTCTCCAGCCACGTCCTCGCCGAGGTGGCGCAGACGGTCGACCAGGTGCTGATCATCACCCGCGGTCGTCTGGTCGTGGAGTCCTCGCTGCCGCAGCTGACCAGCCGTGTCGGCGGCATGGTCCGCGTCCGTACCCCCCAGCCGGAGCAGCTCCTGGAGGCGCTGCGCCGCGAGCATCTGGAGGCGACGCGCGATCACCAGACGCTGCTGGTCAGCGGCGCGGACACCGACCGTGTCGGCGAGATCGCGTTCGCCGCGGGCGTCGCTGTACACGAGCTGATCGCCGAGGGCTCGTCGCTGGAGCAGATCTTCCTGGAGCTGACCGCGGAGCCGAGCTCGTGATCGCGCAGCTGAAGGCGGAGCTGCTGAAGGTCCGCTCAACCCGGACCACGCTTGGCCTGTTTGCCGGAGTGATCGGGCTGACGCTGCTGATCGTGGTGCTCACGGGCCTGCTCACCCACCCCGAGGGCCTCGCCTCCAGACATGACCAGCGCGGCTTGTTCGCGCCCGGCGCCGTCGCGTTGATCTTTTCGGGTCTGGCCGGCGTGCTGCTGGTGACCAGCGAGTACCGCTACGGGACGATTCGCCCGACGTTCCTGTTCACACCGCGCCGCGCTCGCGTGCTCTGGGCCAAGCTGACCGCCGGCCTGCTCGCCGGCCTCGTGTTCGGCGCGGTGAGCCTGGGGTTGGCGGTCGGGATCGGCTCGCTGATCCTCTCCGCCCGCGGGATCCCGTCGGCCCTCAGCGGCAGCGACTTCGCTCTGATCGCCTTCGGCGGGCTTGCCGCAATCGCGTTGCGGGGCGCCTTCGGCGTCGGACTCGGCGCGATCCTCCGCAACCAGGTCGGCGCGGTGATCGCCCTGCTCGCCTGGGACTTCGTCGTCAACGGCCTGCTGTTCGGACTGGCGCCTTCGGTCGGTCGCTTCATGCCGACCCTGGCCGCGGACGCGCTGATGGGTCTCAAGACGGCGCACCTGCTGCCTCCGGCGGCCGGCGCCGCCGTGCTGCTCGCCTGGACGGCGGTGCTGGCGCTCGCCGGGCTCGTGCTGACGTTACGCCGCGATGTGACGTAGGGCACCTCAGGCGCCGGCGTCCGCGGCCGGAGTCGGCGCTCGTGCCGCCGGTGGCTGCGCGCGGCGAAGTCGTGGATCGACCATCGTTCGCGCCGCGTCGGAGTCATGGATGGAGCGCGCGGCCACGACGCCGATGAGAGCAACCGATGCGGCGACCAGGAACGTGACCCGGTAGGCGGCGAGGTTGGGAGCGAGGTGGCCTGCGACGACGTGCACCGGACCGACGATCACGATCGCCGTGGTGAGCAGGGCGACGCCGATCGCGCCGCCGAGCTGGCGGCTGGCGTTGTACATCGTCGAGGCGCGCCCGGTGTCAGCCGCCGAGATCGTCGCGAAGGACGCGGCCTGCGCGGGAACGAACACCTGGGCCATCGAGATCCCGACGCAGAACAGGATCAGCCGAGCCCACCATAGGCTGGTGTGGGCTCCCATCAGCGCCAGCAGAGCGATGAACACCGCGACGCCGAGCAGCCCAAAGGTCAGGTGGCGACGCGGTCCAAGGCGCCAGTAGATCACTCGGCTCGACAGCTGCGAGCCGACCATCACGCCGATCGCGGTGGGGAACTGGCTCAAGCCGGCGTTGAGCGCGCTCAGCCCACGGCCGTCCTGAAAGTAGAGGGTGACGGCGAACAGGACCCCGAAGAACGCGATCGACACCAACACGACCACGCCGGTTGTCGATCGAAACAGGCGGTTGCCGAGCAGTCGCAACGCGACGATCGGCTCGGCCGTCCGCAGCTCCACGACGACCATGGCCGTCAGCAGCGCAGCCCCAGCGATCGCGGTGACCAGCACCCGGGCGCTGCCCCACCCGATGTCGGGTCCTTCGGAGACCCCGTACATGAGCAGCGCAAGCCCGATACCGGAGAGCAGGAACCCGGGCAGGTCAAAGGCACCGGGCTGGCTCTCGGCGTGGTGCTCGACGAACACCACGCCGAACAGGAACGCCGCGACGCCGATCGGCACGTTGACGTAGAACACCCAGCGCCATGACGCGTCGGTGACCAGCAACCCGCCGATCACCGGGGCGAGGGCCGGGGCCAGCGCGGTCGGCAGGACGATGATCGAGGCCGCCCGGACCCGCTCCTGCGGCGGAAACGCGCGGAACAGCATCGCCGTTCCGACCGGGGCGAGCATTCCGCCGCCGACCCCTTGCAGGACCCGGAACGCGACGAGCTCGCCTATGCTGGTCGCCACCCCGCACAGTGCGGAGGCGACGGTGAACACGACGATCGCCGTCATCAGGACACGCTTGCCGCCGAAGCGATCACCCAGCCATCCCGACGCCGGGATGAACACGGCGAGACTGACCAGGAAGGCGATCGAGATCCCGTCGACGGCGGTCGGGGCGACGCGGAAGTCGCGGCCGATCGACGGCAGCGCGACGTTGACGATCGAGGTGTCCATGATGCTGATGAACATCGCCGCCACGTAGACGACGCTCACGGCAACCTTCGGGTTGATGCGGTTCTGATGGTTGCGAAGCGTTCGCATACGGGTCATCGCCAGCGAGCGCTCGCGGGCAGCACGCGGCTGCGCTCAGGGTGCGTGCTGAGGAAGCGTACGGGTCACGGAATGCCGCCGCGTCGGAGCGAGCTCGAGTTCGTCACCCAACTCGCGCTGCCCGACGCCCGTCATCGCCACAGCGGGACCGCGCATCGGCTCCGCCGACCGGCGTACAGTCCGCGCATGCCCACCTTCATCCTGCGCCTCATCGCCCCGCGGCCGAACTTCGCTCAGACCCTGACCGACACGGAACGCGAAGTCATGAACCGTCACGCCGCCCACTGGAGGCCGTACCTCGAGCGTGGCGACATGATCGTGTTCGGACCGGTCCTCACCGAGGAGAGCTCCTACGGCCTTGCGGTCGTCGACACGGGCGACGAGCAGGCCCTGCGCGAGTTCGCTGCACAGGACCCGGTCGTGACCACCGAAACCGCGGCGTTCGAGTTCGGTCGACTGGCCGCCGGTCACGTGCGCGGGCGCTGACCGGAGTGGTCCAGGTGGGTCGCAACGCCCGGAGGGCCGCGGGCACGTTGATCTCGGTGAACGTCGGCTTGCCCAGAGACGTGCCCTGGGAAGGGAAGACCGTCTTCACGGGCGTCTTCAAGGATCCCGTCACCGGGCCTCGCCGCGTGAGCAAGCTGAACGTCGACGGCGACGGCCAGGGCGATCTCGCCGGCCACGGCGGTGAGCAGCGCGCCGTGTTCGTCTACCAGTTGGACTCCTACCGCTACTGGGAACGAGAGCTCAACCGCAGCGACTTCGTCCACGGACAATTTGGCGAGAACTTCACGATCGAGGGACTCAACGACGACGTGGTCTGCATCGGCGACCGCTACCGGATCGGCACGACCGTGTTGGAAGTCACCCAACCCCGTGTCACCTGCTACCGCGTCGGGATCCGAATGAACGACCCACGCGTCCCGGCCCTGCTCGTCTCACACCGCCGTCCCGGCTTCTACTTCCGCGTACTGCAAGAAGGCGAGGTGCAGGCCGGAGACGAGATCCTCAAGCTCGCCGCCGGCCCGGAAGGGATGACGGTCGCCGAGGTCGACGCGCTCCTTTACCTCCCCGGGCACCCGCGCCAACAACTCCTCCGAGCACTGCGCATTCCCGCCCTGAGCGCCGGCTGGCAAGGATCTTTCCGAGCGCTGCTCGCGGCAGACCCCGCCGACGGCAACGCCGGGCTCGTCGCGACGAGCCCGCCACCGGCGTGGCCCGGCTTTCGTCAACTGAAGGTCACCGGGCTCCAGCGCGAGACCGACGCCGTGACCTCCATCGGTCTCGAGGCTCCAGACGGCAGCAATCTCCCTCCGGCGCGCCCCGGCCAGTACGTGACGGTGCGAGTGCAGCCCGACAGGCAGGCCAGATCGCTCCTGCGCAATTACTCCCTCTCCGGACAGCCTGGCGCCGGCGGCTACCGGATCACCGTCAAGCGCGAGCATCACGGTGTGGTGAGCGGCTATCTCGATACCCGCGTCGCCGTCGGCGACCTGCTCGAGGTCGCGGCCCCGCGAGGCACGTTCATCCTCGGCCAGACCAGCGCGCCCGTGCTGCTGATCAGCGCGGGCATCGGGGCGACTCCGGTGCTCGCAATGCTTCACGCGCTCGCGACCGCGCACTCCGACCGAGAGATCTGGTGGCTCCATGGGGCGCGCAGCGGCCGCGAGCATGTGTTTGCTGCCGAGGCCCGCGCGCTGCTGGGCTCGCTTGCCAACGCGCGGAGCCGCGTGTGCTATAGCCACCCGGGCCCGCACGACCTCGAAGGTCGCGACTTCGACAGCACCGGTCACCTCACGGCCTCGCTTCTCGCCGAGCTCGCCCCACCCCGCGACGCCGAGGCATACCTCTGCGGGCCCGAGCAATTCATGGAGGAGATCAGCGCCGGCCTGTCCGCGCGCCCGCGCGGCCGCCCCACCCACCCTCCGGCACACCTGGAAGCGGCCCAAGGATCGAGTTCGCGCGCAGCAACCTCGCAATCCCGTGGAGCCCGGACTACGGGAGCCTGCTCGAGCTCGCCGAAGCGTGTGACGTGCCCGTCCGCTGGTCGTGCCGCACCGGCGTCTGTCACACCTGCGAGACGGCGCTGATCACCGGCCGGGTCGACTACAACCCCGACCCGGTCGAACCCCCCGCCGACGGCAGCGCGCTCATCTGCTGCTCGCGGCCGGAGGACGACGTCGTGCTCGACCTATGAAGCCGGCGGGAACCCGTTGGTGTTATGTCAGAGCAGCGACCACCACTACGCGCCGTAGGTCTCGACCTCGTGGTAGAGCCTGATGACCACGTTCGCCGTGCCGTGCAGGTGGTGCAGGGTGTCGCGAACATCGGTCAGTTGCTCGAGGCGCTGGCGGTCCTCCACGCTGCGCATCTCGACGATGGCCGCGATCGAGGTGTGGTCGGCGGTCTCGAGCACGCGCGCCGACACGAAGCCGGGATCCTTGACGACCTCGCCGAACATCTCGTGAAGGCGCTGGACGGCGATGGCTTCCTCGGCGGGATCGACCTGCCAGACGTGGACAAGTAGCGGGCTTTCGTTCATCGACACACCTCGCCTTTCGGGCTTGACAGCGGCCAGATCGTGGATCCCGGGCGGACCCGTGCTCGATCATATTTCGCTTCGGCAGTCGCCTGTGAGATCCGGTCGCGTCGCTGCGCCCGTGGCCGGGCGGCGTCTCGATGCCGGACGCGATCCCGTCAGGGCTGCGTCGACAGTTCTTCCAGGATCTTGGCGATGCGGCGTTGTCGGGTCTCGGACGTCTTGGCGCTCTCGACGGCAAGAGCGTGCCGCTTCTGGTTGGTGTACGACAGGCGCGGTGACTGTTGGTGGCCAACCTCACCGTCCGACGCGTCCGGCCGGCGGGTCACGTCGACTCGCGCCGCGATCTGTACACGTTGCCGAGCCAGAGCGGACCCTCCGGTGCCCCCGGGTCGCGCAGACCGACCAGGGCTCCGATCACCGGTGGCAGCACCGCGTCGGCCTCGGGATCGGCTGGATCGAGCAGATGCAAGCGCTCTTCGTCGAGCGCTCCGCGCGGCCGCGCGTCGAACAGGAGCTCGACGTCCTGCTGCGTCGGGCTCCCCATCACCTCACCGGCGCAGAGCAGATCGCCGATGTCGATCTCGAGGCCGACCTCTTCGAGCACCTCGCGGCGGAGGGCATCCGTCACGGATTCGCGGTCGTTCACCCGACCGCCGGGAAGCGTCACATACGGCATGCCCTGCCGCCGCTCGCGGTGAACCACCAGACGTCCGTTCACCCAGATAACCGCACGGACCTTCACTCGGGCTGGCATGCGTCCTCCTTCGTGGTCTCTCAGGTCAACGACAGAAGCCCGCAGCCGCCGGGGGGCGGTTGGAGGCGGCCCTCATCGCCGAGCTCGAAAACCTACCAGCGCCCGTTCCAGAGAGGCCGGCGACCACCGCCTGACGGGGCGAGGCGGCTCATCCTTGCGGTGGAGGTCGCAATCGCACGCACGGCCGATGACACACCTGGGCTCGAACTCGATGATCCGGACCATGAACCACTCATCATCGGAGACCATGATCGAAACGCACCGGACTCGGCAAGCGCTTCGGCGAACACTCCGCGGTCGTCGATCTGAATCTGGCCGTCCCGCGCGGGTGCGCGTTCGGGTTCCTGGGCCACAACGGGGCCGGCAAGGACGACCCGGATCCGGATGTGGCACCTGACCGGGCGCGAGAATCTGTCGGTGGTAGCGGCCGTCCGTGGCCCTGAGGCGCGCGCACGAATTGGAGGCGCGCTTGACCGGGTCGACCTGAGCGATCGCGCGGACAACCGGGCGGCATCCTTGACTTCCGCACGATCATCGGCGAGCTCGTGGCCGAGGGCCGAACGGTGTTCGTCTCTTCTCACCCGCTCGACGAGGTCGAGAAGGCCTGTCAGGCGGCAGCCGTGATCGATCGCGGGCAGCTGGTCGCACAGGGGCCGATGCACGAGCTGATCGGCGGTGGTGGCGCGGAGGTCGACATCGGGTGCGCTCAGCCACGCCTGGCGCTCGACCTGCTCGACGGCGATCCGGTCGTGGCCGGCGCGTCGGAGACCGCCGACGGACTCCGGGCCACGCTGGCGAGCGCGGATGGCGTGGCCGAGATCAACGGTCGCTTGGTTCGGGCGGGCGTCGCCGCGTTCCGCCTCGAGCCGGTCCACCGGACTCTCGAACATCGCTTTCTCGAGATCACATCCCGCCTTGGAGGCCGATCCTGAACATGACCGTTTCCCGTCAGATGCTCGGCGCGGAGGTGCTGAAGCTGCGGCGCAACCGGGGTCTGCGCTACGCCACCGGGTCGCGGTCGTGGTGCTCGCACTCTGGGTGGCCGTGCCGACGGCGCTCGGGGCGTGGCGCAGCCGCACCCAGGACGCCTAGGCCGGCGGTGACGAGTCGGAGCGTCGTCAGCGCGCGCGCAGCATGTCGATCACCAGATCGAGGTGACGGCGCCAGTCGAACCCTGGCTTGTCTCCCATCGTGGAGCACACGCCGCACATCAGCATCGCGATATCGGTGGCGTCCACGTCTGGGCGGATCGTGCCGGCGCGCCGGGCGCGTGCGATCAGCTCTTGCGTGACGGCGATCAGGTCTCGCTGCTCGGCTTGGGCCTGCATCCAGATGTGCTCGCCGGCACCGGCGAGCGCGTGCTGGACGGCGGCGTCGCTCGCAGCGGTCTGCGCGTTGCGCCGCAGCAGCTCTTCGAACGCGTCGAATGGCTCCCCGTCGTGCTCGAGCGCTTCGCGGGCCCGTGCGCTGAACAGGCGAAACTTCTCGCGCAGGAGCTCGACCAGCAACGCCTCTTTGGTGGGGAAATGGCGGTAGACGGTGCCCACGCCGACCCGCGCTTGGCGGGCCACGTCGTCGATCTGGGCGTCGGCGCCGTGCTCGGCGAAGACTGCCCGGGCGGCTTTGAGAATGCGCTCGCGGTTGCGCCGCGCGTCCGCGCGCAGCGGACGCTCGAAATCGATCACCGTGTCCGTCACCGAACGTACCCCCGGGCTGGCTTGACAACCGGAATCATAGTTCACTATATTCCGACGCGCAAACGGAACCGGAGGTCATCTTCCATGAGTTCGCCGAGCGCGCCCCCCACACCGCCGATATACAGCCCGCGCGCCAAGAGTATGGCGCTGCTGTTACTGGCGATGACGCAGTTCGTGATCGTGATCGACGCGTCGATCGTCAACGTCGCGCTGCCGTCGATCGGCAGACACTTGCACTTCGCACGCGCCGACCTCTCGTGGGTCGTCAACGCCTACACCCTCACCTTCGGCGGCTTCTTGCTGCTCGGCGGCCGCCTCGCCGACCTGCTCGGACGGAGGCGGATGTTCATGCTCGGCCTGGTGCTGTTCTCGGTCGCGTCCTTCGCGGGCGGGATCGCACAGTCCGAGGGATGGCTGATCGTCGCGCGCGCCGTGCAGGGACTGGGCGGCGCGATCGTCTCACCGGCGGCGCTGTCGATCATCACGACCACCTTCGCCGAGGGCGCTGAGCGCAACCGCGCCCTGGGTATCTGGGGCGCGGTCGCGGGCGCGGGAGGCGCGGCCGGCGTGCTGCTGGGCGGGATTCTCACCAGTGGCCTGAGTTGGCGCTGGGTGCTGTTCGTCAACGTCCCGATCGGCCTCACCGCGGCGCTGCTCGCGCCGCGAACGCTGGTCGAGAGCCGCGCCGACGGCGGAGCGACCACGTTTGACCTTCCCGGCGCGGTGACCGTCACCGCGGGGCTGTCGCTGCTGGTCTACGCGATCGTCGACACGGTCAACGTCGGCTGGGGCTCGACGACCACCCTGCTGCGACTCGCCGGCGCCGTCGTCCTGCTGGTCGCGTTCTTGACCATCGAGGCGCGCCAGCGTCATCCGCTGATGCCGTTCTCGATCTTCCGCCTGCGGACCCTGCGCGGCGCGGACGTCGTCGGTCTGCTGATCGGCATGTCGCTGTTCTCGATGTTCTTCTTCATCTCGCTCTATCTCCAGAACGTGCTGCACTACTCGCCGATCAAGACCGGGATCTCCTACCTGCCGCTGGCGGTGGGGATCATCGTCTCGGCGGGCGCCGCCTCGCAACTGGTCACACGCTTCGGGTTCAAGCCGCCGCTGATCGCCGGCCTGCTGCTGATCGCCGCCGGGCTGCTCTGGTTCTCCCGGGTGCCGGGAACCGGCGGCGCCTACGCAGCCGACATCCTCGGCCCGTCGCTCCTGGCCGCGGCCGGACTCGGGTTCGCGTTCGTGCCCGTCACGATCGCCGCGGTCACCGGCACCCGGCCGCACGAGGCGGGGCTCGCCTCCGGCCTGATCAACACCTCCCAGCAGGTCGGCGGCGCACTCGGACTCGCGATCCTGGCCACGATCGCCAACAGCCACACCCAGAGCCTGCTGCGCTCGGGCGTTCACAACGCATCGGTCGCCCTGACCAAGGGATTTGATCAGGCCTTCCTCGTCGGTGCCGGCTTCGCCGTCGCCGGCGCGATCCTGGCCGCGGTGCTGATCTCCTCCCGCGATAGCCGCGAACACGCACTCGCGGCCCGCACGGGCGACACCGCCGCGGAACCCGTCGCGGCCGCCGCACGGTCCTGACGACCGCATATCGATCGCCGCCTCGACGGCGACCCAGCCCGCCCGTGACCCATCACCCGAGTGCGGATCAATCACCACGCCAAACCGCACTCCCTCCACGGCATCCAGGGCGTCGTGGTCGAACCCGACCAGCGCACCGCCCCGTGGGCCGCTTCACAAGCGGTGAGATCCGCTGCCCGCCGCCGATCCTCGACCGGCTCAACCCGGCCGCCTGACAGCGATCCCGAGGAGACGATCCCGCGACCGAGCGCCGCTCGCCAGACGGACGATGCCTGGCGTTGGTGGGTATCGTGCCGGCGGGTGGACAGCTCGACGGAGATCAATCGGGCAAGTTGGGATGAGCGAGCGCCGGCGCACGCCGCGTCGCCGGGCTACGCCCGCCAGCGGTTCGTCGACGACCCGTCGTTCCTGAGCGCGGTCGTCCGGTTCGACCTGCCGCTGCTCGGAGACATCCATGGGCTGCGCGCCGTCCACCTACAGTGTCACATCGGCACCGACACGATCTCGCTGGCGCGGCTGGGAGCGACGATGACGGGCGTCGACTTCTCGCCGGCGTCGCTGGTCGAGGCTCGGCGCCTGTCTGACGAGCTGGACGCCGGGGTCGAGTTCGTCGAGGCCGACGTCTATGACGCTGTCGCAGCGCTCGGCGGCCGGACATTTGACCTTGTGTTCACCGGAGTCGGGGCGCTCTGTTGGCTGCCGTCCGTATCACGGTGGGCAGCGGTCGTCGCTGCGCTGCTTGCACCCGGAGGGCGGCTGTTCATGCGCGAGGGGCACCCGATGATGTGGAGCCTCGATGAGCGCCACACCGACGCTCTCGTCGTCGACTACGACTACTTCGAGCGCGCCGAGCCGATGGTGTTCGACGAGCAGGGCACCTACGTCGAGACCGACGTGACGTTCGACACCACGATCACCCACTCTTGGAATCACGGGCTTGGGGAGATCGTCACCGCGTTGCTGGAGGCCGGCATGGAGCTGACCGGCCTGGTCGAGCACGACAGCGTCCCGTGGGAGGCGCTGCCGGGCCAGATGGAGCAGACCGCTGAGAAGGAGTGGCGGCTGCGCGACCGGCCGTGGCGGCTGCCGCACAGTTACACCCTGCAGGCGGTCAAGTAGCCGGTCGGCGTGGTCAGCCGCGATGGATCGTGGCGACGATGCTGTCGGCAAACGCGTGGGGACGCGAGAGAAACGGGTGATGTCCGGCGCTGAACTCGACCAGTCGCGTGTCGGCTCTGACCCGCCGGCGCTGTATCCCGGGCGGGGTGGCGAGATCCTCGGTGCACTTGGAGGAACAACTCTCGGACCATGTCGGGATCGACGCCGACGGTGCCGTCCTCGCCCGGTTGCAGCCACGGCGCCGGCTCGGCGCCGATGAGACCGGCCTGGGATTGTCCGGCGTCGGGCATCAGCGAGGTCACGTACAGCAGGTCGGTGACGCGGTCATCGGCACCGGCCTCGGTGATGACCATCCCGCCGTAGGAGTGGCCACAGAGGACGACGGGCCCGTCGGCTCCTCGCGGCCCGCCACAGCTGCGAGGTGTCCCTCGCCGGGCCAGCGTCCACGACTGGCTGCCTCAATTCACCGAGCTGGTGAGACCGTCCTGCCCCGACGACGTCACCGCCCAGGCCCACGCCACCCTGGCCCTCGCGGTCATCCGCGGCCTCATGCTCGACGACAACGCAACCGGCGACCATTCACGGATCGACGCCGCGTTCGCGCCTTCGACGGCCTGTAGGCCATCCGCCCGCTGGTCGAGTCCGTCTGTCCCCGTGAGCGTGAGGGACGGGCCGAGCCTAGGGCGCGTGGTGAACGGCCTCCACGTTATTGCCGTCGGGGTCAAGGACGAATGCCCCGTAGTAGCCCGTCGAGTATTCGGGACGAATGCCGGGGGCGCCATTGTCACGCCCTCCGGCGGCGATCGCCGCCGCGTGGAACTCGTCGACCTGTTGCGGTGAGTCGGCGGCGAATGCCACGTGAATCGGCGCGCCGGCGGGGTAGGCGAGCGAGATCGCGAAGTCATCGAGGCCCTCCGGGCCGAACGCCACGCTGCGACCGTCGTTGGCTTCATAGAGCTCGAGGATGCCCAGCGGCGCCAGCGCCCGGGCGTAGAACGCGCGGCTGCGATCGAGGTCGGTGACGCCGATCGAGAGGTGATCGATGACGATGCGGCGGACTGGCATGCGGTGGGCCTACCCGCAACGCGCGCCAAAGCAACGCTTGCCGGATCACGCCTGTGCGGCAAGACGCCCGCAGCGGCGATCACGGCGGGCATCCAATCCCTCCTGGGGCTATGTCGAGCGCGTCGCCGGGCCCTCGATCGCGAATCTGAGCGGCTTCGTGCTCGTCGAGAGCGTGTCGGCGGCCGCGGTGATCACCACCCCGTAGTTGCCTGGAGCGAGCCGGCGCTTGGTCCCGGGCCGGCCGTCGAACGACACCTCGTTGGCACCCACCGTGCCGTCATGCATCACCGAGCCGACATGGATCCGCGGCACACGCAGCGTCCCCGGACGTCGTGGCGCCGCGGTCCGGGTGGCCGAGGTGCCGTCTCGGGCGACGAGCACGTAGGTGATCGCCAGCAATCCCGCGCCGCAGACGATGAACACGAAGGCGTACGGCAGCGCGAGGCGCAAACGTGCCGTCGGGCGTATCCGACCGAACCGAACCGTCGCGTACCGCCGCTGGAGCGGCGAGAGCCTCATCTCAGATCCGATAACCGGCTTTGGCGATTGTCTCGATCACCGGTGGGTCGCCGAGCTTGGCGCGCAAGCGGCTGATGGTGATTTGGGTGCAGGTCGTTTGTAGTGGGTAGATAGCGCCGTTTCTCTGGCGATTTCGGCGTCGGGCAGGGCCTTATCGTCCGGATTTGCGTGACGTTTCGGAAGGAGTCGCGGTAGGCGGCCGCGAAAACCGGGGTGTTATGTCCCGTTCCGACGCGATACGGAGGTGATCGCGTGGCTCCTGATCTGCTCGACTTGTTCGTCGCGGCCCGGCAAGTCGCGGCCCGGCAAGCTAACGGCTCTGTGAGCGAGCCGGCGTCAGAACGTGAGGACGGTGATGAGCAGGCCGTGGGCGGCGAGCAGCGCCGGGCGCGGGCACTGGGGATGGGGGCGTGCCCGGCCGCGGGGTTTGAGCGCTCCCAAGCGCTGTTTTGGGGGCTGGTGGAGTGGGCGGCGGGCGAGCAGGCGTTGGGGCTTGAGCATTCAGAGCTCGAGGCGCGGCTGGCCGCGGACGGTCGTGAGTTGGCCCGCCAGGTGCTGCAAGACCAGCTCGATCTGCGCGCTGTACGCGAGCAGCGTGCCGACGCGGCGGTCCTCGGCAGTGACGGTGTGCCCCGGCGCAGTGTCGAGCGTGGGCACGAGCGTGACCTGCACACCGTGCTGGGCGAGGTGCGGGTCACGCGGCTGGCCTACCGGGCCCTGGGCAGCGAGAACCTCTATCCGGCTGACGCGCAGCTGAACCTCCCGCCGGGCAGGCACTCGCACGGGATCCGCCGCCTGGCCGCGCTGGAAGCGCCGCGGTCAAGCTTTGAAGACGGGCAGGCCGCGATCGTGCGCCAGACCGGTCAACAGATCGGCACCCGGCAGCTGCGTGAGCTGACGCTCGCCGCCGCCCAGGACGTTGACGCGTTCTACGCGCAGCGCACGCGCACCGCGCCTGACGGGAAGGATCTGCTGGTGCTCTCCTGTGATGCCAAGGGGGTGGTGATGCGCCCCGAGGGGCTGCGTGAGCCGACTCGCGCGCAGGCGCAGAACGCTGCGGGCAAGCTCAAAACGCGCCTGTCTAAGGGCGAAAAGCAGGGTCGCAAGCGGATGGCGGAGATCGTCACTGTCTATGAACTGACCCCCGAGCCGCGCACCGCGGCCGAGATCCTGCCCGACCCCGACAACCCTCCGGGCGCCCGGACGCGGCCCAAAGCCAGAAACAAGTGGCTGAAGGCCAGTGTCAGCGACGACGCCAGCACAGTCATCGCCGACATGTTCGCCGACGCCGACCGGCGCGATCCCGGCCGCCAGCGCGCGTGGGTCGCGCTGGTGGACGGCAACAACCACCAGATCGACCGGATCCGCAAGGAAGCCCGCAAACGCAAGGTCAAGATCCCGATCGTGGTTGACTTCATCCACGTCCTCGAATACCTATGGTCAAGCTGCTGGTGCTTCTACCGGGAAGGCGACCCCGCCGCTGAGCAATGGGTACGCGAGAAGGCACTCGCCGTGCTGGAAGGCAAGGCCGGAATCGTCGCCGCCGCGATCCGCCGCAAAGCCACCCGCCTCGCGCTGGAGCCCAACAAGCGCCAAAGCGCCGACCGCTGCGCCGACTACCTGCTCGCCAAACGCCCCTACCTCGACTACCCCACCGCCCTGCACAACGGCTGGCCGATCGCGACCGGCGTGATCGAGGGCGCGTGCCGCCATCTGGTCAAAGACCGCATGGACATCACCGGCGCCCGCTGGGGCCTCGCCGGCGCTGAGGCGATCCTCACCCTCCGCGCGCTCATCACCAACGGCGACTTCGACGACTACTGGATCTTCCACCTCGCCCAAGAACACCGCCGCGTTCACGCATCACGCTACGCCCTCGGCGTCATCCCCACGCCCGCGTAAGCCCCTCCAAAGGACCTGCACCCGAATAAGTTCAACCGCGGCTTCCGCCGGTTCCAACGACGAGGCAGATCCGCGGTGCGCTCGGAGTGGCGGCTACAGGCAGCTGCCCACAACCTCCTGAAGCTGCACAGCCACTGGATCGACCCAGCAACCGCCTGATCGATCGGGGCGAGCCACCGCCACAACCTCAGGTTCATCCATGAGCCTGCGTGGTTCCTCCAGCGGGCGCTTCTTTGCCCGACAGCCACCGCCAAAAGCAGGGCGCCTGACAGCCCGCGTTAGTTAATGCTCACGGCGGCTCGGGGCTGAATCCGCGATTGATCCAGTTGCGGTAGGCGTCGTAGAACGGGAGGAACTCGCTGCTGATGATGCGTGCCGCCTCGTGCACCTGGGCGGCGGCGGCGGTGGCGTATTCGTGGACCAGGAGCCGCCGCAACTCGCGCAGCCGCTGAAGCCGCCGCGCGCGCTCGGGTCCGATCACTCCGATCCTGACCAGCGATTCGATGTCCACTCGGGCGTTCGTGTCCTGACGGCGGGTGCGGATCTCGGCCAACTCCAAGCCGAAGGCGGTCAGCTCTGCGATGTAGTTGTAGAGCTGATCCACGCCGCGCTCGACGGCCTTGACCTGATTGAGCAGCAGCGGGTCATCGGAGTCAAACGCATGTTGGAAGGAGTCGACGTCGAAGTCCTCCCCGAACTCGGCCATCGCCGTGCGCAGCGCGACCAGATGCCGGCGCACATCCGAGATGCGATCGCGGATCTTCGCCTTCAGCGCCCGCGCCCGATCGGGATCGTGAGCCTCCAAAGGTGGCGGAGCCGCAGCCACTGCCTCACAGCTCCAAGTCGGGCAGCGAGTCCTCCAGCGATCTTTCCTGCGCGGCCAGGAGCCGCCATCGGCGCTGGCCTGCAACCAGCGGCCACCATCTGTCGCCACGGTCGACCAGCACCCGGCCGTCGGTCAGCACATCCAGCATCAGTGCCGGTGAGCTCTGCGCGTCAGCGAGCCTCACGATCTGGATGTCGCGACCGAGACGCTCGTTGAGGCGTCCAGACAGTCCCGCCACTGCCGCCGCGCCGTCGTCCCGGAGCGACACGAGCAAGTCCACGTCGGAGGAGTCCACGCCGTCTCCCTTTGCGAGCGACCCGAACAGGACCGCCAAGCGCACGTTCACCTCGGTGCGCAGCGCGTTCCGCAATCCGCTGAGTAGCTCCCAGTGGGAGCGCAGGTAGGCCTCCTCGCGCAGCGTGGTCTTGTAGCGCCGCTCGCTCAAGCGCTGACCGCGGATCAATCCCTGCGCCGCGGCGCGCCGCAACGTCCGCTCGGGAACCGCGAGCTGCCGCGCCAATGTCCGCAGCGAATCCTCCGCCATCGTGTGGCCGATAATAGCGGCTCGTGTGGCCGATAATCCTAGTCGATGTGGCCGATAATGCCGAACGCGATTAACGCCGCGAGCCGCTCCGCGGCGTTAAACCCAGCCAATTTGGTCGCAAACCAGCCGGATTGCGTCCTGAACGATACCGGACGATTCTCCGTCGTTTTCCAGGAGTTTCGTCACGATCACGCGCCGGTGCGAGATCGCTTCACACGCGAGAGGTCGCTGGTTCGAGCCCAGCCGTGCCCATTCGAAAGGGCCTGCAAACCGCAGGTCTTTTTTGTCGCTATCGGCGGAGACGCCGAAAGTTGGTCCACAAACCTGGTCCAGAAGCCGGATTCGTGGACCAGAACGTACCAACACACCTGGAACCGGTGTTCGCCTGTGCAGCGGAAAAGCGCCGCGGGCGACCTCTCGCCAGTCTCGCTCGCGCCTCCTCGCCTGCCGGAACGACCGCGCCCCCGCTCGTGGCGATAAGGAGGTCTCCTACGGCTCCGTCCCGCGGCCCTGTTTACGCGTTAGCGCGGGTGTTTTGATGCCGCGCGGTGCGACGTCAGCTCGAACCCGGCGGCCCACCGTCTGTGTTGCGAGCGCCCCGCTCCTGAGCCTCAGCGGCGCGAAGACGCGCCTCTGCCTCCTCGCAGGCTCGTTCGAGCTCGCGCATCCGCGCCTTGCTCGTAGGCCGTTGCCGGTAGGCCTTAGCCTTGTACAAGTCGTAACGCTCACGCGCGTGCTGTGCCTCTGCTCGCAGATCGTCCAGATGCCTGGTGGACATAAGGTTAGGCGTCCTGCGGCGGTGGCCGGTCCGTCGTGGCGAGGACGATCAGCGCCGGGCGAGCGAGCCCGTCGGGCTACGCTGGAGGGTCCAGGATCTCGTCGCCGGCCTCGATGGCGGCGTGCACGAATCGCTCGAGGTCAAAGGCGGCTTCCGTCTCGGTTCCCGAGTCGCGTACGACCTTGGCGAAGCCGGCGGGTCGCGAGATGATCAGGCCCTTGCCTCCGCGGTCGCCGGCGAAGAGCGCGTGGGCGGTGCCAATTGCCACGGTGATGCTCTCACCGGGATCGATCACGCGAACCTTGCCGGCGGCCCAGAATTTGAAGCTGCCCGCGACCACATAGAGATGCTCGGCGTACCGCGTGTGAAGGTGGACTGGTGTTGCGAACCCGGCGGGTACCTCGACGTGTTGGGCATCGTAGTCACCGTCGTCGATCAGCTCGGTGAAGCGTCCGCCAGCCACCCATCGGGTGACCGATGCCGATTCGGGGTGCGTGGTGTGGGAATGCTCGTCTGCGTTCGTCGGTCGTGGTTGCCTGTCCTGGATAGAGCTCGCTGTCATCGCGGCCTCGCTTGTTGTAGCGATGGAAAGAACGAAATCAATCCCGTGCCGGTCCACAGTCTTGCGATCAGTGCTCGGCAGATCTTCGGTCAAATGACTGCGTTTCCCGGTTTCCGGCTGGGTCGTGGCCGGCGCGCTACTGCTCAGTTAGCGAGTCGAGCGCGTCGCGCAACCCGGCCCGCGAGGTGATGCCGAGTTTGGGAAAGGCACGGTGGAGGTGAGCGGCGACCGTCCGATGGGACAGGAAGAGACGCTGTCCGATCTCCTTGTTGCTGAGCCCAGTCGCGGCCAGCATCGCGATCTCACACTCCTGCGATGTGAGGTCATCCCTCGGAAGCCCAATCCGGCGTGGCTTGGTCTGGCCGGTGGCGCGGAGCTCAGTGGCCGCTCTGTTCGCCCACGGGTGGGCGCCGAGCCGGTCGAACGTCTCGACCGCCGCGGTCAGATGGATCCGTGACGCGGTCGTAGCTCGGAGGCGTCGCAGCCGCTCGCCGTAGGCCAGTTCCACGCGTGCGAGGTCGAACGGCCAGTGGTCGGCCTCCGGGGTAGCCAGTGCCTCGTCGAACAGCTCAACGGCGCACTCGTCAGCTGCGCCGATCGCCCACGCCGCGCTGGAGAGCAGGCGGAGTCGTGGAGAGATGGCGGCAAGGTTTGCGTTGCGGATAGCGGCGACGTGGGCCGAGGCTTCGGTCGTCCGATGCGTACGGATCGTGGCCTCGACGAGATCGGTCATGATCCAGTGACCGACGTGAAGGTGCGAGGGAAGCGTGCCCGGGGGCGTGATGCTGCTCGTGAGCCGGTAGACCTCTTCGAAGTCGCCCCGGCCTGCCGCGATGAGAACCTTGATGTGACCGGTGATCGGATTGGCCAGGCGAACCCCGCGTGGAATGGCCCACTCGTTCATCGCGTCGACCAAGGCTTGGGCCTCAGCGTCCTGGCCTTGGGCGGCGGCGACCGCGGCTTGAACGTGGCGCACGGAGAAGGCGAAGAGCGGAAAGCCATGTGCTTCGCACAGCGTGCGGGCCTCCTCGGCGAGTCGTGTGGCTTCAGCCCACTGGCCGGTCCAGAAGTCCTCGAACGCGATCAGGACGAGCGCCTGAATGGCCGACCCGACCGCGCCGGCGTCGCGGGCGGCGCGAAGGACGCGCCAGAACGCGTGCCGGCACTCGGACAGGCGTTCGACGTTTCCGGCCGCGAATCCCACCTTCAGGATCACGGTTGGATCCTCTTCGCTCGCGAGGTCAGAGATCGCCTGGTCGAGCAGCGGGCGTGCGGCGGCTCCGGTCCGCAAAGGATCAGCGAAGCAGGTGCTGATCAGTTCGAGTGTCCTCGGGACTTTGGACTTCAGACGGGTGAGACCGTCGTAGAAGGGCGCCCACGACTCGGCACGGCCGCTGAAGAAGCAGACCAGGCTGAGCGTATTGAGCGCTTCTTCCAAGGCGGTGTCACTGACCCGCTGTGCGCTAGCGATCGCGCCGACGAGCAGCCGGTGGGCCGTTCCAACATCGCCGTCACCGTTGATCAACACGAACGCGGCGGTCGCCGCTGCCTGCAGCGAGGCCGTGAACTCTGGGTCGGCCCGGTGGGCGTCGGCCAGCAGCTGAGACGCGCTGCGCAGCTGTCCGGTGATGTCGGCGCCGATGTAGGCGGCTTCGGCCAGCCGTCGGCCACGGTCGGTCCCGCGCGGGCTCAGGTCGGCGGCCCTGGTCAGCGCAGACACGGCACCGATCCCGTCACCACGCCGAAGGATGTGGTGAGCCGCCTGTTCAAGCAAGCCGGCGACCTCCTCGTCGGGCTCGACCGTCGCGTGGCCGAGGTGCCACGCGCGCCGGTCACCCTGGTCGGTCCAGATCTGGGCCAGCTGTTGGTGGGCTCGACGACGCTCCTGGCTGGTCGCAAGCTCAACCACGGCGGAGCGGATCAACGGATGGCGAAACATGAGCCGGTGCGTGCTCTCCGCGAGGTACGCGAGCCGGGCCCGCTCAGCCAGAGCCAGGTCCTCCATCCCGGGGTCGCTCGGCGCGGTTCCTTCGAGCACGCGGGCGTCGCCGGTGCCGTCCAACGCCATGAGGAGCAGGAGCTGCCGGGTTCGGCCGGGGAGCTCGGTTATCCGGGATGCGAACAGTGTTCGCAGGCGCCGGCTGAGCGGTAGAGCCGTGGGTAAGGCCTGGAACGCTGCACGCTGTGCGTTGGTGAGCGTTGCCGGTAGCTCCAGCAGAGCGAGGGGGTTGCCACGTGCCTCCGCGAGCAGGCGCTCTCGGACGACTGGGGCCAACGCGGGGAAATGAGCCGCGATCAGATTGCTTGCCGCCTGCTCGTCGAGTGGGCCCAGTTCGAGCTCCGGTAGCCCCGTCCGCTCGAAGAAGCTCTCGCTTCCCGAGCGGGCTGCGGCACAGAATCCCACCCGGGTCCCGGCCAGACGACGCGCGACAAACCCCAGCACGACTGCGGTTGCGCGATCGAGCCATGGCAGGTCATCGACGATCATCAGCAGTGGAGCCCGAGCCGTCGCCCGGCGAAGCAGCGACAGCGTTGCGTTGGACATCGCTAGACGATCCGGCGCCGGCCCCAACCCAAAGCCCAACGCGACGTTGAGTGCCTGCCGCTCGCCAGGATCGAGTGCCGCGAATTCGTCCTGGAGGGGAAGGAGCAGCTGGTGCAGCCCGGAGTAGGGCACGTCGGCCTCAAACTCGACTCCGCCTGCACGTAGAGTCCTGGTGGCGGCCACGGAGGCGAGCTCACCCGCCGCATCCAGCAGAGCTGTCTTACCGACGCCGGGCTCGCCGAACAGCAGCAACGCCCCTCCGTCAGCTCGAACCCGATCGAGAAATGCCCGGATCAGCTCGAGCTCGCCACGGCGACCCGCGAGTCCCCGAATCGCGCGGGGTTCCGTGGCATCGACACTGCCCACGACGGCGGGTCCAAACCGCTCTGTCACCGGAAGCTCAGCCTACCTTAGCTAAGCTAAGCGACCGAAAGGGCGAACGCTCCAACGCCCGTTTGGGCCGCGCGGGGTTCGCCTGTCCCACATGATGGATAGTCATCTGACGGAAGATAATCGACGGTTCTCGTGCGACGATCGATCAGGACCCTCATGCGACAAGCGACCCAAGCGGCAAACGATCGGCTGGCGGATCCTCTGTGCGGCTCGGCTGAAATGCTCGAGGCAGATGAGCGCTGATGTCTGAGCATCGGATGCGCACAGCTCACGTCGGTGATGGCCGAGTCATCACGAAGCTGAGCCCGTGGTCGGTGGGAGATACGGTCGCTCGTCTGTCGGCGGTGATCGCGGCACGGGGAATGAAGCTGTTCGCCGTGATCGATCAGAGCAGCGAGGCGGAAACGGCCGGCCTCGAGTTGCGCGACACGAAGCTTGTGATCTTCGGGAGCCCGCAGGCGGGAACGCCGGTGATGGTCGCGGCGCCGCTCGCAGCGCTTGATCTGCCGCTCAAGGTGCTCGTGTGGCAGGACGGGCACCAGACCAAGGTCAGCTACACCGCACCGAGCGAACTCGCGTCCCGTTACGAGCTCAGCACCGAGCTTGCGGTCAAGCTGGAAGGGATCAACGCCGTCACGGACGCTGTGATCGACCGGTAGTCCGCCGCTCGGCGGGGGCTTCGAATAGACAACGACGGCCAGCTGGACCGTGCACGGCAGGACACCGCACAGTTCCTCCTGACCGCGCGAGACGCGGCACCCGTGTTGGAGCCCGACGGCCCGTCCGGGGATGTCCACACTCATGTCAGTGGCGGCGCGTCGCGGCGCACAGCCTTCAGCGTCGGAGCCAAGTAGTCATTTGACGCTAGACCGCTGGTCACGCCGCTCCGAGAATTGGCCCCGCGATTAGCAGCTCGGGGAAGCCAAGCTAAAACGGGAGCGTCACCGCATGACCGAAGCGACGAACAAGAACCTAGTGCTCGCCGCGATGGTGTTCGCGGTCGCGATGACGTTCATCGATCAGACGATCGTGGCGATTGCGATCCCGAGCATCCAGAAGGAGCTGACGCTCTCGGTGACGGGGTCGCAGTGGGTCATCAACGGCTATCTGTTGTCGCTCTCGGCGCTGTTCGCGTTCGGGGGCAAGCTCGGCGACGTTCTCGGCCGGCGGCGAATGGTCGTGATCGGAGTGATCGGATTCGCAGCGGCGTCTGCGCTGTGCGGTTTCACCCCGAAGGGCAGCGTGGCGCAGGCGTGGATCATCACCTTCCGCGTGATCCAGGGTGCGGCCGCAGCCGTGATGTTTCCGGCGGCGGTCGGGATCGTGGTGGCCTCGTTCCCGTTGCGCGAGCGTGGGAAGGCGATGGCGATCTTCTTCGGGATCTCGGGTGGGTTGACCGCGATCGGGCCGATCGCGGGCGGCTACCTCACGCAATGGACATGGCGATCCATTTTCTGGATCAACATCCCGGTCGCGATCGTCGCCCTGGTCCTGATCTGGCGAGCCTGCGGCGAGACCGAGACGCAACCGGCGAAGCTGGACTATCGCGGTGCGGTGCTGATCACCGGAGCGATGGGCCTGATCGTGCTCGGCCTCGAGCAGTCGAGCGTCTGGGGCTGGACGAGCGCCACAACGTGGGCGTGCATCATCGTCGGACTGCTGCTGATGGTCGCGTTCGTCGCGTGGGAGCTGCGCGCGCCGGAACCGTTGCTGCGCTTGCAGATCTTCCGCGACCGCGGCTTCGCGACCGAGACGGTCGCGCTCGGGCTGATGTCGGTCGCGTTTGTCCCGTTCTTCTTCTTCGCGAGCATCTACGCCCAGGTTTCGCTCGGCGAATCCGCGACGAAGGCCGGGCTCTACATCCTGTTCTTCTTCCTTGGGTACGTGATCATGTCCCAGATCGGGGGACGAATCCTCGATCGGCGTGGGGCGAGACCCGCGGTGGTTTGCGGAAGCGCGCTCGCCGCGGTCGGGTTCTACTTGCTCGCCGGGAGGCTGACCCGCCTGTCGCTGAGCTCGCAGTGGGTGTACGTGATGATCGCCGGCGGAGGGATCGGCTTGATGCTCACACCCGCCAGCACCGACGCGGTCAACCGGGCACCGAGCACCAGCTACAGCGAGGTCACCGGAATCACCCAGACCGCCCGCAACTTCGGCGCGAGCCTCGGCCTTGCCATCCTGGGCGCCGTTCTCGTGAGCCGAAACGCCGCCAACATCACGCGGTCACTGGCAAGAGCCGGGGTGCCGAGATCCGTAGCCCACCGCCTCGCCACATCGCTCGGGTCAGCCGCAGGCCCGCACTCCAGCTCCCATCAACCGCACGCCCTCGTCCACGATGTGCAGCTCGCCTTCGCGCACTCGACCCAAACCGTGCTCTACATCATGGCCGCGGTGATGGCAGCGACCTTCGTCGTGACCCTCCGCGGGCTGCCGCGACGCCGCGCCGAGGCGGCCGACCCCGACGTCCTTCGGGCTGACATCGGTCGCGCCGCTGCACGGTCAGACGCCGAGCTGGCGCTCGAACGGGCTCAGGCCGATGGTTGACGACCTTGCAAGCGAGCCTGGCATATCCATCAACGCCGCCGCCGCTGTCACTGGCGGCGTCCCTAGCAAAGGAGTTCGACATGTCTACAGCGACAACCGCGCCCAGCGCCCCGCCGCTCTGGTTTTTGGACAACCTCGCCTACGTTCACGTCGCCGGCGATGAGAGCGGGGAGTCCTTCAGCCTTGGCGAGCTCGTCGGAGCGCGCGGGAACATGCCACCGCTGCACGTTCACCACCGCGACGACGAGACGTTCTACGTCATCGCCGGCGAAGTGACCGTCTTCTACGGCGATCACGAAGTATCAGTAGGCGCTGGTCAAGCCGTCCTCGCATCACGCAACATACCCCACACCTACCGCGTCGATTCTGATCGCGCCCGCTGGCTGATCATCAACTCACCGGCCGGATTCGAACAGTTTCTCCTCCAGACAGCGGCGCCGGCCCCGGCCGCGGAGCTCCCCCCGCAGGGACGCCCCGCCGATCCACAGGCTCTCGCCCAGGCCGCCGGCGCATACGGGATCGAGATCCTCGGACCGCCCGGGATGCTCCCCTGAGCGACATGAGTTGACGAACATGGGTTGACGACGACTCCGCACCAATTCACGGAGCGCTCGGCATGGACACATTGACCGAAGTTCCTCCGAACTTCTTCGCGATTCCCTTCGGCGCCGCGATCGCCTGTTGAGCTCGCCCGGCATCACATCCAAAGCGGCCGCGCTGCCGACGCCCGACCACGCACACGCAATGCGCCTGGTCGGGCGCTCCGACCAGGGCGGTCGACCCGACGCCACGCAGATGGTGGTCTACCGCGATCATGCCTACATCGGCCACCTCTACTCCGGTGGGCTCTCGGTCCTCGACGTCAGCGACCCGCGCAACGTCCGCGCCACGCATTTCGAGGCGGCGCCCACGAACACCTGGAACATCCACCTGCAAACCGCGGATGACCTCCTGCTGGTCGGCCACGCCAGGGACCTGTGTGGCGCAGTTCCGCGACGAGTCCGAGTACTATGGCGGCTCGCTCGGTAGCAAACTGGCCAGCCCGCGACGCAGCTGGTCCGCGGGCCCGGCGGTCTACGACATTTCGCGCCACGGCGCGCCACGACGAATCGGCTTCCTTCCGGTCGAGGGAGTGGGGGTACACCGCAAGTGGTACCCAGGGGGACGCTGGGCGTATGTCTCCCCACTGCTCGATGGCTACACCGACTACGTACTGCTGACGATTGACCTGGCCGACCCGCCGCCAACCCGGTCGAGGTTGGGCGCTTCCGGCTGCTCGGCATGCACACCGCCGGTGGCGAGCAGCCGACGCGGGACGCCAAGCGTTGGCGCTACGCGCTGCACCACGCGATCATCTCCGGAGATACCGCCTACGCCTCCTGGCGAGACGGAGGACTGACGCTCCTCGACATCTCCGACCGCGCGCCCGCGCCTGATCGTCCACCGGAACTGGTCGCCCCCACGGCGGCGGCACGCACACCTTTCTACCCCTGACCGCGCGGGGTCTCCAGGTCGTGGCAGACGAGGCGACCGGCGATGAACTCGCTGACGCATCAAGCACACCTGGATCTTCGCGACCTACCAGAACGCCAGCGTACGCGTCTTCGACATAACCGACCCCTACCGCCCCACGGAAGTCGGCGCGCTCATACCCCCAGCACCCGAACGATCGAGCGCACAGTGAGCCCACCCGATGCCGACGCGGAGCACCACCCATCACCGCCGGCACGCGATGGGAGAACCGCGTGGACAGCGGAAGGAGGTCGGTGGCCGAGGGCGGTCGGGCACCTGGTATTCGCCAAACTCGCGCATCCCAGAAGACCGCGCGGGATCCTCATCGTCCAGGAGTCTGCCCTCGCGAGATCGGTGCTCTCCACCATGTCGGCGACCACGAGTACAGCCGCTTCGAAGAACGCCGTGCATGGGTACGACGCTCGTTCTGCATAGGTGCGTAGCGGGCCTGGCGACGAGGAGGGTCGGCGCTGTGAGGGGCCCACTCCGGCATTACCGCGTTGCTCCCCTATCGGCGCAGCAGCTGAGCGGTCAGGTTATCCAGTACCGGACCTCGCGGCGTCCGTCGTCGCTGACCCCGACGTCATCAAGGACGCCCCCGGCGCGCTCGATCATTTGAACAGATGCTTGGTTTCGCGTCGTCGCAGGTCGCCAGCACGGCTCTCGCTGCGGCCAGCGCGTCTGCTCCCAGCCGGGACGCGGCCGCCGACGCCGTGTCGCCGACGGGCTCCGATCGCGAGCCGGCTGACCGCGCACACCGCCGCCAATCAGTCTGCCGTGGGCGCGATGTAGAACGGCGAGCCATTTGCCCGGCAGCCGGCGCCTGTCGCCTTGACCCCACCCGTCCCCAGGGCGGCGCAAGTGGATCGGCGTAGGAATGGCGCCGGTCGAATGCCGGCGTCGCTGCGGACGACCGCCAGCGTCTTCGCCCACGCCGGTCCGGCCGGTCGGCTCGGGCGCGCCTTGAAGGACGCGTGGCCGACACCGCTTAGCTCAGAACCCCCGAGATCTGTCTGCTCATCTGTAGCCACCCAGCGCTCGACGCAGCCGGGCCACCAGATCCGGGTGGCTGAGCCTCGGAGCTGCTGGTGCCGGACGCGGGAATCTGGCCTTGCGACCCCGCGGCGCGAAGGCATCGGGCGCCCTGCTGTGGACGCTGCCGGGGATCTCGACATACTCCGAGCGATGCGCCTCCTGCGTCCCCTCATCGGTAACAAGGAGGCCGACGCGCGCGGCGCTCAACACACGCCGAGTTGGCCTCGGAGTTATTCGAGTTCCTGCTTGACTGGAATCCGCAGGAGGACTGGGCCGCGTACCCGGCGGGCTGCGCGACCGCCGGCCCGGCGCCCAGTTGCCCGCCGACCGGGTGCCGGGCACCTTTCTCGTGGCTGACGTCGACGGTGCGATCGTCGGCCGCAGTTCGATTCGGCACGGGCTCAACAACCACCTGGCCGCCGTCGGCGGGCACATCGGCTACAGCGTTCGCCCCGGTTGGCGCCGTCGGGGAATACGCCTCGGAGATCCGCTGCCAGTCGCCGATCATGGCCCGCGCCGAAGGCATCGCACCGGTGCAGTCAGTCTTGGCGATCTCGCCGGTCTTGGTTTCGAGCTTGGAGCGCGTTGTGGAGGCCGTCGGGCGCGCGAGGCCAGCTGGCGCTGGCGCCCGAGGGTCGATGCTGGCGTTCGCCCGCGGGTGTGATGGCGGCACGAGGCCCGCGGCGCCACGTTTTCCTGGGGCCGCGGGCTTTGCCGTCTGTGTACAGAGCGGCTCTAGACGAGTCAGCAGCTCTGGTTGGTGGCGGGGAAGGTCGCGCACTGCGGTGCGCTGACGGTGTTCTTGCTGCCGCCCAGGATCGCAGTCCAGTTGCCCTGGGCCGTGTTCTCGTTGCCGCCGTCGACGGTGGACTCGGTGCCTTCGCGTTGTTGAGCAGCCCGCCCAGGATCGAGGCCGCGGGGCCGGAGGCCTTGGATCCGTAGCCGCCGGCGATCGAGGACAACTCGCCGGTGGCCTGGTTGATCTGGACCACCAGCGACTGAAGCGAAAAGGTTGGTCGCTTGGTTGCCGGCGCCGCCGAGGATGGCAGCCGCAGTGTCGGAGGCGGTGTTGCCGGTGCCACCGACGACTGATGACTCCAGACCGGAGGCGGTGTTACCAGTCCCGAACACGCTGGAGTAGGCGCCGGTCGCGTCGGTCGTAGCCACCGACGATCTCGCCATAGCTGGTGTAGGACTGATTCTCGCCCAGGATGAGATCGTGCGACCCGGTCTGGGTGCCGAGGGTATCGTCGTATCCGAGCACGAGGTTGCCGGTGCCGTTCACCGTCGAGGTCGACCCGGAGCCGTCGATGATCTGCACGTTGACTCCGGAGAACTGCACCGTGGCCTTGCCATCGACCCCGGCCGCCACGTATGACGGCGCGAGGACCGGAACTCCCGATGAGCACGACGGCGTGCCCCCGGCTCCGCCGGAGGTCACGGCCTGGCCGGCCGTGGTCGGCACGCACTCCCAGGCGGGCGCTGCTGACGCCCACGCCGGGGAGGCCATCGCGCCGGCCGCCAAAGCTGCCAGCACGGCGGCGCCGGCCGCTCGCAGCCGGGTCTGATGACCACTGCCCTGCCAAAGGCGATGGCTGGGCCCGCGAGGACGGACGTTCCGCGCGGCGCGATCGTGGGTGCGGATGTGGATGGGATGCATGAGACCTCTTATTGGGTCCCCCGACGATGCGCCGGAGTGACGCGGGTACCGTGGGCGGCGTTCGCGCAAGCGGAGGCCGACGGCTCGGCGCAGATCGTGGTCCGCGCGTTCAAGGCCGGCCAATGGCAGACCGAGGGTTTCCCTGAGTCGCTCAACGAGGATCCCTCCCAGGACGCGACCGCGCCGTCGATCGACTTCACCGGCGCGAACCGCAGCGTGCCGTGGGTGGCGTGGGCTGAGCCCAGCACGGTGCTGAGCGCGACACAGATCTTCGCCAGCCGTTTCATCGCTCAGCCCGCCCCGGCAAAGAACGGCGGCCAGTGGGTGCACGAGGGGCAGAACCGCGGAGCGGGGGTTGGCTCGCTCAACGTCAACGCCAACCGCGACGCGGCCGATCCGGCGCTGATCGGTGGCAGCACGACCGCGGGCGCCAACCCGGTGCCGTGGATCGCCTGGCAGGAGTTCGACGGCGTCACGGGGGCGGGGACGCCGGAGTCGGGGACACCGCAGATCTTCGTCTCCCACGCGGTCGCCGCAGCCGGGCCGGGCGGCGCCTGCCCGGGCGCCACGAAGCCTCCGGCGTCGACGGCCGGCAACAGCGTCGGGAACTTCTGTTTCCAGCAGATCGGCGTCGACCGCGTGACCGGAGCCGGGGCCGGTCAGCTGGACCCGTCGCTCAACGTCGACCCGACGCGCAACGGAATCGAGTCAGACATCACATTCACCGGTGTCAACGACACCGTGCCGTGGGTG
>JBELAG010000013.1:0-36917 GCA_049509055.1 Solirubrobacteraceae bacterium
CCATGGCAGTCGCCCGACGAGCCTGCGCACTTCGCCTACGTCCAGAGCCTCGCCGAGAACCTCCGGCTTCCGGGAGCGGCGGACCGGCCAGGAGAGTCGAGCGACCAGGGCTTCGCCGACGCCTCCGTCGGCGCCAGCCGCGGCGCATTCTGGCCCGGCCCCGCGCCGCCGGACTGGAGCCGGGCCGACGAGGGCGCCT
Organism: Solirubrobacteraceae bacterium; assembly: GCA_049509055.1. Taxonomy (GTDB): domain Bacteria; phylum Actinomycetota; class Thermoleophilia; order Solirubrobacterales; family Solirubrobacteraceae; genus Palsa-465. The sequence continues at coordinate 200 of JBELAG010000013.1, forward strand.
ACCTCGCGCGGGAGCACGGCAGCGACCCGCCGTCCAGGACCGATGGCGGCGGCGCGAGCAGCGCCGACCAGAACCCCCCGCTCTACTACCTCTACGGTGCCCTCGCCTACCTGATCGATCGCGGGGGCACCACGTTCGGGCAGCTGTTCGCGATCCGGATCGCCGGTGTCCTGCTGCTCGTCCTGACGACGATCGGAGCTTGGCTGCTGGCCGGTGAGACCTTCGGCCGCCGGCGGCTCGCGCAGCTGGCCTGCGCGGCCGTCGCCGGGCTGTGGCCGATGGCGACCTTCATGTCGACCGCGGTCAACCCGGATGCCCTCCTGATGCCGACCTGGACGTGGACCCTGTGGCTCGGCGCGCGCGTGATCAACCGCCGGGCGCCGGCGCGCGACGCGGTGGCGCTGTGCGCGATGACCGCGGCGGCCATCCTCACCAAGGCGACCTCCTACGCGCTCGTCCCGGCGGTGCTCCTGGCGCTCGTGATCGGGTGGCGCCGCCGGGCGCCGTCCGAGCGCGGACCCGCCCTGAGGCGGATCGCGGCGCCGGCTCTGGCCCTCGTGGTCCCGGTGGTGGGCTGGCTGGCGCTGACCCGCGCCCTCGGACGTTCGGCGGTCAACACGATCGCCACGTCGGCCGCGCACCCGTTCAACGTACGCCAGTTCCTCAGCTACCTGTGGCAGTTCTACTTCCCGCGCCTGCCGTTTCTGATCCCGTTTCGCACCACGCCCGAGTTACCCGTCTACGACATCTGGGTCCACCAGTTCACCGGGGTGTTCGGCTGGCTCGACGTCTATCTGCCGCCGTGGATGTACCCCGCCGCCGCGAGCGCCGCGGCCGCGCTCGCCATCGTCGCGCTGGCCCTGCTCAGCCGGCTGCGCGAGCGCCGCAGCCTCGCGCTGCTGGCCTTCTTCGCGCTCGCGCTGATCGGCCTGCTCGGGCTGCTGCACATCACGGAGTACCGTGCGCTCATCTCCGGCGGGGGCCAGTTCGTGCAGGGCCGCTACCTGCTGCCGGTCGTCGGGCTGCTCGGCCTGGCGGTCGGACTGGTGGTGAGCCGCGTCCCGGCGCGGGCGCGCGTGGCGGCATGCTCGCTCACCGTCGTCGGGCTACTGGCCTTCCAGGCCGTGTCGCTGGCCACCGTCGTCCAGGCGTACTACCTGTGAGCGCGCGACGGCGGCACCTGCTCGCGGGAGCCGGGATCGCGGTCGTCGTGCTCGCGGTCCTGGCGCTCGCCGGCGCGGGGGGGATCGCGGTGCGCACCTACGCCCTCGATGCCCCCAACCAGGACCCGGTCGCGCTCGTCGGTCCCGGCGCACAGGTCTGCGAGGGGCCCGTGACGAGCCAGACCGCCGCGGCCGGCGTCGGCCTGTGGGGCGCCTCGACGGCGGGCGGAGCGAGGATCACCGTCGAGGTGCAGGACGCCGCCGACGGCGCCATTCTGGCCTCCGGCGCGCTCGCCGTCCCGGCCGTGGAAAACGAGTACGAGGCCCGTCTCGATCGGCCCGTGCGCGGCGGGCGGCCTGTGCGGATCTGCCTGCGGGGGGACACCGGCACCTTCTCGGCGGCGGGCTCTGCGGCGACGTCACCCGATGTGGTGATGACCGGGAAGGTGGCCCGCGGCAACGAGTTCTCGCTCGTCCTGCTCAGCGCCCCTCAATCGCTCCTGGGCTCGCTGCCGACGGCGTTCTCGCGGGCATCGCTGTGGCGTCCCGATTGGGTGGGCAGCTGGACGTTCTGGGTGCTGGCCGCGGCGCTGGCGGGAACGTTCGGGATCGCCGCGCTCGCCGTGGCGGACGCCGGCTCAGCCGACGAGCGACCGGATCACCCCGGCGGCGGGTGACGGCCGCGTGCCACGGCCACGTGCGCATTGCAACTTTCGTTGCCTCGGATCTCAATGCGCGCCACAACTGAGTAACTTCCGGGCGGAAACCTCGTTGCTGGGGATGATGTTGCCCGGGCGAACCCCGACCATAGGAGACGCGAAGACGTCGATGCGCCCCGAAGGCTCGTTTGCGCCCCACGACACTTCGGTCGCGGCTCTGCCCTCCGTGGAGGTCGTCGGCGTTCCGCTCGCCCTGACCGATTACGAGCGCGCGCTTGACTGGATCGATGCGGCGGTCGCGGCCCGGCGGCGCGGCTACGTGTGCGTGGCCAACGTCCATTCGCTGATGGCCTCGGCCGAGGACCCGGCGCTGCGCGCGGCGCTGCTGGGATCGTCGGTCAACGTCCCCGACGGTCAGCCGCTGGTGTGGGCGCTGAACCTGCTCGGATATTCGCTCAACGCCCGCGTCTACGGGCCCGAGCTGATGACGCGAGCCTGCGCCCGCGCCGCCGGCAACGGCCAGCGGCTGTACCTGTACGGCGGTCGCAACCAGGGGGCGCTCGTGCAGCTGGCCCTCAACCTGCGCCAGCGCTACCCCGGCGTCAAGATCGTCGGCGGGTTCTCGCCGCCGCACCGTCCGCTCACCGGCGAGGAGCGTGACGCCGTGGTCGCCGAGATCAACGCGTCGCGCGCCGATGTCGTGTGGGTCGGAATCGGGGTTCCCAAGCAGGAGAAGTGGATGGCGCAGATGCGCCCGGCGCTCGACGCCCCGGTGCTGATCGGGGTCGGCGCGGCCTTCGACTTCCACGCCGGACTCGTCCCGCAGGCGCCCAACTGGATCCAGGACGCCGGACTGGAATGGGCCTACCGGCTCGCCCACGAGCCGCGCCGGCTGTGGCGGCGCTACACCCGGTACAACCCGCGCTTCGTGCTGGCGTTCGCCCGCCAGCTGGCTCGCCACCGACGCGCCGTCGGCTCCCCGTAGCCGGCTGCGCGGGGCCCCGGCCCTGCCACCATGCCGACCGTGCCCGACACGCCGATCGCCTCGATCATCGTCCCCACTCTGACCGCCGCGCGTTATCTGGACGTGACGCTGGCGACGGTGATGCCGCAGGCCGCCGCCGTGGGGGCGGAGGTGATCGTCGTCTGCGACGGGCCGGATCTCGCCACCACCGAGGTCGCCGATCGCCACGGCGCCCAGCTGATCAGCTTTCGCCACCAGCGCGGGCTCAACTGCGGGCGCAACGCCGGGATCAAGACCGCCCGCAGTGATCTGCTGGTGTTCATCGATCAGGACGTGCGGGCGCCGGCCGGCTGGCTGGACGCGCTGCTGGCGGGGATGGCCGCCCACCCCGAGCTCGAGGTCTTCGGCGGGCCGATTCGCGCCGTGCTGGAGGGCGGGCCGCGCGGCTGTGGTCACGAGCCGCCGCCGATCACCACGCTCGACGCCGGGCCCGAGGACTGCGATGTCCCGTTCGTGTGGGGCGCCAACATGGCGATGCGCCGCAGCGCGTTTGACCGGATCGGCCTGTTCGACGAGCGGCTGCGCGGTCGCGGCGACGAGGAGGACTGGGAGCTGCGCTGGCGAGCCGCGGGCGGCCGGATCCGCTACCTGGCCGCCGCCGGGCTCGATCACCGCCGCACCGCCGAGGATTCGCGGCTGCTCGTGCTCGCCCGCGCCGCCTACGGACAGGGCCGCGAGGCGCGGCGCCACGACGTTCGGGTCGGCAAGGCGCGGGCGATCCTGCGGGAGTCACGGGTGCTGGCCGGCTGCACGTGGCACACCGTCGTGCGGCGCTGCGGCTACGGCATCGTGATGGGCGCGCGCAGCGCGGGCAGCCTGCGCGAGGCGCTGACCGAGCACCGGTCGTGAGCGATCCCGATCCGGCCGCCGACTTCCTCTCGGGCGACAGCGGCCAGGTCGTCGGCATCCGCGCCACCAGCCGGGCGCTGGCGGCCGACGCGCTCGACGACGCGCAGCGGCTCGCCCGCGCGCAGCACCGGCGGCTGCGCCGGGCGGCCCGAGCGGCGCCGCGCCGCCGCGTGCTCGCGCTCGGCGTGGAGCGCGTCGGGGAGCCCAACCTGATCGCGGCGGCCGAAGCGGAGCTGCTGCGCTCCCGCCACGACGTCCGTTTCCTGCGCGCCGCGGTCGCCGGGCGGGGGAAGTTTCAGAACCTCAACCGGCTGCTGGAGCGAACGCCGGCCGCCGGCCACGACTGGCTGATCGTCGTCGACGACGACGTCGCGCTGCCGCGCGGCTTCCTCGACGTGTTCCTGTTCCTCGTCGAGCGGTTCGGGCTGCGGCTCGCTCAGCCGGCGCACCGCGCGCGCTCGCACGCGGCCTGGGAGATCACCCGGCGGCGGCCGGGAAGCCTCGTGCGCGAGACGGCGTACGTCGAGATCGGGCCCGTGGTCGCCTTCCATCGCAGCACCTTCGACGTGCTGCTGCCGTTCCCCGAGCTGCGCGCCGGCTGGGGCCTCGACGCGCACTGGGCCGCCCTGGCCCAGCAGCACGACTGGCCGATCGGCATCGTCGACGCCACCGCCGTGCGCCACGGCCTGCGCCGGATCGCCGCCGCCTACAGCCGCGACGAGGCGATCGCGGAGGGCAGACGCTTCCTCGCCGGCCGGCCGTACATCCCGGCCGCGGAGTCCCAGCGCACGCTCGCCACCCATCGGACCTGGACCTGAGCGGCGGTGCGGGTCCTCGTGATCGCGGAGTACTACCCGCGCCGGGCCGACCCGACGTCGGGGATCTGGGCGCACCGCCAGACGATCGCCGCCCGCGAGGCGGGCGCCGACGTGCGGGTCCTCGTGCTGCACCGGCCGCTGCCGGCGCTGGCCGACGTCCGCGCGCTGCGCGTGGCGGCGATCGCCGAGGCGCTGGGGCAGCCGGCCAGCGCGACGGCCGAGGGGGTGCGCATCGACTACCTGCGCTATCTGTCTCCGCCCCGGCCCTGGAGCTACGCCCGCTGGGGGGCGTGGGCCGCGCCCCGCCTGCGGCAGGCGCTGCCGCGCATCCGCGCCGGGTTCCCGTTCGACCTCGTCCACGCCCATTACGCCGTTCCGGCCGGCGACGCGCTACGCCGGGCCGCGCCCGGCACGCCGCTCGTCGTCTCGGTCCACGGCGGCGACGTGCACGGCGCACATGCCGGCTCGGCCACGGTCCGGGCGACGCTGAGCCACGCGCGGCTGGTGCTCGCCAACAGCGCCGGCACCGCCCGGCGCTCGGAGCGCCACGGGGCACGGCGCACCCGGGTGGTCCATCTCGGGTCAGACCTCCCGCCCGCACGCACGCCGGCACCGGCGCGGCCGACGCTGGCCACCGTCGGCAACCTGATCGCCCGCAAACGCCACGGCGACGTGATCGAGGCGCTCGCGCTCCTGCGCGATCGCCGGCCCGACCTGCGCTACGTCGTGATCGGCGGCGGGCCCGAGGAGCCGGCGCTGCGCGCGCTCGCTGCGGCCCGGGGAATGAGCGATCGCGTGAGCTTCCTCGGGCGCCTGCCCCACGACGAGGCGGTCGCCGCCGCGCGGATCGCGACGCTGTACGTGATGCCGAGCGTGTCGGAGGCGTTCGGCGTCAGCTACGTCGAGGCGATGGCCGCCGGGGTGCCGGCGATCGGCTGCGCGGGCGAGGACGGGCCCGAGGAGATCGCCGCCGCCGGGGACGGGATCTCGCTGGTGGCCCCCGGCGACACGGCCGGCCTGGCCGCGGTCATCGACGCTCTGCTCGGCGACCCGGCGCGGCGGGCGCAGCTCGGCGCCGCCGCGCGCGAGACCGTCTCGAGGGCGTTCACGTGGAAGCGCTGCGGGGAGCAGACCGTCGCCGCCTATCGCGAGGTGCTCGATGGCTGAGGCGTCGGAGCCCTATGACCCCGACAACCTGCTCGACCGCCGAACCCGGCGCTGCACGCTGGAGGCGTCCTACCGCCGGATGGAGGCGCGCGAGCGCGCGCTGGTCGACCGCCGCCTCGGCCTGGCCGGGGGCGACGTCCTGTCGGTGGGCTGCGGCTGGCACCCCGGGCGGCACCTGTTCCCGGCGCCCGCCTTCCGGATCGTCGCCGTCGATGCCGACCCCGCCCGCGTCGCGGGGGTGCTGGAGAGCGGCCGCGCCGACGAGGCCCGGGTCGGCCTGGCCGGTCGCCTGGATCTCCCGCCGCGCGCCTTCGACGTCGTCTTGTACCGGCTCGTGCTCCATCACATCGCCTTCCAGGGCCCGCTCGCGCCGTGCTTCGCGGAGGCGGCGGCGGCGCTGGCGCCCGGCGGCGCGCTGGTCGCGATCGAACCTGGGCTGTGGCACCCGGTCGGCGCCGGGCTCGCGCTCGCCAACCGGACGGGCCTGGCGACCGCGCTGCACGGCACGCCCGACGACGTCCCGCTGTCGCCGCGCCGGCTGTGCGCGGAGGCCCGTCGCGCCGGGCTCGTGCCCGAGCTGCACGCGGTCACCTACGGCTGGCGACGGCTGCCGCCTGCGCTCGCGGCGGCCCTCGCTCCGCTTGACGCGCTCGGGTCGCGGCCGCGCTGCGCCGCCGTCGGGCACACGTTGATGCTGATCGCGCGCAGGGCGCGGTAGGGTCGGCGATGGCGCGCCGGCCGTTGACGGCCTCGAGGACCGGTGCGCTCGGGGCCGCGCTCGTCGCCGTCGCGTTTCTCACCAGCGCCAGCGCCGATCAGCAGGTCACGGCGGCCAACACCTGGACCGAGATCGCCGTCGCGGTCATGGGCCTGGGCGCCTGCGGCGCCGTCGTGCTGATCGGCGCCCGCGCGCCGGCGTGGGGAGCGGCGACGATCGGGCTGTTCGCCGCGCTGACCGCCTTCGCGGCGCTGTCGATCACCTGGTCGGTGCAGCCCGACTGGTCATGGTTCGGCGCCGACCAGTTGCTCTTCTACCTCGCTGCGTTCGCCGGAGCGGCCGCGCTCGCCCGTCTGGCCCCGCGCTCCTGGCCCTCGCTGGTCGGCGCGATCGCCGCCGCCGTCGCCGTGATCTGCGCCTGGTCGCTGCTGGTCAAGGTGTTCCCCGTCTCGCTGGCGCCGTCGAACACCTACGGCCGGCTGCTGGCGCCGTTCGGCTATTGGAACGCGCTCGGCGCGTGCGCGGCGCTCGGCCTGCCGGCCGCGCTGTGGTCCGGCGTGCGCCAGGACGGTGGCCGCGTCGGGCGGGCGCTGTCGGTGCCCGCCCTGACGCTGATGACCAGCGTCGTCGTGCTGTCCTACTCGCGCTCGGCGCTACTGGCCGCGGTGCTGGCGATCGGCTGCTGGATCGCGTTCGTCCCGCTTCGATTGCGCTCGCTGCTGGTGCTCGCCGCCGGTGGGATCGGGGCCCTGCCGATCATCGCCTGGATGCTCGGGCACAATGCGCTCGCCTCCGACTACGTCCAACTGCCCGGCCAGGACAGCGCCGGGCACACGTTCGGCGTCGTCGTGGTGGCGTCGCTGGCCGGGGCGACGGCGGCCGGCTTCGCGTTCATCCCCGCGATCGACCGCCGGACGCTTCCCGCCGCGCTGCGGCGTCGGATCGGGATCGCACTGATCGCGCTCGTCGCGCTGGCGGCGGTGGCCGGCGTCGGCGCCGTCGCCGTGTCCCAGCGCGGGCTGACCGGGGAGATCTCACACGCCTGGAGCTCGCTCACCAACCCCAAGGCGACGGTCAAGGACACCTCCGGCCGGTTCACCCAACTGGGCTCGAGCCGTCCGCTGTACTGGCATCAAGCGCTGCAGGTCGGCGAGCACGCGCTCCTGGCCGGAGCCGGCGAGCTCGGCTACGGCGTCGCCCGCCTGCGCTACGCGACCAGCGGCCTGAAGAGCGACCAGGCCCATAGCTACCTGATGCAGACGTTCGCCGACCTCGGCCTGATCGGCATCGCGCTCACGCTCGCCCTGCTGGGCGCGTGGTGCGTGGCGGCGTGGCGCTCGCTGACGCCGCGCACGCCGTGGGCCTCCCTCCACGTCGGCGCCGCGGCCGAGCGCCACGGCCTGGCGGCGATGTCGGCGATCGTGCTCGGGTTCGGAGTGCAGTCGCTGCTGGACTGGACGTGGTACTTCCCCGGCGTCAGCATCCCCGTCCTGCTGTGCGCGGGGTGGCTGGCCGGCCGCGGCCCGCTGGGCGCACCGGTCGGCGTCCGTCGCGGGCGCGTGACGCTGCGCGAGCGCCCGGGCGCCGGCGCGATCCTCACCGCCCTCGTCGCGGTCGCCCTGGGCGCGGCCTTCGTCCTCTGGCAGCCCATGCGCTCCGTCCAGGAGCTCGCCGCGGCCGAGAACGCCAACAGCAACCCCCAGGCGTTCGCCGACGCGCGCGCCGCCGCGCACAGCGACCCGCTGTCCTACGAGCCGCTGTTCGTCCTGTCGGGGCTCTACCAGCACGTCGGCGACCCGGCCGCCGCCCGGCACGAGCTCGTCATGGCCACCCGCGTGCAGCCGGTCAACCCCGCCACCTGGTATCAGCTGGGCGCCTATGACTTCGCGGCCGGCGATCACCGGGACGCGGCCTTCGAGATGGCCAGGGTGCTCGCGCTCGACGCCGTCCCCGACACCCCCGCATTCTTTCCGAGGTCCATCCTGATCGCCAGCAAGGCCGACCTCCGGTCCGCCGCCGCACGAGCCCGGAAGCTACGCCCGCACCGCCCGCGCGGTCAGCACGCGGCGGTACAGCGGCGGCCCGCCGGCGGACCGGACCTCGACCTCGGCGAAGTCGAAGTCCGCCAGCAGCCGGCGCAGCGACCCGGCGCAGTAGAGGTGCAGATGGTCGCCGAGCGGCTCGGAGTAGCGCTCGATCCCTCCCACCGCCAGGCGCACGCGCCCGTGGCTGGGAGTGGTGAGCAGCAGCCGGCCGGCGCGCGTCAGGACGCGCCGGACCTCCGACAGCCAGCGGGCGGTGTCGGCGACGTGCTCGATCACCTCGCTGGACCAGACGACGTCGAAGGACCCGTCGTCGATCGGGAGCGGGCCGTCGATCGGCGCCCGGGCGAAGCGCAGCTGCGGGTGCGCGCCGCGCGCGCGTCGCAGCGCGGCCTCGGCCACGTCGACCCCGAGCACCTCGGCGCCCGCTCCGGCCAGCGCGGCGGTCAGCTCACCCGCACCGCAGCCGAGGTCGAGCACGCGGTCGCCGGCCCGCACGTTGGCCAGCGCGAACGACCGCCGCAACGCGAGGTCGGGGGGCCGCAGGTCGGCGGGCAGCCGCTCCCACAGCTCCTCGTAGTAGTCCCTCACGGAGGGGTGACCCGGATCGTCGACTCCCCGACCGCCGGCGGGCCGCCATCGCAGCGGCCGGGAACGTCCCACAGGTACAGGCCGACGGCCTCGGCCAGCGCCTCACGCAGCTCGACTAGCGTTCGGCCTGACGCGAAGCATCCCGGGAGCTCGGCGACCTCCGACCAGAATCCCTCGGGCTCCTCAGTGACGACGACCGTGAGCTCCATGCCTGATCCTCCATCGATTTCAGACCCGCGCGGGTGAGGATTGAGTGTGTCAGCCCCGTGCCGTACTCCCGGCTCCCATGGCGCGGCAGGATGATCGGCGCCACCCCCGGCTTGACCATCTTGGCGCCGTGGCGGCCGCCCTTGGTCATCGTGTAACCGTGACGGGCGAGCAGGCGGACCGCGCGGCGATAGGTGAGGGTGGGCTGGGGCACGGCGCGACCGTAGAGCCGCCACGGCCGCGGTTGGCCGCGCGCCCCTGAATCGACACACATCCGGTGCAGCGCGTCACCGTCCGGTGACGTTCGCCAACATGTCGGGGATGCGCCGCCCTCGCCGACTCGCCGGCACGCCGAGCCCCGACCGGACGCCGGACCGCGGCGCTCCCTGCCGGCGCATCGGCCACAGCATCATCCGCGCGGGCTCGAGCCTGGAAGGGCTGCAAGGGCGCCTGGCCGGCGCGAGCTGGGACATGGTCGAGCTCGACGTGCTCGCCGACGGCGGCGAGCTCGTCGTCGCCCACGATCCCGCAGACCTCGCCCATCCCAACCCGATCCGCTTCGTCGATGCGCTGCGGGCGTTGCGCGACCTGCTGCCCGACCACGTCGAGATCGACGTCGACGTCAAGGGGACCGGCTACGAGGACGCCGTCGTCGAGGTCGTCGGCTCGCTCGGGCTGATCTCGCGCACGCTCGTCTCCACGATGGAGCCCGACAGCCTGCGCCGCCTGCGCGTCGCTGCGCCCGGCCTGCGGCTCGGCCTGTCGGTCCCCAAGGCGCGGCGCAACTACCTCGCCCATCCGATGACGCGGCCCGCGGCCTATGTGATGCTGGCCTACCTGCGACGTGTCCTGCCCGGTCGCTGCGCCGAGGCGCTGCGCTCCGGGTTGGCCGACGCGATCATGGCCCACTGGGGCGTGATCACGCCGCAGCTCGTGGCGGCGGTCACCTCGCTGGGCGCCGAGCTGTACGTGTGGACGGTCGACGATCCGCAGCGGTTGGTGACGCTCGACCGTCTCGGCGTCACCGGCGTGATCACCAACGAGCGCGAGCTGTTCACGCGGGCCGGGCTGGCCGCCCCGGCCGCGAGCTGACCGGCCGCCGAGCCGGCGAGCGTGCCGGCGTCACCGGCTGTCGATCATCAGCGTCACCGGCCCGTCGTTGACGAGCGCCACCGACATCATCGCGCCGAACACGCCGCGCCGGGCGCCGGTCAGCTCGCAGAAGTGCTCATACAGCGGCTCGGCGACCGCCGGTGCGGCGGCGGCCACGTAGCTGGGCCGGTTGCCGCGGCGGACGTCGCCGTACAGCGTGAACTGGCTGACGCAGAGCAGCTCGCGATCGCCCAGCGGTTCGTTCATCCGCCCATCGGCGTCGCCGAACACCCGCAGCGCGCGGACCTTATCGGCCAGCCGGCGCGTGTCGCGCTCGGAGTCCCCGTGGGTGACGCCGAGCAGCACCAGCAGCCCCGGGCCGATCTCGGCGACGCGCCGTCCGTCGACGTCGACCGAGGCGCTGCTGACGCGCTGCACGAGCGCCCGCATGTCAGCCGTCGCGCAGCTGCGCCGCGGCCTGCTCGGGAGCGACGACGTTGAGGTTGACACCCGTGCCGAGCTCGAGGCCCGCCGGATGCGTCAGCCGCGGCAGGATGTCGATCCGCCAGCAGAACTGCTCGGCACCGCGCGGCGCGGTGCGCACCCACAGGTTCAGCGGCGGGTTGGCGCCGAGCACGGCCCCCAGCCGGCGCAGGGCGTCAGACAGGATCGCCGCCCCTGTCGGCCCGTCGTCCTCGAAGCGCATCCGGGGAGTGCGCGGCGCGATCATCAGCTGGTAGGGCACCCGTGCGCCGTAGGGCGAGATCAGCACTGCCTCCTTGTCGATCGCCACGATCCGCTCGCGCAGGCGCACCTCCTGCTGGACGAGGTCACCGAGCAGATTGCCGCCCATCGTCCGCGTGGCGTACGCGCCGAAGCGCTCACGTTCCCGGGCGATCGCCGCCGGCACGAAGTCCAGCGCGAACAGCTGCGCGTGCGTGTGGGGCAGCGACGCGCCGGCGTCGCGGCCCTCGTTGACGATCAGGTGCACGCACGCCGCGTCGGCGTGAGCGCGCATCCGCTCGCGCCACACGTCGACGGCGAGTGCGATCTGGTCGGGAGCCAGCTCCCCCAGCGACGTGACCGGCTCGGGCGCGTTGACGATCACCTCGTGGGCGCCGACCGCCGGCCCGGCCCAGAACAGATCGGGGTTGGCGCCGACCTCCGGAGCCTCCGAATCGCCGTCGAGCGCCGGGTACAGGTTGGGGACCACGCGCACCCGCCACCCGGGCGTGTCCGGGGCTCCGCCGGCCGGACGAACGGCATACAGCTCGGGCGGCGTGCGGTCCTCGTGGCCCTCGGCGAACGGGTCCTCGGCGGGATCGAAGGCGAGCGGGATCACCGGTCCGAGCTCTCCTCCAGGGCGCTGCACGCGCGCCCCGGCGACGATCGCCCGCAGGCCGGTGAGGGGGTCGATGCGGATCTCCGGCATGGACGCGTGACGCTAGTACACGCGCCCGGCGGCGGCCTCGGTCGCCGGGTCAGCGCAGATGCTTCTCCATCGCCACATGCTCGATGCCGGCCTCCATGAAGATTCGCCCCCGCGGCTCGTACCCGGCCGCCTCGTACAGCGAGCGGGCGTAGGTCTGGGCGTGGAGCACGAGGCGCCGTGCCCCGGCCGCACGCGTCTCGGCATCGGCCAGCTCCAGCAGCGCAGAGGCGATCCCCCGGCGCCGGGCGCTGCCGCGGACGGCGAGCCGGCTGAACTGCACGGTCGGGCCGACGAACAGCAGCCGGCAGGTGGCGAGCAGCTCGCCGCCGGAGACCGCGACGAGATGGACCGCCTCACCGTCGCGACCGTCGACCTCCTCGCGCACCGGCACCCCCTGCTCGACGCAGAACACGTCATGGCGCAGCGCGAGCACCGCGGCCATCTCGTTCTCGCCGCGGACGCGGCGCACCTCGTAGGCGAGCACATCGGTCATCGCAGCAGATACCTCCCGATGTCCTGCTGCAACGCAGCGGCCGTCTCATAGGGGCCGGCGTGCACGAAGACCTGCTGTCCCTGGCGGTTGATGTAGACCGTCTGCGGATAGTAGATCGCGGCTCCGATCGTCCGGGCGATGGCTTCCGTGGGGTCGACGTAGCTGGGGTAGCTGACCGGGAAGCGTCGCAGGAACGCGGCCGCCGACGCGTCGGTGTCCTTGCCGTCGATGCCGATGAACGCGACCGTCCGCCCGTCGATGACCGACACGCGCTGGTAGGCCGGGAACTCGGTCTGGCACGGTCCGCACCACGACGCCCACTTGTTGACGACGACCGGGTAGCCGTGCAGCTCGCGCAGCCGCGCGGCGAATGCCACCGGCCCGCCGCTCAGCAGCGCATCGGCCTGGGCGTGCAGCGCGGCCAGTACCGGGGGCGAGCCCCGGAAGGCCGCGGCCTCGGCGCTGGCGCCCGGCGCGGCGCTGCGCGGCGCGGGGGTCCCCTTGCCGACGGTCACCACCACCACGACGACCAGCGCCACCAGCAGCGCCGCGAAGGCCGTGAATCTCAGGCGCCCGTGCACTGGCGACAGCTTGCCAGATGCCTCCCATCGCCCTCTTTAACGGCGATGCCCGCCGCATCTGCTTAAATAACGGTCATCTCCGCCGACTAGGGTGTCGGAGGGGACGCTTCTGAGGAACCCTCGCCATGCTCGGCAACGTGCCGAGACTGCCTGAGCCGCTACGACGTGGCGCCGCGGCTCGCCATCCTGCGCAACCTTCCAACACTGATGGGTGTGACCACCCCCTTTCCAAGTCCTGACGCGATTGCACGCGCCGAGCTCCTGACCCGTGAGCGCTTCGTCTACGACGGCGAAACGCTCGAGGACGCTCTTGCTCCCGGCTCTCCGCGCCGGCGGGCGCTCGACGCCGCCGTCGCCGAGGTCGAGGCCGGGCACAAGACGCCGTCGATCGAATGGCGGCGCCAGTTCTCGCTGCTGCTCGGGCTCGAGCGCGTGCTGTCGGAGGAGGAGCCCCACCTCGTCGACGGCACGGTCCTCTCGGCCCATCAGGTCGACGCGCTGTCGGGCACGCTGACCGCGCTGCTCGCCGAGGCCCAGCCCGCCGCCGCCAACGGCGCGGCGGCCGGGACCGGCGCGGCCGATGCGCCGGCGCCGCCCAAGAGCGCCGCCGCCGACCGCAACGGCGACGATCCCGGCGCCGCCGCACGCCACGACGACGACCTCGACGACCTCGACGACGACATCGACGACGAGGCGGACGAAGAGGACGAAGAGGACGAAGAGGACGAAGAGGACGAAGAGGACGAAGAGGACGAGGCCGAACCCGAGGACGAGGAGCCCCAGGACTGGCAGGACGAGGACGAGGGTGATCCCGAGCAGCTCGCCGAGCAGCCCGAGGATCCCAACGCCGCCAAGCGCTTCTGGTTCGAGCACGCCACCGGCGCGGGCAAGACCGTCGCGGCGCTGGGCTTCGTGGAAGCCTCGCGCACCGGCGGCGTGCTGATCCTCACCCACCGCCGCAACCTCGTCGATCAGTTCCACGGGGAGCTGCGCGATCGGGGCTATCGCGACCGGATCTGCGCTCCGCTGCTCGACGGCCACGACGCCGCCAACGGCCCGGTCACGGTCGAGACCTACCAGTGGTTCGTGCGCAACGCCGGTCGGATCTCCGGCGCCTACGCGATCGTGATCTGCGACGAGGCCCACACCGCGCTGGGCGAGAAGACCTCCGCGGCGATCCGCAGATGGTCGGGCCCGGTGTTCGTCGGCATGACCGCCACCGGCGCGCTGATCGCCCGTCACGTCACCGACCTGTTCCCGACCCAGACGAGCCGCTTCGACCTCGCCCAGGCGGCACGCCGCGGCGTGATCGCGCCGCTGCGCTGCATTCGCATCCCGCCCGGACCGGGGGTGCGCACGATCGCCAAGGTCCCACTGCGTCGCGGCGAGGTGGACACCGAGTTCGATCAGGAGATGCTGGCCGAGCTGCTGGATCAGACCCCGTTCAACCTGGCGATCGCCGACCTCTACAAGACCCGCTTCAACGGCGTCCCCGGCGTCGTCTACGCCGCCGGCATCAAGCACGCCTACAACGTGGCCCAGGCCTTCCGGGACCTCGGGATCAAGGCGATGGGCGTGTCGGGCGAGACGCCCAAGCGCGAGCTGGCGCGGATCCTCGCCGACTACGAGTCGGGCAAGGTCGACGTCCTGGTCAACGCCCAGCTGCTCGCCGAGGGCTGGAACAGCCCCCGCGCGACGATCTGCATGCACCTCGCGCCGACGGCGTCCAAGCGCATCTACCAGCAGCGCGTCGGCCGCGTGACCCGCCGCCATCCCGGCAAGGAGGCCGGGATCGTGATCGACTTCGTCCACCCGGCGACCAAGCACGACGATCCCGTCGTCACGCTGCACTCGCTGCTGGACCGCGACGTCTACCGTGGCGGGGCGATCGTCGTCGGACCCGTCCGGCGCGGCCGCGGTCGCCGCGTGCGCGTCGAGCGGCGGGTGCTGCCGGTCACGCCGGAGCCCGAGCGGCGCGCGGAGGTGTTCGAGCGAGAGCTGTGGCGGATCGCGGTCGAACACCTCGACTCCGGCGAGCAGCACGTCTGGTCGGCGCTCGCCGGAGCCCGCGTCGCGCCCCCCGGCTGGCGGCGCGATCGTCGTCGGGCCCGTCCGGCGCGGCCGCGGTCGCCGCGTGCGCGTCGAGCGGCGGGTGCTACCGGTCACGCCGGAGCCCGAGCGGCGCGCGGAGGTGTTCGAGCGCGAGCTGTGGCGGATCGCGGTCGAGCACCTCGACTACGGCGAGCAGCACGTATGGTCGGCGCTGGCCGGAGCCCGCGTCGCGCCCAACGGCTGGCGGCGCGCGAAGGCGATGCTGCACTTCGACCGCGGCGGGGAGCTCAAGCGACGCTTCCTGCTGACCGCCGTCCAGCGCAACCGCAACTCGCAGCTGCGCCTGCGCGCGCTGCAGGAGATCGCCGCCAGCCGCGACGCCGAGGCGTTCGACCAGGCGATCGACATCATGGGCGGCTGGCCCCGCGACGAGCGCCGCGAGGGCGTCAAGATCATGCTGCAGGCGCTCGCCGAGCGACGGATCGGCCGCCGCGATCAGGCCAACGCCTGGATCTGGCGGATGGCCGAATACACGCGCGAGGTCCACGAGGAGTACGCCGTGCAGCGCTGGCCCGAGACCAAGCGCCTGCTCGGCCTGCTGGTCAACTCCAGCGGCTCGGCGCACGCCCGCAACGCCCGGCGACTCGTTCACGCCTCGCGCAAGGAGGACCGCCGCCTGTCGGCGGCGCTGCTGGCGGCCGCGCTGGCCCACACGCCGGAGGCCGAGGAGGCGCTGCGGGGCGCCCGCACACGGATGGCACGCAAGCCGGCCGCGCTGGCTCGTGAGCTGCTGCGCAACTTCCCCAAGGGACGGCGGGGCGCCAAGCGCCGCCGGCGAAAGACCGGTACGCCGCCGACCCCCGCCGAGCAGGGCGCGGCCGTTGCCACCGAGACGCTGGAGCGCGAGGACCTGGAGGAGCTCGAGCCCGCGCACGTGCTCGACGACGCTCCCGAGCCCGACGACATCGACGATGACGATGACGATGACGATGACGACGGCCCCGAGGACGATGTCGACGACGACCTCGATGATGATGATGATGATGATGACGACGACGACCTCGGGCCCGACGATGATCCGGCCGATGTCGCCGACCTCGAGCTCGACCGAGGCAAGCGCGACGCCGAAGCCGCAGCGTAGGTCCAAGGCGCGGCCGGCCGGCCGCCGCGCCGAGACTTAGACTTAGACGCCCGCGGGCACCCGTCCGGAGGGCAGCGCGCCGACCGGCTCCCCGGCGCCCGGCCTCGCCGTCGCGGGGACGTGCACCACGGGCGCCGGCTCCGCAGCGGGCGCCGGCTCGGGCACGCGTGGCGGCGACGCGACCGGCGCCGACGCCGGAGCGGGCTCGACGCACGCCAGCAGCGCGGTCACCACGCCGGGGTCGAATTGCGTGCCCGAGTTGTCGTGCATCTGGGCCACCGCGTCCTCGAACGGGAGCGCGGCGCGGTAGGAGCGGTCGGTCTGCATCGCGTTCCACGAGTCGCAGCAGGAGATGATCCGCGACTCGATCGGGATCGCGTCCGCCGCCAGCCTGTCCGGATAGCCGCCGCCGTCCCAGCGCTCGTGATGGGAGCGGACGATCTGGCCGACCTCGCACATGAACCCGCCGACGCGGTCGAGCATCTTCTGGCCCTCGATGGTGTGGGTCTTGATCAATTCCCACTCGTCGGGGTCGAGCTTGCCCGGCTTGTTGATGATCTCCTTGGGGATCGCGATCTTGCCGACGTCGTGCAGCAGCGCGCCGAACTCGAGGTTGCGCCGGCGCTCGACATCGAGGCGCAGCACCCGCCCGACGGCCATCGCCAGCGCGACGACGCCCTCGGAATGCTCGCCGGTGTAGCCGTCGTCGGCCGCGATCACGTCGCCCAGCAGCAGCGCTGTGCCCCGATAGGTGTCGTTGAGCTCCAGCAGGCTCCCGAGCCGCCGCTCGCGCTCGTCGGCGAACATCGCCAGCAGGCCGAGCAGCGGGACCGTCGCCAGGACGGCGTACGGCGCCGCGTGCATCTCCTCCGCGATGGCCAGCCCGACCGCCGACAGCGCGGCGTCGATCAGATACACCCAGCTGTCTGAGATCTGCGAGCGCAGGCTGGCGCCGCGCGTGGCGCTGAGCAGGGCCAGCGCGGACGCGAAGTCGACGGTGAACTGCGCCGCCAGGGCGGCCAGCAGGAGCAGCGGTCCGGCCTCGTCGGGCCGCGCGCCGGCGATCGAGAAGATCAGCGCCGGCCCCAGCGAGAACAGCGCGTTGGCGGGGCAGCGCAGCAGCTTGGCCGCAGGCATGCGGCCGGTGAGGACGCCCGGGAGGAGCGAGATCGCCAGCGCCGCGGCGACGGCCACCGGGACCAACGCGCTCGGCATCGCGAACAGCATCGGGACGAACGCCAGCTGGGTGGCGACGGTGAAGCCGAACGGGGTCTCGAACCTGACCCGGGTGGCCAGCACCATCACCGCCAACGACAGGACCGCGCCGACCGGATTGAGCCGCTGGGGCGAGCCCAGCCAGAACAGGGCCGCGACACTGGCGATGAAGCCGGCGGCGACGAGCAGATCGACCAGTTGCTCTCGTCCGATCGGACGCGAGGCCGCCCGCCGGCGCGTGTCGGCGAGCACCTCCTGTTCCTCGAAGGTCGGTTCCAAGGTCATCGTCGGCGCAGATATCGGCTCGCGCGAGTGCTGATCTTGAGCAATCGCGCGCAATTGGGACGGACGGCCTCCGACATCTGTCCACTCGTCTCGCCACGGTTCAGCCTCGCGCCCGACCGGCCGATTCCCCTCGTGACAACCACATACTGAAAAGGCAAACCTGGCGCGAGCCAGGGACGCAAAGCCAGAGGTCTCACTCACCGTGAGATGGCTCAGCCGCCAGTGCACACCACGGAAGGTGCGTACCGACATGAACAGGGTTCTTTTCAGCCGCCAGATCCGCGTGATCTGGGCCGTCGTCGCCGGCCTCGGCTTCGCTTCGATCACCGGGGGAACAGCGCGCGCCGCGTTGATCTCGACGCAGGCCTGCAGCGACTCCACCCTGACGCAGCCGTTTGCGCAATGGGGAGACACCAGCCAGTACGAGCTCGTCCCAGGCGGCTCCTTCGAGAACGGTGCCCCGGGGTGGACGTTCACCGGCGGTGCGAGCGTGGTGGCCGGAAGCGAACCGTTCGGCGTCACCGGCTCCGTCGGAACGTCATCGGTCAACCTGCCGATGGGAGCATCGGCGCAATCGCCGCTCGCCTGTGTCGATGCCGCCTACCCGACGTTTCGCTTTTTCGGTCGTAACCATGGAATCGCCGCCACCGTGCTGGTGTCGGTGGTCTACAGCCTGCCACTGGTCGGCGACGTCGCGATTCCGGTGGGCGTCACCGCGATCAGCGGGACCTGGCAGCCGACGCTCCCGATGCTCACGGTGGCAGCGGGCATCGGCGTCCTGTCGGGCGGGACGACGCAGGTGGCGCTGCGGTTCACCGCGCTGACCGGCTCCTCGCAGATCGACGATGTGTTCATCGACCCCAAGATGCGCTCCTAGTCTCGTGAACCGATTCGGCACCCCGGGCGGCCCGGACCGCGGTCGGAGCTGGTGGCGGCCGATGACACGTGGACGCGACCCAGGACGCCGGACGGCACAAGGTCTCGTTCGACCCGCCCGCCAGCTGCTGCGCCTCGGCCACATACCCCTTCACCGTGACCGGCACGGTCCAGTCCGCGGCGACCAGCACCATCGCGAACGCGTCGCGCGCGAACCCGGTCAGGTAGTGGACGCCGACGGGGTCGGTGACGATCAGCACGTCGAGCCGTGCGTCGACCAGGTTTCGGCGCAACGCGGCCAGCCGGGACGGGCCTTCGATATGCGCCAGGCTGCGCACCGCCACCCATGACAGCACAACGAGCGCGCCCCCGGGCGCGGGCGGCCGGCGGAGGGAGGGCCGCCACGCCGGCCTGAGCGTCACGGGCCGGCCGGCGCGCTGCCGAGATGGACCTCTCCGGAGTGCAGCGCCCGCCGGCCCGTGGCGGTGTCCACCACCAGCCGGCCGTCGTCGTCGATGCCCGCGCCGGTCCCCGTGCCCCCGGCCCACGTCACCGGACGGCCCAGGAGCGCATCGCGATCGCGCACCGCGGCGAGGACCGCGTGCGACGGCGCCGCAAGCCACCGCTCCAGCGTGGCGAGCAGCCGGGCCAGCGTCGGCTCGATCTGGTCGGGCGCCAGGCCGAGCGTGCCCGCCGTGGCGCGCAGCTGCGGCGGGAAGTCGTCCTCGCGCAGCGCGACGTTGAGGCCGACGCCGACCACCGCCCAGTCCTCCTGGGGACGGCCCTCCACGAGGATCCCCGCCACCTTGCGCCCGCCGACCTGCACGTCGTTGGGCCATTTCAGGCGGGCGCGCGCGCCGACGACCTCGGCCACCGCCACGCCGGCCGTCAGCGACAGCAGCCGGGGCGGCCGTCGCACGATCACCGAGCACAGCAGCGCGCGATCCGCCGGCGCCACCCATGACCGCCCCTGGCGCCCGCGCCCGCCGGTCTGCTGCCCGGCGGTGACCACCATCCCGTGCGGCGCCCCCTGTGCCGCAAGGCCGTGCGCGCGCGTGTTGGTCGAGTCGGCGACCCGCAGGTGCAGGCGCGGGCGGCCGAGCAGACCGCTCACGCCGGCCGGATCCTCAGCTCGTCGCCGACCTCGAGACCGAGACGCGCGGCGGCGTCGCCGTGGCTGACGGCGACCGCCAGCCGGCGCTGGGCATCCTCGTAGAGCAGCAGCTCATCGGATCCGACGTCGGCGAACGTCCGCGCGAACGTGACCGGGTGCACCGAGCCTCCGGCGAGCTCGAGCAGAGGGCGCGCCCCGAGCCGCAGCCCGGCGTCGGTCAGCTCCCCCGAGCCGGCGTCGAGCTGGAGGTTGCCGAACCGGTCGATCTGGCGCACGTGGGCGATCAGGACGCCGGGCTCGGCGCGCGCGCGCGGCAGCTCGAGCGTCACCAGCTCACCTGGGTCCAGCCGGTCCCCCGCCGCCTCCAGCGACTCGCCGGCCGCGAGCCGGGCCGCCACCGGCGCGAAGATGTCGCGTCCGTGGAAGGTGGCCGCGACCGGCGCCAGCCGCCACGGAGACCGCCCGATGTCGACCGCCGCGACGATCCCGCCGCCGGCCTGCGCGGCGGGCCACAACAGGCCGTTGTCGGGGCCGACGAGCCGGTGTCCGTCGCCGAGCGCGAGCGCCACCGCCCGGCGCGGGCCCCCGACGCCGGGATCGATCACCGCCAGGTGCACGCCGATCGGCACGAACGTGAGCGCCTCGCACAGGACGATCGCGCCGCCGCGGACATCGTGGCGGGCGATGCCGTGGGTGAGGTCGATCACGCGCGCCTCGGGGCAGATGCGGGCGATCACTCCGTGACAGACGCCGACGAACACATCGGCGAGGCCGTAGTCGGTGAGGAAGGTGATGACGGGCGGCGCCACGGTCACGTCGGCGAGAGCCCGGCGGCGTCGCGTCCCGCCACGTCGGCGATCAGCGCCTGGACGAGGCCGTCGATGTCGTGCCGGGCGGCCTCGACGTCGGGGTCGCGGCCCTGCTCGCGCAGCGCGTCGCTGGTCACCGGGCCGATGCTGACCAGTCGGGTGCGATCCGGCAGGTCGTCACCGAGCGCCGCGAAGAAGAAGCGGACGGTGGACGACGACGTGAAGGTGACATAGTCGGCGCGCGCGAGCGCCGAGCGCCGGCGGTCGGACACCGGCTCGGCGACGGTCTCGTAGAGGGCGACGACGTCGACCTGCGCGCCGCGGTCGCGCAGCGCGCCGGGCAGCACGTCGCGGGCCTGCGCGGCGCGCGCGATCAGCGCCCGGCGGACCGGCACGTCGGTCAATGCCTCAACGAGCCCCTCGGCGATGAACCGCTCGGGCACGATGTCGGCGATCACGCCGTGAGCGGCGAGCGCCGCTGCCGTCCCCGGCCCGATCGCCGCCACGCGCGCGCCGGCCAACGCCCGCGCGTCGCGACCGGCGGCCGCGAGGCGGCCGAACAGCGCCTCGACCCCGTTGGGGCTCGTCAGGCACACGAGGTCATAGGCGCCCGGGTCGGGCGCCGGACCGTCGATCGGGGCGATCCTGATCGCCGGCGCCTCGATCGCCTCGGCGCCGAGCCCCCGCAGGCGTGCGGCCAGCGCACTGGCCTGAGCGCGGGCCCGGGTGACCGCGATCGTCACACCGGCCAGCGGCCGCGACTCATACCACGCCAGCTGCTCTCGGAGGGCGGCGACCGGGCCGAACAGCGCGATCGCCGGCGCGCGGACGCTCTGCGCGGCGGCGAGCCCGGCGATCGTCGCCAGCGTTCCCGAGACGACCCGCTGGTCGGGCAGCGTGCCGCGCTCGATCACCGCCGCGGGCTCGGCGCCGGCGCGGCCGCCGGCCATCAGGTGGGCAGCGATCGCCTCCAGGCGCCGGACGCCCATGTAGACCACGAGCGTCCCGGGGAAGCCGGCCAGCGCCGTCCAGTCGAGCGCCGACTCCGGCTTGTCGGGATCCTCATGGCCGGTGACGAACGCCACCGCGCTGGCGCCGTCACGATGGGTGACGGGGATCCCGGCATACGCGGAGGCGGCGACGCCGGCGGTGATGCCGGGCACCACCTCGAACGCGATCCCCGCCGCGCGCAGGCGCTCGGCCTCCTCCCCACCGCGGCCGAAGACGAACGGATCGCCGCCCTTGAGGCGCACGACCTCCCGTCCGGCGGCGCCGTGTTCCAGCAGCCAGCCCTCGATCTCGTCCTGGGAGACCGACGGTCCGCCGCCCTCCTTGCCGGCGTACAGCAGCAGCGCATCGGGGCGCGCCCCGTCCAGCGCGGTGACCGGGATCAGCCGGTCGTGGACGATCACGTCGGCGGCCGCGATCAGCTCCAGGGCGCGCGCGGTCATCAGCCCCGGGTCGCCCGGGCCGGCACCGACGAGGTAGACGGTCACGCGATGCGCTCCCGTTCGGCCTGCGCGAGCAGCTCGCCGGCGCCCGCCGCCAGCATCCGCCGCGCGCACTCTCCTGCGACCTCGGCGGCCGCGCCGATCACCTCGTCGCGCAGCCACGCCGAGCCGTCGGGCAGGCCGACCCAGGCGGCGAGCGCGAGCCGGCCGTCGCCGAGCATCCGGGCGTGGGCGCCGACCGGGGTGTGGCAGGAGGCGCCGAGCGCGTGGACGAGCTCGCGCTCGGCGGTCACGCAGGCCATCGCCGCTTCGTCGATGATCGCGGCGAGCGCGGCGGGTTCCAGCGCTCCGCCGCGGGCCTCCAGGGCGAGCGCGCCCTGTCCGGCGGCGGGGACGAACTCGTCGACCACGCCGGTCGCCTCGGAGGACCGGCCGAGCCGCTGCAGGCCGGCGAGCGCGATCACGATCGCGTCGACCTGACCGTCGGCGAGCTTGCGCAGCCGGGTGTCGACGTTGCCTCGCAGCTCGACGACCTCCAGGTCGTCGCGCAGCGCCCGCAGTTGGGCGGCGCGGCGCAGGCTGCTGGTCCCGATCCGGGCGCCGGCCGGCAGGGCCCGCGGCGAGACCGCGCCGCAGATCGCGTCCCGCGCGTCGGCCCGCGCGGGAACCGCCACGAGCTCCAATCCCGCCGGCAACTCGGTCGGCACGTCCTTGGCGGAGTGCACGGCGAGGTCGACGTCGCCGTTCACCAGCGCGCGTTCCAGCTCCGAGACCCAGCGCGACTTGTCCTGCACGGCGGCGCCCCGGTCTCCCAGCGTGGTGACGGTCACGATCTCGGTGTCGTCGCCGAGGCGCTGCGCGACCCACTGCGCCTGCGCGAGCGCGAGCGCGCTGGCGCGCGTGCCGATGCGCATCAGCGCCGGCGGCCGGCGCGGGCCTGGGGCGGGCGGGAGCCGAGCTCGGTGACCTCGGCGAGCCGCTGCGAGGATCCGCTCCCGGCCAGCCCCTCGTCCTCGACGCTGAGCCCGAACAGGTCGCGCACCAGCGACATCCGGGCGTGCACACGGCTGTCGCGCATGTCCTTCATCTGCAGCGTCGGCTCGTGCAGCAGGCGGTTGACGACCGCGCGGGCGATCGCGTCGACGCGCTCGAGATCGCGCGGCGAAGCCGATTCCCACTTCCCGCCGTTCTCGCGGATGACCTGCTCGGCGATCTCGGTGGCATGGACCCGCAGCGCCGCGATCGTCGGCAGCACCTCCAGCGATCCCAGCCAGGCGGCGAACTGCTGGATCTCCTCCTCGATGATGCCCTCGGCGGTGCGCGCCTCGGCCTGGCGCACCTTGCGGTTGCGGTCGGCGACCGCCTGGAGGTCGTCGATGTCGAACAGCGAGACGCCGTCGAGGTGGTTGCAGGCGCCGTCGATGTCGCGCGGGACCGCCAGGTCGATCAGCAGCATCGGGCGGCCCGCGCGCTCGCGCATCACCTCGGCGATCTCGCGCACTTCCAGCAGCAGGTGCGGCGAGGCGGTCGCGGCGACGACGATGTCGGCGCGCAGCAGCGCCTCGGGCAGCTCGTCGAGCTTGAGGCTGGTGCCCGAGTAGCGGTGAGCCAGCGCGATCGCGCGGTCGCGGCGGCGATTGGCGACGAACACGGTGTGGGCACCGCTGTCGGCCAGCGCCCGCGCGGTCAGCTCGCTCGTCTCCCCGGTCCCGATGATGACCACCTGGCGGCCGCGCAGCTCGCCGAGCCGCTCGCCGGCGAGCGCCACGGCCGCCCCCGGCAGGCTCAGCTGCCCCGCTCCGACGGCGGTCTCGGTGCGCACGCGCTTGCCGGTGGCCAGGGCGGCCGAGAACATGCGGTTGGTCAGCGGCCCGACGGTCTCCTTGCCGAGCGCGGTCTCGTAGGCGCGCTTGACCTGGCCCTGGATCTCGGCCTCGCCGATCAGCATCGAGTCCAGCCCGGAGACGACGCGGAACAGGTGGCGCGCGGCGTCGCAGTTGCGGTGCGAGTAGATCGCGGTGGCCAGCTCGGTCGGGCGGATCTCGGCCTGGCGGGCCAGCATCGCCAGCACCGTGCTCTCGGCCTCGACCGGATCGCCGACGACGAGGTAGAGCTCGGTGCGGTTGCAGGTCGAGACCGCCACCGCCTCGTGCACCTCGGTGTCGCCGCGCAGGTCGCGCATGAAGCCGGTGGCGCGCGACTCGGGGAGCGCGAGGCGCTCGCGCACCTCCACCGGCGCGGTCTTGTGTGAGACCCCGATCGCCAGCAGCTCGCTCATCGCACCGCCTCGGTCGGCTCGCCGGCGTCGTCACGGGCGCGCGCCATCTCGACGTCGCGGCGCAGCTCGTCGAGCTCACGCTCGAGCCGCTGGGCACGCACCGCCATGATCGCGACATAGACGAGGATCAGCACCACGAACACGATGTAGGCGGCCGCCACGAACCGGCCGCCGGTGCCCAGCGGGATCTCGGGGGCGGCGGCCAGCAGCGCGGTCACGATGGCGCCGCGCTTCGCCCGACCGGCCGGGACAGGTCGTCGCCCAACAGCGTCCGGCGCAGCCGGCGCACCTGCGAGCGGGCGTTCTTGGCGGCCATCTCGTACTTCCAGAGGGTCACGTAGAGCAGCGCGATCCCGATCAGGGCGATCAGGAACGTCAGCCCCATCGACAGCGGAAGGTTGGCGCCGCCGCCGAGCGTGAGCACCCGAGGATGCACGTAGGAGGTCGCGAGCTGGACGGCGATGTAGTTGAGCGGCACGAACGCGCCGGCGACGATCGCGAACACGCTGGCGTAGCGCGACTGGCGCTCGGGATCCTCGATCGAGAATCGCAGCGGCTGGTAGGTGGCGAACAGCAGCAGGATGATCAGGAACGAGACGAGCGTCGGCTCGTTCCACACCCAGTAGTGCCCCCACGACGCCTTGGCCCAGATCGAGCCGGTGATCAGGCCCCCGATCCCGAAGATCAGCGCCATGTGGATCGCGACGTAGGAGCGCATGTCCCAGCGCCGGTCGCCGGTGCGCAGGTAGCCGATCGCCATCACGCCGCCGAACACGAACCCGCACAGCGAGACGATCGCCAGCGGAACGTGGATGTAGAAGATCTTCTGGACGAAGCCCTGGGTGGCATCGAGCGGGGCGTAGAAGAACACCAGCGCGAGCGCGACGCCGATGGTGACGATCGAGGCGAGCGCGAGGCTGCGCAGGCCGTTGCCGTAGGTGGTCGGATGCACTAATCCTCCAGGAGAAAGTCGAACACTGCGTAGGCCAGCAGCGCGAATACCACATCATAAAGAGCGAGAATCGCCAGCCAGCGACCTGGCGGAGCGCTCGAGGGGTGGTTGGACGCCAGCAGCGGCCCGATCGCGCGGGCGGTGGCGATCAGCGCGGGGATCAGCAGCGGCAGCCCGATCACCGGGCCGATCAGATCCCGCGCCCGGGTGTGCACCGCGATCGCCGATACAAGCGTCCCGATCACCGCCAGCGACAGGTCGGCGAGCACCAGCACCAGGATCAGTCCAGGCAGCGGCGGCCCGAGCGACGGGCCGAGCAGGAACAGCCCGAACGCCGGGACGGCGATCACCTCCACCGCCGCCAGGAACAGGTAGAGGGTCGCCGCCTTGGCCAGCAGCATCGCGCTCCGCTCCACCGGCGCCAGTAGGAACGCGTCGAACCCGCCCTGCTCGCGCTCGGCGACGAACAGGCGGTTGATCCCGAGCATCGCCGCGAACAGCAGCGTCACGGTGAGCACGCCGGCGGCCAGCTGCCCGGCGATCGTCGCCTGATTGAGCCCGAAGTGGAAGATCACGAACGTGACGACCGCGAACAGGATCATCGCCGGCACCGTCTCCAGCGTCCGCAGTTCGAGCCGGAGGTCCTTGCGCAGCACGATCAGCGCGGTTCTCACGCGTACAGCTCCGCCACGCGGTCCTGCCCGAATCCGGTGGGGTCGCCGATGAATGCCGCCCGCCCGTCCCTCAGCGCCAGCACCTGATCGCACTCGGCCAGCGCCGCCTGCGGGTCGTGGCTGGTCAGCACCCGTGTGACGCCGCTGGCGCGGCCGATCAGCGGCTCCACCAGGGCGGTGACGGCGGGATCGAGGTTGGCCCGGGGCTCGTCGAGCAGCAGCAGCCGCGGCTCGTGCAGGACCGCCCGGCAGATCGCCAGGCGCTGGATCATCCCGCGTGACAGCAGGCGCACGGGATCGTCGGCGCGGCGCTCCATCTCCACCGCGCGCAGCACCTGCTCCACGCGCTCGGGCGCCACCCGATGCAGCTGCGCGTGGTAGCGGAGGTTCTCGCGGCCGGTCAGATCGCGGTAGAGCAGCGGCTCGTGGGCCAGCAGGCCGATCTGGCCGCGGACCGCGAACGCGCGGCGCGGCAGCGGCTCGCCGAAGATGACCACCTCGCCGGCGTGCGGCCGCAGCAGCGCCGCCAGGATCCGCAGCAGCGTCGACTTGCCGGCGCCGTTGCGTCCGAGCACGGCCAGCGTCGAGCCGGCGCGCAGCGCCAGCGAGATGTCCCGCAGGGCCGTCCGTTCGCCGAAGTACCGCGCCAGTCCGCGCAGCTCAATGGCCGGGGGTTCGTCTACCACCCTCGCGCTGCAGCGTCGCGACGACGTGCTCAAGCGTCGGCGCGACCACTCCGAACAGCTCGCCGATGGCCTTGGGGTTGCCGGGGAAGTTGATGATCAGCGAGCGACCGGCGATCCCCGAGACCCCGCGGGTGAGGATCCCCATCGGCGTGTGCTTGATCGCCTCGGCCCGCAGGGCCTCCGCAAATCCCGGCGCCGGACGGTCGATCACCGCCTGCGTCGCCTCGGGGGTGACGTCGTCGTCGGTCAGCCCCGTTCCGCCCGTGGTGAAGATCAGCGACGCGCCCGACGCCGCCTGGCGTCGCAGCCACGCCTCGATCGCCGCCTGATCGTCGGGCAGCACGTCGTGCGCCACGACCTCGGCGCCCGCCGCCCGCGCGCGCTTGACCAGCTCCTCGCCGGAGCGGTCCTCGGTCTGCCCGGCGGCCACCGACGTCGAGACGGTCAGGATCGCGGTTCTCATCGCGCCCCAGGATAGGGTCCGGCCCGTCTGCGCGGCGCGCGCGGCCCCGCACGCGCGTCACGAGCGATCGATCACGGCAGCCCGCAGCGCCCGGGCCGGCCCCGGTGACCTCGGGCTGCCGGCACCCGCGCCACCGCCGGGGGCAGCTCAGCGCCGCCAGTCGCCCGAGCGCCCGCCGGACTTCGACAGGAGCGCGACCGCGACGATCTCCGCCCCGCGCTCGATCCCCTTGACCATGTCGTACACGGTGAGCGCCGCGACGGTGGCGGCCGTCAGGGCCTCCATCTCGACGCCGGTGGCGCCCCTCGTGCGCGCCTCGGCGATCAGCTCGATCTCCCCGCGCGGCGCGTCGATCGTGCCCTCGACGCCGACGAACGAGAGCGCGAGCGGATGGCAGAGCGGAATCAACTCGGAGGTCCGCTTGGCGGCCTGGATGCCGGCGATCCGGGCAACGCCGATCACGTCGCCCTTGGGCGCGTCGCCCGCGGCGACGACGGCCGCGGTCTCCGGCGTGACCCGGACGATCGCCCGCGCGACCGCGCGGCGCTCGGTGGCCGGCTTGTCGCCGACGTCGACCATCCGCGCCCGTCCGCCGGCGTCGAGGTGGGTCAGCCCCGGTTTCACGCCGGCGCGGACGCGTGCTGTGCGGACTCGATCAGCGCCCGGACCGCGGCGACGTCGCCGGCGCGCAACAGCGCGATCGGGTCGGGGTCGCCGCCGACGATCGACTCGAAGAACTCCTTGCGGTCCTGATAGGTGGGCAGCGTCGACTTGGCCCAGCCGCGCGCGTCGTTGAGCAGCACCGCCAGCGTCGCGTAGGGCTCGCCGAACAGCTCGCCGATCTCGCGCTTCATCCGCTTGGCCAGCGCCGGCGAGGCGCCCGCCGTCGAGATCGCGACCGCCAGCGGGCCGGTGCGGACGATCGCCGGGAGGATGAAGTTGCACAGCGGCGGGACGTCGACGACGTTGACGAGCATCGCCCGCCGCTCGGCGTCCTCGAACACGCGGATGTTGACCGTCGTGTCGTCGGTCGCGGCGATCGCGATCAGGCAGCCCTCGAGGTCCTCCGGCCGGTAGGCGCGCCGCTCCCAGCGGATCGAGCCCTCGGCCGCCAGCTCACGCAGCGCCGGGTGCGCCTCGGGCGCGACGAGCAGCACGTCGGCGTCGCAGGCCAGCAGGCCCTCGACCTTCTCCAGCCCCACCTCGCCGGCGCCGACGACCAGGCACCGGCGACCGGTCAGCCGCAGGCAGGCGATGTAGAACGGCGTCTCGAGCATGCCCCGGACGCAGGACTGATCGCAGATCCCCCTGCTCAACTGGCACACGCACTCCTTGCCGGCATAGGCCTGGGCGGGCATCGCGTAAGCGTATCGGGTGCCATCGGCGGGCCCGACGGCCCGGCAACCTCCCGATCGACGGTGGTCTGGCGACCCAACCCCGTGCTTAAGGGCACATCGCCGGCAGGGGCCTGCAGCGCCTGCGAGTCTGCCAACGAATTCGGGGCCGGCCACCCCTGGAGCCGGAGGAGGTTTCGTGCTGTCACCCGCCGATCCGCCGCGGCGCCGCCGCCGCCTCGCGATCGCACCGATCCTCGCTACGCTGGTCGTGGCCGCGATGCTGATCGCGGCGCCCAGCGCCTCGGCCACCGTCTGGACGGTGACGACGACCGCCGATACGCCGATCAACAACGCCGACTGCCTGCCGGCCTCATGCTCGCTGCGCCAGGCGATCACGGCGTCGAGCGGCGGCGACACGATCAGCCTGCCGGCCAGCGCGACGCCGTACACCGTCTCCAACGGGCAGTTGGACGTCTCGCAGGGGATCACGATCACCGGCGCCGGGGCGGCCTCCAGCGTGATCGAGGCGACCGCGGGCAACGACAACCGTGTCATGCGCGTGTTCGGCAACGCCACCCCGGTCACCCTCCAGAACCTCACGATCACCGGCGGTGACACCGCGACCACCGGGGGCAGCGGCGGGGGCATCGCCGCCGGGGGCCCCGGCCCGCTCGTGCTCGACGGCGTCGATGTCGTCGGCAACACTGCCGACACCGCCATCGCCTCCGACTTCAACCAGGGCGGAGGCGGCATCTTCAGCCTCGTCTCGGTGACGCTGAACGGCAGCACGGTGAGCGACAACACCGCGACCGTCACCCAGTCCACCGGCGACAGCGGCGGCGGCGGGATCCTGATCGCCCAGACCTCCGACAACAGCGACAACCTCACCGTGCAGGACTCGACGATCGCCGACAACATCGCGACGGTCACGCCGGTCGCATCGGAGGTCGTCGACTGCAACGGCGGCGGCGGCATCTACCAGGACGGCGGCAACCTGACGATCGTCGACAGCACCATCACGGACAACACCGCCGCGGTCTCGACGGCGACCACGCTGCCCGGCGACCCGACGCCCACCGACGGCGGCGGCGGGATCTTCGAGTTCGGCAACGAGTTCCTGCTGCAGGACAGCACCGTCGCCGGCAACGTCGCGCACGGACCCGGAATCGACCGCAGCGGCGGCGGCGGGATCCTCGACAGCGGCAACGAGAGCCGTTACCTCGACAGCACGATCACCGCCAACAGCACCGATCAGGCGGCCGCGTCCGACAGCAGCGACGGCGGCGGCGGCATCCTGCTCAACAACGTCAAGGCGGGGGTGACGATGGCCGGCATGACGATCAACGCCAACAGCGCATCGCAGGCCACCGGGGGCGGAGTCGTCAACAACCTCGACACCGCAGTCGAGGTCACCGACTCGATCCTCGCCGGCAACACCGCGAGCGACTCCGGCGACAACTGCGACGGCCCGATGCAGTCACTCGGTTACAACCTGACCGACGACCCGGCGGCCGACAACACGTGCTCGCTGACCGCGACCGGCGACGTCGTCGGCGCCCACCCCGGCCTGGGGACGCTCGCCGCCAACGGGGGCCCCACCCCGACCGAGGCGCTGCTGGCGGGCAGCCCCGCGATCGGCGCCGGCAACCCGGCCGGCTGCACCGACCTGCTCGGCGACCCGCTGGTCACCGACCAGCGCGGGGTCGCCCGGCCCCAACCCGGCGGCGGCCGCTGCGACATCGGGGCCTACGAGGTCGCGCTGCCGGTCGTGACCACCGGCGACGCCACCGTGTTCGGTAGCGCCGTCGTGCTCGCCGCCACCGCCGGCGAGCCCGATCCCCGCCCCGGCACGCTGGACTTCCAGTACGGGACGACGACGGCCTACGGCTCCACCACCGCCGCCCAGACGCTGACCGGGTCGTCGTCGGCCCAGGCGATCACGAGCTCGCTGTCGGGCCTGGCGCCCGGGACCTACCACTTCCGGGCGGTGGCGGTCGGGCCCGACGGAACCACCGACGGAGCCGACGGCGTGTTCACGATCCCCGCGCCCGCCCAGCCCGCCGCGCCGGCGGTCACCGCCGGGCCGGCCACCGCGGTCGGCCCGTACTCGGCGACGCTGACCGGCGTGGTCAACCCCCAGGGGCTGGCCACCACCGCCCAGTTCGCGTACGGGACGAGCACCGGCCCCAGCCTCTCCACCGGGGCGCAGAACCTCGCCGCCGTCACGGCGAGCGTCACGGTGACGGCACAGCTCGCCGGGCTGAGGCCCGATCGGACCTATCACTACGCGCTGATCGCCGGCAGCTCGGCGGGGCAGACGACGGGCGGCTCCGGGGTCGTCCACACCGCCGCCAGGCCTCGCCCGCGCGCGCTCAGCGCCCGGGCGACGCCGCGCGCCGACGGCATGGCGCCCTACACGTATGCGGTGGCCGGCCGGTTGAGGCTGCCCTCCGGGCTGACCGCCGCCAACGGCTGTCGCGGAACCGTGCGCGTCCGGGCGATCGCCGGCCACGCGATCGTCGGCCGCGCCCACGCCACGGTCACGCGCGGCTGCACCTACCGGGCCGCGCTCACGCTCACCGGGCCCGGCCTGGCCGCCCGGGGCCGCGCCCGCCTGTATGTCGCGTTCGGCGGCAACGCCTGGCTGGCCGGCCGCTCGACGACCACCGTCCCCCGCGCCGTCGGCTTCGGAGGCTGACCGCCGCCTCCCCGGCTCACACCAGGGAGGATCTCCCATGCCGGCAGCAGCCCCGCAACAGCGCATCCGTCGGCGGCTCGCGATCGTCGCCGCGGCGGTGGTCGCCGTCGCGCTCGGGCTCGGGGCGCTGGCCGGACCGGCGCTGGCCGGGGCGACCTCGCAGTTCACCGACCTCGTCGTGGCCGGCAACTCGATCGACCCCGGGAACGCGCTGGGGCTCCCCGCGGCCAGGGGTGGCGCCGGGATCTATGCCGGGTGCACCCCGGGCGGTCAGGGCTACAACCTGACGCTCGTCGACTCGACGGTCTCGGGCAACGCGGTCGACGAGAGCGCGGTCGACGCCCCGACCACGCCGTACGCCGGGACCGGCAACATCTGCGCCGCGCCGGCGCTGGCCGCCCCGGCGACCGGCGACGTGCACGAGACGGCGTCGAGCCCGACGATCGACGCCGGCTCCAACGCGCTCGTGCCGGCTGCCGGGCGCCGGAGATGACACCTCAGCGCCGGCGGCGGACCGCGTCGAGGCCGAGACGGGAGCCGAGCCGCAGCAGCGGCGAGGCGCCATCGCGCAGTGCGGCCGCCCGGATCGACGGGCGGCCGTAGAGGATGATCGCCGTCTGGCGAAACGCCCGCCCGAGCGTCTCGTCGTAGGGATGCCACCACGGGTCGCGCAGCGTCGAGGGCTCCCACACCCGCAGCTTGACGTTGACGCACTCGTACATGCCGAACTTGGAGTGCGTGCGCCCCAGACCGGAATCCTTGACGCCGCCCCACGCGCACTGGCATGCGCCGTGACTGAACATGTGGTCGTTGATCCAGACCATGCCGGCCTGCAGCTCCCGGGAGATCCGCTCGCCCTTGCTGCGGTCGGCGGTCCAGACCGAGGCCCCGAGCCCGAAGTCACTGTCGTTGGCCAGCGCCACGGCCTCGTCCTCGGAGTCCACGACGGTGATCGGCAGGACCGGTCCGAAGATCTCCTCGCGCATGATCCGCATCTCGCCGGTCACGCCGGTGAGCACCGCCGGGGCGAAGAAATCGCCGTCGAGACCCGGCGGCGGCGTGGCCAGCGGGCCGCCGCAGTGCAACGTCGCGCCGGCCGCCACGGCGTCGTCGACGAGCTCTGAGACGAGCTCGAACTGCTCGCGGGAGACCATCGGCCCGATCTCGGTGTTCCAGCCCAGCGGGTCGCCGACGGTCAGCCGTCGTGCGCCGTCGATCACGCCGGCGATGAAGCGCTCCGACACGTCGCGGGTGACGTACACCCGCTCGATGCCCGCGCACGTCTGGCCGGCGTTGGCAAACCCGCCCCACAGCGCGCCGGCGATGGCATGGTCGAGGTAGGCGTCGCCGAGCACGATCATCGGATCCTTGCCGCCCAGCTCCAGGACCGAGCCCTTCAGCCGGCGCGCGCACTCCTGCGCGACCCCCCGGCCGGTCTCGACCGAGCCGGTGAAGAACACCTTGCCCACGCTCGAGCGCACGAGCGCCGACCCGGTGCCCGGTCCGTGGACGACCCGCAGCAGACCCTCCGGCACGCCGGCACGCTCGAACACCGCCGCGATCCGCTCGCCGATCAGCGGCGTCAGCGACGCCGGCTTGAGCACCACCCCGTTGCCGGCCATCAGCGCCAGCGCCACCTCGCCGAACGGAATGCTCCAGGGGTAGTTCCACGGGGCGATCACCGCGATCACGCCGAGCGGCTCATACACGAACGCCGAGCGCTTGGATTTGAGGAACCACTGGGGCATCGAGAGCTTCTCGTCGGCGAGGATCCGCTGGCCCTCGCCGGCGATCCACTGCAGCGCGTCGATCGTCGGCAACAGCTCCATCGAGAACGCCTCGTTGCACGGCTTGCCCTGCTCGGAGACGATCAGGTCACGGATCTCGTCGGCTTCGTCGATCAGCACCTGCGCCGCGCGCTGCAGGTAGCGGGCGCGGTCGCGCAGCGTCAGCCGGGCCCAGAACGGCTGCACCTGCGCGACGGAGTCGACGATCGCGGCGACGTCCTCGGGCGCGGTCGTCGCCACGGCGCCGATGCGCGCGCCGGTGGCGGGGTTGAAGGACTCCAGGGTGGCGGTGGCGGTGGCGGTCATGGCCGCAGGCTAGCCCTCGCGCGCGCCGCATGCCGCGACCCGGCGTCTCGCCATCGCTAGCCGGCGACGCCCCGGGCGCGGCGGATCTCCGCCAGGCGCTCGCGCAGCGCGGTCTCGGCGTCGTCGGGCTCGTAGAACCGCTCCCCCACCGCGGGCCCGGGCATCAGCTCCTGGGGGGAGAGGTGGCCGGGGCGCCGGTGCGGGTTGTCGTAGCCCCCGTCGCTGCGCGTCGAGGAGCGCAGGTGCGCGGGCGGAAGCTCGGCGCCGCGCTCGCGGATGTGCCGGCGGGCGGTGAGTACGGCGCGCTTGGCGGCGTCGGACTTGGGCGCGAGCGACAGGTAGACGGCCGCCTGGGCGAGCGCGAACTGGCACTCGGGCAGCCCGACGTGCTCGACGGCGGCGGCGGCGGCGGTGGCGACGGTCAGGGCCTGGGGATCGGCGTTGCCGATGTCCTCGGAGGCGAGCACGACCATCCGCCGCACGATGAAGCGCGGGTCCTCCCCGCCCTCGAGCATCACCGCCAGGTAGTAGAGCGAGGCGTCGGGGTCCGACCCCCGCGTGGCTTTGATCCACGCCGAGATCGTGTCGTAGTGGCGGTCGGCCTGCCGGTCGTAGAGCAGCGCGCGGCGCTGGATCGCGTCCTGGGCGTGCGCCAGCGTGACCGCGGCGTCGCCCGTGCCCGCCGCCTCGCACGCCAGCTCCAGGGCGTTGAGCGCCGAGCGCGCGTCGCCGCCCGAACGCTGGGCGAGGAAATCGAGCGCGGCGTCCTGGACCCGCGCGGGCGGCCCGCAGTGGCCGAGCGCGACCGCGCGGTCCAGCAGCGTGCGGACCTCCGACGGCCCGAGCGGCTGCAGCTCGTACTGGCGGGTGCGGGAGATCAGCGCCGAGTTGACCTCGAAGTACGGGTTCTCGGTGGTGGCGCCGATCAGCGTGATCAGTCCCTCCTCCACCGCCGGCAGCAGCGCGTCCTGCTGGGCCTTGTTGAAACGGTGGATCTCGTCGAGGAAGAAGACGGTGCGCCGGCCGCCGACGCGGCGGCGCTGTGCGGCGCGCTCGATCACCGCCCGGACCTCGGCGCGGCCGGTCTGCACGGCGCTCTCCTCCTCCAGCGCCGCGTCCGAGGCCCGCGCGACGAGCCGCGCGAGCGTCGTCTTGCCGCTGCCCGGCGGCCCGTGCAGGATCATCGAATGCGGGCGGCCCTGCTCGATCGCCCGGCGCAGCGCCGAGCCGGGCGCGAGCAGGCGCTCCTGCCCGACCAGCTCGTCGAGCGTCTCGGGGCGCATCCGCGTGGCCAGCGGGGCATCGGCGGCCACCACCCCGGGCTCGCGCTTCCCGGGCTCCTCCACCTGCTCATCGCCGAACAGCTGGTCCATCACCGCAGTATGCAACCGCGGTCACCCGTAGCCTTGGGCCGCGTGCAGAGACGTGGGGTGGCGATCGCGGCGGTGCTGTCGGGCGCGGCGGCGCTGATCGCCGTCCACCTGCTGCTGCGCGACACCTACTGGGATTACAGCGAGGGGGTCTACGCCCTCACCGCGCAGATGCTGCTCCACGGCGGTGACCTGTACGGCCGGATCGTCGGCGCCCAGCCGCCGGGCGTGTTCCTCGCCGGCGCTGCGCTGCTGGCGATCCACGACAGCCTGGAGTGGCTGCGCTTCGGCGTCGGCTGCCTGCAGCTCGGCGCGGGGCTGATCGCCGCGCGGATCGTCTACCGGGTGACCGCCAACCCGGTCGCCACCGCCCTGACGCCGGCGCTGATGCTGCTCACGCCGTGGGCGGTGCACGAGCACGGCGCGCTCACCCCCGAGCTCGTCGCGCTGCCGGTGATCATGGGCGCCACGCTGCTCAGCATCGACGGGCGGCGCGGCGCGGTCACCGGCGTCCTGTGCGCGCTGATCGTGCTGATCAAACTGCCGCTCGCGATCCCGGCGGTGGTGATCGTGGCGGTCGCCGCCGACCGGCGGCGAGCAGCGGCATGGGGCGCCGGCGCGCTGGCCGCCGGCCTGCTGGCCGCGACCCTCGCCGGCGGCGGGAACTTCTGGCGCGACATCGTCATCGCCCAGCTGCACACCGGGTCGCAGTCGGTCGGTCTGCTCAAGGGCTTCTGGGCTCAGGCGGGCTGGAACGTGCTCGGCCTGCTCGTCTGCGCCCTGGTGGCGATCCGCCTGCGCGCGCAGGCGCTCCAACCGCGGCTGCTGTGGACGATGACCGCCGTGGCCGTCGCCAACCTCGTCACCTTCCTGTCCAACTTCAAGGTGGGGACGGGGCTCAACATCACCGTCCCGGTGGAGTCATCGCTCGTCCCCCTGGCGGTCTGCGGGGCGGTGTTCGCCGTCCGCGGCGCCGGCGCCCAGCGGACGTCGTGGTCGGCTCCGCGCGCCGCGCTGCACACCGTCGCCTCGCATCGGCGACGCTGGCTCGCCGCGCTGTGCACGCTGGCGCTCGTGTTCACGGTCGCCCAGAGCGTCTCGCTGATCGCCGCGCCGCACAATCCGATCCCGTTCCTGCGGGCGTTCTCGGCTCCCGCGTGGGAGATCCTGCTGACCGGCCCGCAGCTGCGTCAGGCGGTGGCCGCCGCGCGCGCCTGCCCGCCCGGCGAGGCCTACGGCGGCTCGCCGCTGGTCGCGTTCATGGCCGGGCGCCGGCTCCCCGCCGATCAGCCCGACCAGTTCCTGCCCAGCCACTCCTCGACGCTCGCCGCCGTCCAGGCGCAGATCGCCGCCGTGCGCCCCCTCTGCCCGGGGCAGTGAAGACTCAGGGTCCGAGGATCGAGCGGACGGCGTCGTGCAGCAGGCCGTTGGAGGCGATCGCGCTGCCGCCGGCGGCGGTCTGCGCCCCCGCGAAGTCCGTGAACCGCCCGCCCGCCTCCTGCACGATGACCATCGGCGCCGCCAGGTCCCACAGCGAGACCTCCGGGTCCAGGCCGATCTCCATCGTCCCCTCGGCGACGAGCATGTAGCTCCAGAAATCGCCGTAGCCGCGTGTCCGCCAGCATCGCGCGCCCAGCTCCCACAGCCCGTCGAGCGTGCCGGTGGCGTGGAACTCCGCCAGCCCGCCGTAGCAGACCTGGGCATCGGCGAGCTCGTGCACCGCGGACACGCGCAGCCGCCGCGGCGCGGTTCGCAGCGCGTCGCGGCCCCAGGCGCCCGCGCCCCGCTGCGCCCACCACCGGCACTGCAGGGCCGGCGCCGAGACGACGCCGAGCGTCAGCTCGCCGTCCTCCTCGAGCGCGAGCAGCGTCGCCCAGGCGGGAATCCCGCGCACGTAGCTCTTGGTCCCGTCGATCGGATCGACGATCCAGCGGCGCCCGCCGGCGCGCGCCTCCTCGCCCCCGTACTCCTCGCCGAACACGACGTCGTCGGGCCGCGTCGCCGCCAGGCGCTCGCGCAGCGCCTGCTCGACGTCGCGGTCGGCCTCCGACACCGGCGTCAGGTCCGGCTTGGTCTCGACGAGCAGGTCCGCGGCGCGGAAGCGGGCGAGCGTGATCGCGTCGGCGACGTCGGCGAGGGTCAGCGCGAGCGCGAGGTCGTCCTGGGCGGCGGGCTCGCGGTCGGGCACCGGCGGCATCCTACGCCGATAGTCTCCCGAGGACATGGCCCCTGAGAACCTCCAGCAGGACACCACCGAACTGCTGCGCGACCTCGTGCGGCTCAACACCGTCAACCCCCCGGGCAACGAGCGGCCGGCGATCGAGCTGCTCGACGACTACCTCCGCGCGGCCGGCTTTCAGACGCGGATCCTCGCCGCGCAGGCCGACC
>JBELAG010000130.1:0-21022 GCA_049509055.1 Solirubrobacteraceae bacterium
GAAGAAGAGCACGATCGGCTTCTTGGCCCTCCGCACGAGCCAGCGCAATTGATCCGGGAAGCGTGCATCCTTCAATTGTCCGGGGTACTTTTCTGCGAGCGCGGCGCGGGCCGATGCGCGCGGGTCCTCTCGCGTACGAATGAGGTACGTCTCGTACCCACGCTCGGCCAGGCGCGGCCGCACCCCAGCGTCGATCAGCGACGTTTTGCCGGTGCCGGTCTTGGCGAACAGGACCACGAGTCGACTCACGACGACGTCGGCGACCAGGATGTCGGTTTCGAGGTCGCGGCCGAAGAAGCGCTGCTCATCTGCCGCCTCGTAGGCGTTGAGAAACTTATACGGAGATGCGCTCACAGCCGCTTTTCGTACTCGCGCTGCAGTTGGCCGGCGAACTCGGGGAGATCCAAGTTATAGATCGTCACGTCCTTGCGCTCCCAGAACTGCACCCAGAACCGAGAGGGGTCTTTCTGAATGGCGAAGGACCGCTGGCGGGATCGGTGCCGGGACTTTTCGATCAAGAGCTTGTAGATGCTGCGCACGTCCCAGTCCTCGAGGCCATAGCCGAGAAACAGCAGAACGCTGTCGGTGATCCGCGCTTTGATCTGAAACGGCACGCCGAGCTTGTCATGACTGGCGATCCCCAGAAACTCGATGTAGTCGTCCTCGGAAATCACCAGATTAGGTTCTGAGTCATCGAAGCTGCCGTGTAGCTTGTAGATCACGCGCTCGCCGCTGGCCAGCTTCTTCTGCCAGTCTCTGGCCTTTCGGGGCTCGAAGCCGCCGATCGGCTGGGAGAGAACGAGCGGGGGCGGCTGCTTCTCGATCGCGAACGCCCGCTCGAGCAGGCGGTCGTAGTTGGTGGTGACAACCAGTCTGAACGGCAGTCGAGCCAACACCAGGAGCAACTGCGACGGAGGATGATCCGTGTCATCGATGATCTCCTTCAGATACTCGACAACCGCCGGGTAGCCGCCCTCCAGCTCGAGGTGAAGCGCTACGCGCGCGAGATCTTGGAGACGCGTCCGTCCAAGATCGGGATACTGCCTCAGCGCGGGTCTCGGGCTCACGTCGATCAGATCAACCAGATCCGTGACCTTCCGGTCGATGAGCTTCTCGACCAAGCGTCGCGCGACCTCACCACCGACCGGCAGCCCGTCGTAGCCGTTGCTGCTCGCGTTGACGCCGGCACCGAGGAAGGGGACCGTGAATCCCGTACGGATCCCGCGCACAATGCTGTCCCAATGAACGCCCGAGATTTTCTTCTTGGCCATCACCACAGCTCACGCTCCCATCTCCCCGACCGGCGCTTCGCGGTCTTCACCACACTCGCCAGTCAAGTCCAAGCCCAGCGAGAGTACCCGCACCACCCATCGATTGCATCCGAGATCGCGTCCGTCGTTCCTCGCGTCCGTGGGCTGCGGATCCGGGTCGCGAGGGCCGTCGGGATGATCGCCGAGGGCATGACGGCCGACGAGATCCTCGACGGTGCACTGGGCAGCAGCGCACCCGTGACCAGAGGCGTTGCCAAGCGGCGAAAGACAGGCCGGCCGTGATCACGCTTTTGGTGGACGACCCTCCGGACAGCAGACGTTCAAGGCGAGTAGCTTGGCTCGGGCACATGGAGTTGGTGATCCACGTCTCGATGAGGACCGTGGATCGGTCACGTCGCAGCGACGGCGTTCGCTGGAGAGATGTATCGTGCCGCCGTCGCGCAGTCGAGCCGGCCGGTTGATCAGGTCGTCGACCAATCGTCTTTGAGGACGGCGTAGCCGACGGTGTCCAGCCATTGGCCGGACCGGTGTCGTGACCCGCGGACCGCGTGCAGTTCACGGCGCATGCCGACGCGTTCCATGAGGCTCACCGCGGCGTCGTCGTCGAGGAAGCAGTTCGCGGTGATCCGGCGCACGCCGAGGTCCTGGAAGCAATGGCGGACGAGCTCGCGTACGGCTTGGGTGGCGTCGCCCTGGCCGGTGTGGCCCGGGTCGAAGACCCAGCCAAGCTCTGCTTGCGTGTTGTGGGCCGGGCCGGCGACGTCGAGCTGAGCCCAGCCGTCCTCGCGCCGGAGCGTGAAGTCGCCGATGATCGGGGCTGCGGCGTCGTGGCCGAGCGTGACGATGACGGTGGTTGCGAGTCGGGCGGGCTCGCTGAACCGGTTGCGGTAGCCGTCGAGGTCAGCGGGGCAGCCGGTGAGCCACTCGTTGACTGACTCGAGGCGGTGGTATGACCAGGTCGCCTGGGCGTCCTGGGAGGTGGCGGGACGGAGGGTGAGGCGTTCGGTATGCAGCGGACGCTCGAGCACCGGTCGGCAGGTGAGGGCCGGCTCAGGGGTGGTGCGGAGCTCGGTGATGACGGCACCGATGTCGCGCAGGCCGGCGAGTACGCCGTGGAGTTGAGCTTGGTCGGCGATGACGGCGGTGATCGTGGTGGTGCCGTCGTTCTCGCGGGTCATGTCGGGCTCGCCGAGCCAGGCTGACCAGTGGTCGTCGAGGTGGCCGTGGACGCGGATCGCGTAGGTCGTGGATGCGTTGTTCATGAGAGCGCGGTGGGGGCCAGTTCCGCTCCCGGGGCTGAGCGGGTCACCGGCTGCGCGGCCCACGTCGTGGCCGGCGCGCCGGCGGTGTGGGCCTGCCGGCGCTGGTCGCGCCACAACGAGAGGCCGAGGCCGATCAGCGCGACGCCGGTGGGCACCGCGAACGGCCGGCTGAAGGACTCCGGCAGCACGGACAGCGCGAGGGCGGAGGCGGTGCCGTAGGCGAGCAGCAGGGAGGCCCAGCGCGCCAGCACGCCGGCGCGGAACAGTGCGATGCCGAACAGCAGACCACCCAGCGAGTAACCGATGCCGCAGACGAGGAACAGCTCCTGCATGAGGCCGATGCCGCTACTCGGGCCGTGGCCCATGGCGCCGTTGATGACGTGCTGGACGTAGCGGGGGTTCGAGTGCGCCACCGTCGGAAGGTAGTAGCCGATGATGCACTCGGCGGCGAACATCGCGAGGTAGCCGGAGGTCAGCAGCCCGTATCCGGTGCGCCCGAGGCGCCCGAGCCGGTCGCGGTTGCGGGCGAA
The DNA here is from genome assembly GCA_049509055.1 of Solirubrobacteraceae bacterium. Classification (GTDB taxonomy): domain Bacteria; phylum Actinomycetota; class Thermoleophilia; order Solirubrobacterales; family Solirubrobacteraceae; genus Palsa-465. The sequence goes on from JBELAG010000130.1 coordinate 3,064, forward strand.
CATGCCCGTGAAGCCGGCCAGCGCCAGGACGCACATCAGGACCTTCGCGGTCTCGCGGAGCGTCATCTCGGTGGTGAGGAGGTGCGCGACGTCGGCCGGCGGATGCTTGATCTGGACGCCGATGAAGATCGCGCCGGCGGTCGCGGCGCAGAGGCCGGCGATCGCGGTGCGGCGGTTGGTGGTGGTGCTCACGTCGGACTCCTTTGATCTGGGTGCCGGGCGGGTGTCCGGCGATGTCGACAACGTAGGAGTCGATGTGGTGAGCGCACATCACACGATGATGTGATTGAGGGTGGTGATTCGGCCGCGGAGGACTCAGAGAACGCCGAGATCCATGGCTCGACGCACGGCGGCGCGGCGGGTGTTCACCTCGAGCTTGGAGAAGATGTGCTTGGTGTGGGTCCGCAGCGTGTTCACCGAGATGTAGAGGTTCCCTGCGATCTCCGGCCCGCTGAGCTCGGTCGCCAGCAGACGCAGCACCTCACGCTCACGCTCGCTGAGCTCGTCCGCGGCAGCATTTCCAACGGGAGCGCAGAGCGCTGCCGGCGGTCTGCGTGCGGCGATGAGCAGGCGCTCGGCGTGCGCCCGGCTGTCGTGCGGAGCGGAGCGGGCGACTTGCCCGAGCAACGCCGTCATCGGCTGTCCCTCGTCGAGGAAGAGCCGGCACCAGCCGGCCGGCACCCCGGCGATCAGCGCCGCAGCGAGGTCGGCCACTGCCGCGTCGGCGTCGCCGTTCGCATGGTGGGCAAGTGCCCGCAGCATGCCCGCCTCGATCAGCGTGCCGTCGTGCCCCGCCGCCTGCCCGGCGTCAAGAACGCGGTCAAGCAGGTCGAGCGCTCCGGGCGCGTCACCCTCGGCGACGAGCAGCCGGGCGAGGGTGAGCTGGTCGTACTCGGCCAGATAGGTCGGCGGATCGGCCGGCGCGATCCCGCGCTCGCGCGCCCACGACCGCGCGTCATCGAAGCGGCCCTGGACGATCCGCACCCGCGCCCTGGTCGCCGCGATCGGCCGCACCTCCGGAAAATAGCCGGGCAGGAAGAGCGGCTCGGCCCGGTCGAGCATCGCGACCGCGCCGTCGAGGTCGCCCTTGGCCTGAACCAGTGCGGCGGCCGCGGTGTACCAGCGGTGCCGGTTCTCCAGCAGCGACGCGCGATCGCCGAGCTCGCGGGCGACCTCGAGGTGGTCCGCGGCCGCATCGAGGTCGCCCCGCTCGCGCAGGACATCCGCGAGGCCGACGTGCAGGTCGCCGGTACTGGACAGCACCGGGCCGGGGTGGCTCTCGGCGGTGGCCAGCGCACGCTCGTAGAGCCGGCGCGCCTGCGCCGGGCGTCCGCGCGCCAGCCACATGTTCGCCAGCACGACGGTCGCTCCCAGCTCGTCCGCGACCATGCCGGCCGCGTGGAGGCTGGCCACCGCCTCGCTGAACGTGTCCACGGCGGTGCCCAGGTCGCCGGCCGCCCACGCCGCCAGGCCGACGAACCCCGCGCCGGCACCACGCGGGAAGTGGTCCTCCGGCCCGGCCAGCGCGAGTGCCCGGCGCGCGTGCGCGACCGTCCCGTCGACGTCGCCCCGGGCCTGGGCGACCGAGGCGCGGTAGACCGCGATCATGGCCGGGAGGGAGCGGAGCTCGCCCTCCCGGTCCCGGGCTGCCTCGGCCGGCGAGCCCACCGTCGGGATCGTCGATCGCGGCGGCGTATCGAGACTGGCCTCGGCGGCGTCGAGCCACACCTCCACCCCGTCGATGTCGCCCTCCGAAAGCCGGCTCCACCCCATGTAGGTCGCGAGCAGCGGGCGTCGACGTACGACGTCGTCGGGCAGGGTGACCAGCCAGTCTCGAAAGGTGCGGTCCTGGCGGCGTCGGCGCATGTCGGCCAGGGTCAGCTCCACAAGGTCGGCCGCGTGCTCGTGGTCGCCGCTGGCGATCGCGTGCCGTACGCCGTCGCCGAGCAGCCCGTTGTCAGCGAGCCATCGGCTGGCCGCGCTGTGCAGCTCACCGACCCGGTCGGAATGCCGCGCAGCCAGACGGGCGCGCAATGCGTCGGCAAACAGGTGGTGGTAGCGGTACCACCGCCGCTCATCGTCGAGTGCGACGACGAACAGGTTCTCACGCTCGAGGGTCTCCAGCATCAGCTGACCGTCGGAGCGCCCAGTCAGGGCGTCGCAAAGCCCGTCGGTCAGCTGGTCGAGCACGGAGGTGTCGAGCAGGAACGCGCGTACCTCGTCAGGCTGCCGGCCCAGAACCTCCTCAACCAGGTAGTCGAGGACGAACCGATGGCTTCCCGAGAAGGCCTGGACAAACCCAGCGACGTCTCCAGACCCGCCGGCGGCGCCCGCATGCGTCCGGGCCGACAGCGCCGCCAGCTGCAGCCCGGCCGCCCACCCCTCGGTGCGCGCCTCGAGCGCGGCCACGAGAGCGGGCTCCAGCGCCAGCCCCATCACCTCGTTGAGGAACACCTCCGCTTCATCGGTCGTGAACCTGAGGTCCGCCGCCCGCACCTCCACAAGCTCGCCCCGCGCACGCAGACGCGACAACGGAAGCGGCGGGTCGGCGCGAGTGCTCATCGCCAGCGTGACCCGCCGAGGCAGGTTCTCCAGGAGGAAGCTCACCGCCTCATGCACGGCCGCCCCGTCAATCACGTGGTAGTCGTCGAGCGCCACCACCATGGGACCGGCAAGGACGTCGAGATCATTGATCAGGCTGACCAGGACGGCCCCGGTTGCCGCGGCGCCGCCGGCCTCCAACAGGGCGAGCGCGTCGACACCAGCCTCGGGTTCGGCGGTCTGAATCGCGGCCACGAGGTGGGTCAAAAACACTCGGAGATCGGCGTCGCCCGAGTCCAGAGCCAACCACGCCACCCTGCACTGTGACGTGTCGGCGGCCGCCGACAGCCACTGCGCCAGAAGTGTGGTCTTGCCGAACCCGGCGGGTGCCGCGACCAGCACCAGCCTCGGCCCTTCGCCTCCGCCCACACGGAGTCGATCGGTGAGCCGGGCGCGCGACACCAGCCGGCGACGCGGCGACGGTAGATGCAGCTTGGTGGCCAGCACAGACATCCGATCAGCGTAGGCCCGTTGAGCGCTGAGGGGGCACACGGTCGCCGATGACGCGCAGGATGACCACTACGTCGTCATCGGCACCCACCGCGCGACGAACCCCCGCCGTGGTTCATCCGACGAGCGCACCCGACACCTGAGAATGTCCACAGCGTTGAGCCGCCGGCGCGCCCTGCGTATGCATCGCGCGCTGCTGATGCTGGGCATGTCCGAGGACCGAGTCAGTTCCCGGTCCACTCGTCGCGAACCATGTCGAGGTCCGCGGAGGCAGCTATGTGGTTCGACGCCAGCGAGGTCGGGGAGCCATCCCCGAGAGCGCCGATTTCGACCGGGGTGTGCGCAGAATTGTGCGCCGGCGCGGCGCCGACCAGGCTGGGGAAGGGAGGGCGGGGCGGACGGCGCGGGCATGCGCGCGTGAGGACGACGCCGTGGATCTCGTGCTGGCGCGCCGAGATGACGTTTACGCGCGGCGGCCGGCGTGGGAGGTGTCGTCGCCGCCGGCGGCGTCTGACCGGATCGGACCCTTGCCCTTGGGGTGCGGCCGTGCGCCGCCGCGGCCCTCTTCGATGCCGATGGTGGTCGGCAGGGGCTTGATCTGGTCCGGAGGGAGGGGCTTGGGCGCCATGGCCTTCAGTCTACGCCAACGCTGCCAGCCAGGCGAGAGTCTGCACGATCATGAGCACGCCGAGCGCGCCCGAGAGCCCAGACATGATCCTCACCTTCGACGCGTTCTCATCGCGGAGCGCCTGGTAGCTGTAGCCGGCCGTCGCGAGCCACCCGAGTGTGTCCCGTTCCGCCTCATCTGACGCCTGCGCGTAGAGATCCTGGTAGAGCTCCCGGGCGTCGATCGCGAACTTCAGACGCCACGGCGAGAGCAGCACCGCGGCGGCAACCAGGCCGAGGACGAGGGCCACCAGCGCCAGCCATCCGAACACCTCCAGGCCGCGGGCACGGAGGGTGATCGCACCGAGAAACGACGCGACGAGTGCGTGCGCGGCCAGCAGCGTCCCGGTGCGCTGGCGGATGCCGGCGACCGCCGACTCCTGATCGGCGAGCGCGGAGCGACCCGCCTCGTAGGTGATCTCCTCGAGCGTTGGCACGATCGAAAACGGTAGGACTGGGCTCGGACGCTGGCTCCAGGTTCCTGGGTGGGCGATCACGTCGATGCTCGTCGAGGTGCTACGTGGGCGTGAAATGGACGATGCCCGGGCTCGAACCCGGCGACCTCGCGGGTCGGTGCTGGCCGGCGGCGACCCGCTCGTGCTCGGCTGCGTGAGGCTCAACATGGTCGCCCGCCTGCCCGACGCATCCCCGTGAGGCGACCCGCCCGGCAGGCTGCCGGCTCTAGCCCGGCTGTTTCACGGCTGGTTCACGACCGTCGCGCCAGGATGAGCGCTCGTGACGGCGAGCAGGGCGTCGTTGGCCGGGGTCGCGGGGAGGTACTCGTAGGTCGAGAACACGGCCTTCCCGCCGGGATGCGCGGCGGAGTCGAGCTCGAGCGGCCGGTAGTCGCTCCGGGCGACGTACGCAGTGCCGTTCAGCAACGTGTCTCCGGACGAGTTCACGCTGAGCTTGTACGCCGGGGTCCCGTTGTACGTGGTCGATGTCGCGGTGGCCTGGCCCGACTCGACCATCCGCTTCAGTTCGGCAGCCGGGTCGCTCCCCTTTGAGACCTCGAGCTGGTGGATCCCCGGCGGGAGCGGCGAGACCGTGACCGTGTTCGTCGACGGGTCGTAGATCTCGTTCTTGGTGTCCGAGAGGCTGACCTCTTGCCCGAACTTGATCACGCGGTAAACGCCCGTCCCGGCCCGCGTCCAGAGCTCGAAATGCATCGAGGAACCATCGGGGAGCGTGACGGTGGCGGACTCGTGCAGGATCGAGCCTGCCGGGCCGGTCAGTTCGGCACGGACGTGGCGGATGATCGCGGCGCTCGCCAGGCTCGGCCCGGAGGCACCGCCGGCGGTCAGGAGCAAGGTCGCGGTGGTGGCGGCCGCCGCCGTGGCCGGCACGCCCAGCGCCAGCGCCCGGCGCACGACGCGTCGAGCGCGTCGAGCGCGTCGACGCGCTCGACGCGCTGTGCGGATGTCACCGGAAGTGGAGCGTGATCCCCGCGCGATTTCTCGGTCGAGAGCGGTGCGGATAAGACGGTCACCGGCATCATCGGGCTGAGGAGCGACGATGCCGACATCGCGCAGGCCAAGCAACGGGTCCATTTGGGTGTTCCTCTCAGACATTGGTCGGTTCGGTTCGGAGCTCGGTCGGCCCAGGCGAGTGGGTATGGGCGATTGCGCTGGCGAGTTGGCGTCGCGCCCGGGTGATCCGAGAGCTGACGGTGCCGATCGGTACCCCGAGGGCGGTGGCCGCCTCCTCATACGAGAGTTCGCCCCAGACGACAAGAAGCAAGGCGTCGCGGTCAGGTGCGGCTAGACGCCGCAGTTCGCGGACAAGTTCGGCAGCAGGCAGCGCGTCTTGGTGTTCGATCGCCTGCGCCCGGTGTCCAGTTAGACGTTGCAGCGCCGCCAGGCGGCGCTTCTCAGTCCGTCGATGATCCGCGACCACATGGGTGGCGATACCAAGCAGCCACGGCAGCGCGCTGTCGCGCTCGGCCCGAAAACGCTCGCGGGCGCCGAAGGCGCGAGCGAACACCTCAGCCGCGAGATCGTCGGCGTTCTGCGAGCCGACCCTTCGACGGACGTACAGCCGCACCGCCAAGCCATGGCGCTCATAAAGGACCGCGAACTCAGACGGATCGGTCGCAGAACGCGCCAAAAGCTCTCCGTCAGTGTGGGATGAGTGCATACCCTCCACATCGCCGATGCCGCCCAAAAACCTCACGGCGGCGAGAATCGGCCACAGCACTTGGGTCGTCGTACTGCGCACCCGAGGCGACTCCGGGCCTCCCCTCGGGGCAACCGGCCGTTCTTGACGAACCGCGTCGCGTTGCCTCGCCCGATCACTCGCCGCCGAGGCCATGCGACAGGCGCGAGAGGAAGTCAGAGGGACGCACTGAGGACGCACCCAACGAATCGGCGCTGACCGGTAGTCGGCAAATCACCTGCAACTGCCGGATGGACGATGCTGGGCTCGAACCAGCGACCTCCGCCTTGTCGAGGCGGCGCTCTCCCAGCTGAGCTAATCGTCCGGGAACGGTAAATGTAGCGTGACCGCGCCGCAGCGGCACGCCCGCCCTGAACGGCCGAGCGGCCGGGCGGCGGCGCCGGTCGCGACACCCCGGGGGAGGTGACTACACTCGGCGGCGATGAGGCGAGGCGTGGCAGGACTGGCGTCGATGGTCGTCCTGCTCGCGGCCGGGCGGGCCGTCGCTGGTGGCCGACCCGCGGCCCCCACCGCACCCGCCGCACCCGCGGCCCCCGCCGCAGCGGCCCCCACCGCGCCCGCGGCCCCGGCCGCCCCGGACGCGCACGCCCCCCGCTCCCCGGGCGCGATGACGACCGCCGGGATCCCGGTGACGGTCAGCCCCGGCTCGGGCGGGCCGCGCACGAGCTTCGCGGTCAGCTTCACCCTCCCCGCGACGACCGGCCTGGTCGGCAGCGTCCGGCGGTCGGACACGATCTCGATCAGCGCTCCGCGCCGCCGGGGCTGCCTGTGGAAACGCACGGTCGCGCTGCCCGTCGATGCGGCGGGCGCGCCGGTCCGGATCGAGCTGCGCCCCGGTCACAGCGTCGGCTGGTGCGTCGGGACGTTTCACGGGGAGATCATCTCCGCGGTGACGATCATCTGCGGGCCGCCCGCGGCGATCGAGTGTCCGCTGGTGGTCGTGCTGCCGGCCACGATCGCGCGGTTCTCCTTCCGCGTCCGCGGGCACGCCGCTGACGCCAACGGGTCAGGCGCCGGCGGCGGCAGCGCAACGCAGCAGACGACCGGACCGACGTTCGCCGGCCTGGTCAGCGCGACGACGTGCTTCGGCTCAGGCCCGCAGCCGGAGCTCGCGGTCCCGGCGGGCTCGGCATACACCCTCACCTGGGCGCCGGCCACCGATCCGGTCACCCCGAGTGCCCAGATCGTCTACGACGTCTACACGTCCGTCGCGTCCGGGGGCGAGAGCTACACCAGCCCGACGTGGACGACGCCGGCCGGCGCGACCGGCTTCGTCACCCCGGACCTGCCGGCCGCCGATCTGCATTACTTCGTCGTGCGCGCGCGCGACCTCGCCGGGCTCGAGGACGCCAACACCGTGCAGCAGCGCGGCCTGAACCAGTGCGCCGGGGTGTCTGCAATACCATCGGCGCCACGATGGACTACCAACTTCCCGACGGCACCACGCTGAGCCTGCCCGACGGCGCCACCGGCGCCGACGCCGCGGCGGCGATCGGCGCCGGCCTGGCCCGCGCCGCGCTGGCGATCAAGGTCGACGGGGAGACGCGGGACCTGTCGCGCCCGCTGCCCGCTGCCGGCGGCAACGGCCACGCGCCGAAGCTGGAGATCCTCACCGAGCGCAGCGGCGAGGAGGCGCTGGCGCTGATCCGCCACGACGCCGCCCACGTGCTCGCCGCCGCGATGCTCGAGCTCTACCCCGGCGTGAAGATCTCGATCGGGCCCCCGATCGACAACGGCTTCTACTACGACTTCGAGTTCCCCGAGGGCGTGACGGTCAACGAGAGCGATTTCGAGCGCATCGAGGCGGCGATGCGCGCCCACATCAGCGCCGACGAGACGTTCGTCCGCGAGGACGTGCCCGTCGCGGCGGCGCTCGAGCGCTTCCGTGGCGAGGACCAGCCCTACAAGGTGGAGCTGATCGAGGACCTGGTCCGGGACTCCGATCCCGCCGACCCGCTGCAGACCGTCTCGTTGTACACCAACGGCCCGTTCACCGACCTGTGCCGCGGCCCGCACGCGCCGAGCACCAAGCGCATCAAGGCGTTCACGCTGCAGTCGGTGGCGGGCTCCTACTGGCGCGGCGACGCGAGCCGCCAGATGCTCACGCGCGTGTATGGAACGGCGTTCTTCTCGGCCAAGGAGCTCGAGGCCCACCTCGAGCGCCTCGAGCAGGCTCGCGCCAACGATCACCGCCGCCTCGGTCCCCAGCTCGGCTTGTTCACATTCAGCGAGTCCGCCCCCGGCTCGGCGTTCTGGTTTCCCGCCGGCACCGAGGTGTTCAACGAGCTCGTCGCGCTCAGCCGCGAGATGGGAAAGCCGCGCGGCTACACCGAGGTCAAGACGCCGCTGCTGTTCGACAGCTCGCTGTGGAAGATCTCCGGCCACTGGGACAAGTACCGCGACAACATGTTCGTCACCGAGTCGGCCGACACTCCGATGGCGATCAAGCCGATGAACTGTCCCGGCCACTGCCGGCTGTACTCGCTGCGTCCGCATTCCTACCGGGACCTGCCGGTGCGCTACTCCGAGCCCGGCTTGCTGCATCGCAACGAGCCGAGCGGGACGCTGCACGGCCTGCTGCGCACGCGCCACTTCATCCAGGACGACGCCCACATCTTCTGCACCGAGGAGCAGATTCAGCAGGAGGTCGCCGCCTGCATGGAATTCGCGTTCGCGACGTACGCGATCTTCGGGCTCGATGTCCGGCTGGAGCTGTCGACCCGCCCCGAGCAGCGGATCGGCTCCGACGAGCTGTGGGATCACAGCGAGCAGGCGCTGATCAACGCGCTGGACGGCCTGGGACTCGCCTACGAGCTCAACCCGGGCGACGGCGCGTTCTACGGGCCCAAGATCGACATGCACATGACCGACTCGCTCGGGCGCAGCTGGCAACTGGGGACCTGCCAGCTCGACTACAACTTCCCGGCGCGCTTCGGCCTCACCTACACGGGCGCCGACAACGTCGAGCACCAGCCGGTGATGATCCACCGCGCGCTGATGGGCTCCTACGAGCGCTTCATCGGGATCCTGCTGGAGCACGTCAAGGGCGAGCTGCCGCTGTGGCTGGCGCCGGTGCAGGCGATCGTGTTGCCGATCTCCGACCGCCATCTCGAGTACGGCGCCGGTGTGCGGGCGCGGCTCAGCGAGGCCGGCCTGCGGGTGGAGCTCGACGAGCGCACCGAGTCGGTCGCGCGCAAGATCCGCGACGCCGAGTTGCGCAAGATCCCCTACATGCTCGTCGTCGGCGACCGCGAGTCCGAGCGCGACGAGGTCGGGGTGCGGGCGCACGGATCCGGCGACGCCGGCGCCGAGCGCGTGCAGAACTTCGCCCAGCGCGTCGCCGCGGCTGTTAAGAGTCGCTCCGCATAGCCGTATCGCCGCTATACTTTTCCCTCGTTGACCCAACTTCACACCACACGGCCCGGCTGCACTTGACACAAACCGCCGCGCCTCTTCGCTAGTGCCGGTACCCCGTAGGTTCGACCGGCGCCCGCCTGAGCGGGACCAGACACGGATCAACGACCGGATCCGCGTGCCAGAAGTACGCCTTGTTGGCGAGGACGGCAAGCAGATCGGGGTCGTGAAGACATCCGAGGCGCTGGTCTACGCCCAGGAGCGCGATCTCGATCTCGTCGAGGTCGCCCCCGAGGCACGCCCCCCGGTTTGCCGTGTCCTGGACTATTCCAAGTACAAGTACGAGCAGGCCCAGAAGCAGAAGGCGGCGCGCAAGCACCAGCAACAGATCACGATCCGCGAGATCAAGTTCCGCCCCAAGATCGCCCAGAACGATTACGACACCAAGAAGGGCCACGTCCGGCGCTTCTTGACCGGCAGGGACCGCGTCAAGGTGACGATCATGTTCCGCGGGCGCGAGGTCACCCATCCCGAGCGCGGCACCGCGCTGCTGGAGCGCCTGGCGGGCGAGCTGGCCGACGTCGGCGTCGTCGAGCAGACCCCGCTGCAGGACGGGCGCAACATGACGATGATGCTCGCTCCGTCCAAGGCGGTCCTCGCCGCGGGTGAGAAGGAGGCGGCCGCGGCTGCGAAGGGTGAGGGTTCTGGGCATCAGAATGGCGCAGCCGACAGTGCCCCGCCTACCCCGAGTGACCTCGCTGCACCTCCCCCGATCATCGCTGACGAGACCGACCCCCCGGTCCCCCCGGCGCCTCCGGCCCCGCCGGTCTGACCGGCCGCGCGGTCGCGGCGCTGGCGCGGCGGCGCTCGCGGTGTGCGCGGCCATGGCGTGCTGCGGGGTCGCCCGCGGCGCCGCCGAGTTGCCGCTGAGCCACGCCGGGCGCTGGATCATCGACGCCCAGGGGCGCGTGGTGATCGTCCACGGCGTCAACATGGTCGACAAGGTGGCGCCGTATGAGCCGCAGGCCGCCGGCTTCGGCGATCGCGACGGGGCGCTGCTGGCGCGCCTGGGGTTCAATGCGGTCCGCGTGGGGGTGATCTGGAAGGCGCTCGAGCCGCTACCCGGGGTGTTCGACGGTCGCTACCTGGACTCGATCGCGGGGACGGTGGCGATGCTCGCCCGCCACGGGATCGTGTCGCTGCTGGACTTCCATCAGGACATGCTCAACGAGCGGTTCCAGGGGGAGGGGTTCCCCGACTGGGCGATCGAGGACAACGGGTTGCCCGCGCTGCCGCGCAACGGCTTCCCGCTCAACTACGAGACGATGCCCGCGCTCCAGCGCGCCTTCGATCACTTCTGGGCCAACAGCCCGGGGCCGGGGGGCGTCGGCCTGCAGGATCGGTTCGCCGCCGCCTGGCGCGTCGTGGCGCGGCGTTTCGCCGGCGATCCGGCGGTGCTCGGCGACGAGCTGTTCAACGAGCCGTTCCCGGGGACGGGGTACACCGCCTGCGGCTCGCCGGCCGGGTGCCCGGCGTTCGACGCACGGCTGACGAGGTTCGACCGCCGGGTGACGAGGGCGATCCGCACCGTCGACCGGCGCACGCTCGTGTTCGCCGAGCCCAACGTGCTGTTCGACTTCGGCGCGGTCACGCACCTGGGCGCGCTCGATGACCCCGAAGCCGGCTTCGCGTTCCACGATTACTGCCTGTCGACCGGACCGGACGGCTGCCCGAGCGAGCGCACGGCGATGGACCACGCCCTCGCGCACGTGGCGCGCACGCACGAGGCGCTGCTGCTCACCGAGTTCGGCTCCACGCCCTTCGCCGGCGACCTGTCGGGGATGGTGGCGCGCGCCGACGCCGGGATGGTGCCGTGGCTGGAGTGGTCCTTCTGCCCGTGCGAGGACCCGACCGGCGCCAGCCCCGACCCGATCGTGCGCGACCCCCACCAGCCGCTGGTCGGCGCCAACCTCGGGGCGCTGGCGCTGCACACCCTCGTCGAGCCCTATCCCCAGGTGATCGCCGGAACTCCGCGGGCGTGGCGCTTTGACCGTGCCGGGCGCGTGTTCGCGCTGCGCTACAGCACCTCGCGTGCCGGCCGCCGGGGCCGCTTCGCCGCCGGGTCGGTGACCGAGATCGCGACGCCGTCGCTGACCTACGGGGGCCGTTACGCGGTCACCGTGCGCGGAGGCGCTGTCCTCTCCCGGCGGGGCGCCGCCGTGCTGCGGATCGCGGCGTGCTCACGCGCTCACGCGGTGTCGGTGACGGTGCGCCCGCGGGGGGCCGACCACGAGTCGTGCCGGCCCCCGCGGCGGTGACGTGCTATTCGTCGACGACCTCGGCGGTGGCCGCGTGCTCCTTGACGTGCTCGGCAGCGGTCTTGGCGGCCGAATGCGAGGAGAACGCCTCGCCCGACGACGCGGTCGTCTGGCCGTTGGATGAGACCAGCCGCCAGCGGTAGTGCTCGGACTTGTCCTTGTAGACGACGAACTTCGCGTTGGCCATGCGAGGGCGCGCCGGGACGCAGGTCTGCTTTACTCTGGCGGCGTCATGCCGAAGATGAAAACCCACTCGGGCACGAAGAAGCGCTTCAAGCTGACCGCCAACGGCAAGCTGAAGGCGCGCCACTCGTTCTCCAGCCACATCCTGGAGAAGAAGTCGCCCAAGCGCAAGCGCCGCCTGGGCAAGCCCAAGGCCGTCTCCGAGCACGACTACAAGCAGGTCAAGACGCTGCTGGGGGCCAAGCGGTCATGACCCGCGTCAAGCGCTCGCTGCACGCGCGCAAGAAGCGCCGTGCCACGCTGGAGATGGCCAAGGGCTACCGCGGGGATGCCAGCCGGCACTACCGCGCCGCCAAGGAGGCGGTGCTCAAGGCCGATCAGTACCGCTATCGCGACCGCCGCAACCGCAAGCGCGACTTCCGCCGTCTGTGGATCACCCGGATCAACGCCGCCGCGCGGATCAACGGGATGTCCTACTCGCAGTTCATCCACGGCCTGCAACTCGCCGGCGTCGAGCTCGATCGCAAGATCCTGGCCGACATGGCCGTCCATGACGCCGACACCTTCCGACGCTTCGCCGACCGCGCCCGTGAGGCGCTGGCCGCCGGCTGAAAGCACCCTGCCGACACCCAGCACCGCCACCCGGGCGCCGCTTCGATGAAGCCGGCGCCCTTTTTGTTTTCCGTTGATGACGATCACCAGCCCCCACAACGCACAGCTCAAGGAGATCCGCAAGCTCAGCCGGCAACGTCGCCGGCGGGACGGCGCCGCGCGGTTCGTCGCCGAGGGCGAGGACCTGCTGGCGGCCGCCGACGCCGCGGGCTGGGATCCCGTCGAGCGATATTGCGCCGCCGGCAGCGGCCTGCCCGGCGTGGAGGTGGAGGCCGCGCTGCTCGCCGCGGCGTCGGGACTGGGTTCGGGGACGCGCACGCTGGCCGTCTATGAGGAGCGCTGGGCCGGAGCCCCGGTCGGGCCGCTGTGCGTCTACCTGCACGGGGTCCACGACCCCGGCAACGTTGGGACGATCCTGCGATCGGCCGACGCCTTCGGCGCCGCCTCGGTGGCGATCGGGCCCGGGACCGCCGACCCGTTCGGGCCCCGGGCGGTGCGCGCGAGCATGGGCGCGGTGTTCGCCGTCGCGCTCGCGCGCGCAGCGCGGATCGACGAGCTGCCGGGGCCGACGGTGGCGCTCGTGGCGCGCCGCGGCGCGCCGCTGCACGAGCTGTCGCTGGCCGGCGCGACGCTGCTGATCGGCGCCGAGCGCGAGGGCCTGCCGGACGAGGTGGTCGACGGCGCCGATCTGGTCGCGCGGATCCCGATCGCCAATCACTCGCTCAACGCCGCGATGGCGGCGACGGTGGCCCTGTACGAGGCGACTAGGATGGCCCGCAAATGACGATCGACCGGATCGCCCAGATCGAGCACGAGGCGCTGGCGTCGATCGCCGCGGCCCCGACCACCGAGGCGCTGGAGGACGTCCGCATCCGCTACCTCGGCCGCAAGGCGGAGCTGCCCAACCTGCTGCGCGGCGTCGCGGCGCTGGCGCCGGAGGAACGGGCGGCCATCGGCCAGGCCGCCAACCGTGCGCGCCAGGCGCTGGAGGCGGCGATCGAGAGCGCCGGCGGCCGGCTCGCCGGCGCCGAGCTCGAGCAGCGCCTCGTCGCCGACCGGATCGACGTCACCCTCCCCGCCGACCCGCTGCCGGCGATCGGGCGGCTGCACCTGATGACCCAGACGCGCCGGGAGATCGAGGACGTGTTCATCGGTCTGGGGTTCAACGTCGCCGAGGGCCCCGAGGTGGAGACCGTCTACTACAACTTCGACGCGCTCAACCACGCCCCGACGCATCCGGCGCGCCTGCTGACCGACACCTTCTATCTGGAGCCGGCCGGTGACATCTTCGACCCCGAGACATCGCTGCTGCGCGTGCACACCTCGCCGATGCAGATCCGCGCCATGCAGGAGCAGCCGCCGCCGATCTACATCATCGTCCCCGGTCGCGTCTACCGGCCCGACTCCGACGCCACCCACACGCCGCAGTTTCACCAGATCGAGGGGCTGGCCGTCGACGAGGACGTCACGCTGGCCGACCTCAAGGGGACCCTGCTGGCGTTCGCCCGGGCGATCTTCGGCGAGGAGCGCGAGGTCCGCCTGCGCCCGCACTTCTTCCCGTTCACCGAGCCGAGCGTCGAAGTCGACGTGTCGTGCTTTCACTGCACGCAGGGCGTCACCGCCGACGGCGCGCGCTGTCCGCTGTGCAAGGGGACGGCGTGGATCGAGATCCTCGGCTCCGGGATGGTCGATCCCAACGTGTTCGCGCACGTCGCCGACCGCGGCTATGACCCCGAGCGCGTCCAGGGGTTCGCGTTCGGGATGGGGATCGAACGGATCGCGATGCTCAAGCACGGGGTCCCCGACCTGCGGCTGTTCTACGACAACGACATCCGGCTGCTGGAGCAGTTCTAGACGCCATGCGTGTTCCGCTGACCTGGCTGCACGAGTACTGCGCGCCCGACCTCGACGCGTTCGCGCTCGCCGAGCGCCTGGCGATGACCGGGACCGAGGTGGAGCGCGTCGAGCGCCACGGCGTGTCGGCGCTGCAGCACTTCGTCGTCGGCCGCGTGCTGCAGGCCGGCCGCCATCCCGACGCCGACCGGCTCAGCGTCTGCCTGGTCGACATCGGCGAGGGCGAGCCCAGCCAGATCGTGTGCGGCGCGCCCAACGTGGCCGCCGGCCAGACGGTCGGGGTGGCGCGGCCGGGCGCGGTGATGCCCGACGGCACCAAGCTCAAGGCCGCCAAGCTCCGCGGCCAGCCCTCCAACGGGATGATCCTCGCCGAGGACGAGGTCGCGATCGGCGGCGAGCACAACGGGATCATGGTGCTCGCCGACGACCTTGCGCCCGGCACGCCGCTGGCGCAGGTGCTGCCGATCGCCACCGACGTGCTCGTCCTGGAGGTGACCCCCAACCGGCCCGACTGCCTCGGGATCTACGGCGTCGCCCGCGAGGCGCACGCCGCCACCGGCGCGCCGCTCGCCCCCCCGCCGTGGGCCACCGACCCCGGCGCAGGCCCGGCGCGCGCCGATGACGCGGTCCACGGGCTCATCGCGGTCAGCGTCCAGTGCCCGCAGCTGTGCCCCCGCTTCACCGCCCGGGCGTTTGCGGACGTGACGATCGGGCCCTCGCCGGCATGGCTGAAGGCGCGGCTGACGGCGTGCGGGCAGCGGCCGATCTTCAACGTCGTCGACATCACCAACTACGCGATGCTGCTCACCGGCCAGCCGATGCACGCCTTCGACCTCGACCGGATCGCCGGAGCGCAGCTCACCGTGCGCCTGGCCGCCGACGGCGAGACCGTCGAGACGCTCGACGGCCAGACCCGGACCGTCGACGCCGACACCGTGCTGATCGCCGACGCCGACGGCCCGACGTCGATCGCCGGGGTGATGGGCGGCGCGCGCTCGGAGGTCTCGCCGAGCACCACCCGGGTGCTGATGGAGGGCGCCAACTGGCACGGCGCCAACATCCACCGCACGTCGCTGAAGCTCGGGCTGCGCAGCGAGGCGTCGGGGCGCTTTGAGAAGCAGCTGCAGCCCGAGCAGGCGCTCGAGGCCCAGGCGATCGCCACGCGTCTGATGATCGACCTGTGCGGCGCGCGGCTGGTGCCGGGAACGATCGATGTCGGCGGACCGGGCCCGGCGCCCAAGACGATCCGCCTGCGCGACGCCCGGGTCAGCGGTCTGCTCGGCGTGCCGGTGGCGCGCGAGCGCTGCGCCGAGATCCTCACCGCGCTCGAGTTCCGCACCGGCTGGGCGCCCGACGGCCTCGACGTCACCGTGCCGGCGTTTCGCCGCGCCGACGTGACGCGCGAGGCCGACCTGATCGAGGAGGTGGCGCGGCTCGGCGCGCTGGAGACGCTGCCGGCGACGCTGCCCTCCCGCCGGGGCGCCTCGGGCCGTCTCACCGACGCCCAGCGGCTGCGCCGCCGGGCGGCCGACCTGCTGACCGCGCAGGGCCTGCACGAGATCGTCGGATGGAGCTTTGAGGGACCCGAGCTCGCGCGGCGGCTGCGTCTCGGCGACCGCCCGACGGTCAAGCTCGCCAACCCGATGTCGATCGACCAGTCCCGGCTGCGCACGACGCTGCTCGGCTCGCTGCTCGACGTCGCCCAGCGCAACCGCTCACGGGGAGCGCGCGCCATCCGCCTGTTCGAGGCCGGCGCGGTGTATCTGCCCGAGCCCGACAGCCGGCCGTCGGAGCCCCACCACGTCGGCGCGCTGCTGACCGGCCCGGTGCGGCCCGCGACCTGGCGCGACCCCGAGCCGCGGGCCGCGGATTTCTACGCCGCCAAGGGCGCGCTGGCCGGGATGCTGGACGGCGTCCGCGTCCCGTGGAGCCTGCGGGCCGCCGCCGACGGCGAGCCGTTCCTGCACCCCGGGCGCAGCGCCTGGATCCTGGTCGACGGCGCCCCCGCGGGCTGGATCGGAGAGCTCCACCCGCAGGTCGCGGCGGCGTGGGACGTGTCCGACGCCGTCGCCGCCTTCGAGATCGATCTCGACGCCGTCGCCGCGCGGGTGCAGCTCGCCCGCTACGCCGACCTGACGAGCTTCCCCGAGGTGCGCGAGGACCTGGCGGTGATCGTCGCCGACGCGGTCAGCGCCGCGGAGGTGCTCGCCGTCGTGCGCCAGGCCGGAGGCTCGCTGCTGGCCGGCGCCGAGGTGTTCGACGTCTACCGCGATCCCGAGCGGATCGGCGAGGGCAGCGTCTCGCTCGCGCTCGCGCTGCGCTTCCGCGCGCCGGACCGCACGCTCACCGACGAGGAGGTCGCCAACCGGCGGCGCAAGATCGCCGCCGCCCTCACCCAGCGCCTGGAGGGGAGGGTGCGTGACTCCTAGCGTGGCGGTGTTCGGCGCGGCGGGCTACGGGGGCGCGCTCAGCGCCCGGCTGCTGCAACGCCACCCGTCGTTTTCCCTGCGCACCGTGACCGCGCGCTCGGACGTCGGGCGCCGGCTCGACGAGGTCTACCCCCATCATCGCGTCCCGCTCGTGCTCGAGGAGCTCGACCTCGATCGCCACGCCGGCGTCGACGCCGCGATCGTCGCCTACCCGCACGGGGCGGCCGCCGAGCTCGTCGCCGAGCTGGTGCGCCGCGGCGTGCGCGTCGTCGACCTCAGCGCCGATTTCCGCCTGCGCGACCCCGCGGTCTATGAGGAGTGGTACCGCCCGCACCCCGAGCCCGGGCTGATCGCCGACGCCGTCTACGGCCTGCCCGAGCTCTACCGCGAGCAGATCGCCGGCGCCGCGCTGGTCGCCAACCCGGGCTGCTATCCGACCGCGTCGCTGCTCGCGCTCGCCCCGCTGGCCCGCGCCGGGCTGATCGCCGATGTCGTGATCGACGCCAAGTCCGGGGTCTCGGGCGCGGGGCGCGGCGCCACCGACAAGACCCACTTCGTCACCGTGGACGAGAACGTCAACGCCTACAGCGTGCCCCGTCACCGCCACACGCCGGAGATCGAGCAGGAGCTGGCCGCGCTCGGCGCGCGGGTGACGATCACCTTCATCCCGCACCTCGTGCCGCTGGATCAGGGGGAGCTCGTCTCCTGCTACGTCACCCCGTCCCGACCCGCCGAGATCGCCGAGCTGTACCGCGAGATGTACGCGTCGGAGCCGTTCGTCGAGCTCGCCGACGGGCCGCCGGGCGTGCGCGACGTGCGCGAGACCAACATCTGCCGCATCTCCGTGCACCGCGACGAGCGCACCGGCCGGGTGATCGTGTTCGGCGCGATCGACAACCTGTGGAAGGGCGCGGCCTCGCAGGCCGTGCAGAACCTCAACCTGATGTTCGGACACCCCGAAGGGGAGGGGATCACGTGAGCTTCTTCTCCAGCCGCTGGATCGAATCGCTGGATCATGTCGCCGAGGTGGAGGGCGGCGGCCTGCCTGCCGGCTTCCGGGCCGGGGCGGCGGCCGCCGAGATCAAGTCCAGCGGCGCCCCCGACGTCGGCCTGATGGTGTGCGACTCGCCGGCGGCGACGAGCGCTGCCCGCTTCACCGCGTCAGGCACCCAGGCCCCGCCGGTGCTGCTGTGTCGCGAGCGCTGCCGGCTGGGCGCGATCCGCGCGGTCGTCGTCAACTCCGGCAACGCCAACGCCGCGACCGGCCGCCCGGGATTGGAGAACGCCGCCAAGATGCAGGGCGCCGGAGCGCTCGTC
>JBELAG010000131.1:0-14729 GCA_049509055.1 Solirubrobacteraceae bacterium
GGGGTGATCGCGCCGACGACGCCGGCCGGCTCGCGGACGGTGTAGATGAAGAAGTTGGACTTGTCGGGCGGGATCGTCTCGCCGTGGAGCTTGTCGGCGGCGCCGGCGAAGTACTCGTAGTGATCGGGCAGGCCGCGGAGCTGGCCCTCCATCTCGCGGATCAGCTTGCCGTTGTCGACGCTCTCCACCACCGCGACCTGGCGCGCGCGCTCCGCGATCAGGCCGGCCAGGCGGCGCATCAGCCGCCCGCGCTGCGCGGCGGTCATCGTCCGCCACGGCCCGTCGTCGAACGCCCGGCGAGCCGCGCGCACGGCAGCGTCGACGTCGTCGGGCCCGGCGCGGGGGATCAGGGCCCACGGCTGCCCGGTGAACGGATCGACGGTCGCGAACGTCTCACCGGAGCGGGCGTCCACCCACTCCCCGCCGATGTACATGCGGTAGGCCCGCGGCGGCCCGGACGGGCGGCTCGCGGCCGGGGCCTCCGTCGTGCTCACCGTCGCGCCAGGCCCCGCCAGGTCTAGGAGCGGTCGCGGATCGCCACGTAGTCGAGGCCGCGCTCGCCGGTGTAGATCTGCCGCGGCCGGGCGATCTTCTGCTCGGAGTCGTCGATCATCTCCAGCCACTGGGCGATCCAGCCGCTCGTGCGGCCGATCGCGAACAGCACCGGGAACATCTCGACCGGCATCCCGAGCGCCTCGTAGATCAGCCCCGAGTAGAAGTCGACGTTGGGGTAGAGCTTGCGCGAGACGAAGTACTCGTCCTCGAGCGCGATCTTCTCCAGCTCGGTCGCGATCTCGATCAGCGGGTTCTTGCCCGTCACCTCGAACACGTCTTCGGTCGCCTTCTTGATGATCCTGGCGCGCGGATCGAAGTTCTTGTAGACGCGGTGGCCGAAGCCCATCAGCCGCTCGTTGCCGTCCTTGACGCCCTGGATGAAGTCCGGCACGTTGGCCTTGGTGCCGATCCGGCGCAACATCCGCAGCACCGCCTCGTTGGCGCCGCCGTGCAGCGGCCCGTACAGCGCGGCCACCCCGGCGGCGACGGCCGAGTAGGGGTCGACCTGGGAGGAGCCGACGCTGCGCACCGCGCTGGTCGAGCAGTTCTGCTCGTGGTCGGCGTGCAGGATGAAGAGGACGTCGAGGGCGTGCTCGAGCCGTGGATCGGGCTGGTACTTGAGCTCGGCGATCTTGTAGATCATCGACAGGAAGTTGCCCGGGTAGCTGAGGTCGTTGTCGGGATAGACGTAGGGCATCCCTCGGTTGTGGCGGTAGGCGAACGCCGCCAGCGTGGGCATCTTGGCCAGCAGCCGGATCACCTGGATGTAGCGCGAGTCGGGATCCTTGATCGCGGCCGCCTCGGGATAGAACGTCGACAGCGCGCCGACCGAGGCCAGGAGCATCCCCATCGGATGGGCGTCGTAGCGGAAGCCCTGCATGAACTCCTTGACGTTCTCGTGCACGAAGGTGTGGATCGTGATCAGGTGATCCCATTCGTCGAGCTGCTTCTGGGTGGGCAGGTGACCGTGGATCAGCAGGTAGGCCACCTCGAGGTAGGTGGACTTCTCGGCGAGCTGCTCGATCGGATACCCCCGGTACTCGAGGATTCCCTGGTCACCGTCGATGAACGTGATCGCCGACCGGCACGACGCCGTCGCCATGTAGGCGGGGTCGTAGGTCATCAGTCCGAAGTCGTCGTCGGCGGTCTTGATCTTGCGCAGCTCGGTGGCGCGGATCGTGCCGTCCTCGATCGGGATGTCATACCGGCGACCGGTCCGGTTGTCGGTGACGGTCAGCGTCTCGCTGGCCGCCGCTACGCCGCCGCCGTCTGCCGATTGCTGGGTCTCGGTGGTCATAGCGCTCCTGTCGAGAGGTTTCCGTGCGATCGCCGAAGCCCGGGACAGGCCGCGACCATGCCGGAGACTTTATTACCCGCCCACCGTGGCCGGCCACACTCGGATGTGGGAGTGTGGTTAAGCGGTGGCGATCGCGGCGCCGATCGCGAGCACGATCAGCACCAGGCTCACCGCGATCACGCCCCGCTGCCCGCCGGCGCTGTTGGGAAACTCGGGGCGTGACAGCCCGATCGCCGCCAGCGCGACCGCCCACACGACGAGCAGGCCCCCGAGGATGAAGAACGGAACCTTGGACGGTTCGGAGGCGGCGACGAGCAGGACCGACATCGCGGGCAGCCTATCCGATCCGGGGGGTCGATCGGTAGCGGCTGGCGGTCGCCGCGCGCTGGCCCTGATAGTGGCTGCCGAGGTCAGGGCTGCCGTACGGGCGCAGCGCCGGGCGATCGAGCATCATGAACGACAGCTGGGCGATCTCCAGCCCCGGGTGCAGGATGATCGGGACCCGCGTGAGGTTGTTGAGCTCCAGGGTGAGCGTGCCCTTCCAGCCCGGGTCGCAGAAGCCGGCGGTGGCGTGCACGATCAGCCCGAGCCGGCCGAGGCTGGACTTGCCCTCGATCCGCGCGACGATGTCGTCGGGCAGTTCGACCCACTCCAGCGTGCGCCCGAGGCAGAACTCGCCGGGGTGGATGACGAACGACTCGCCCTGGGGGACGACGACCTCCTCGGTGAGGTTCTCCGGCGGCCGCCGCAGGTCGATCGCCGAGGCCCGGTGATTGTGGAACACGCGGAACGAGTCGCCGAGGCGCAGGTCGACGCTCGCCGGCTGTACGAGCGCGGGATCCCACGGGTCGATCCCGATCCGGCCCTCCGCCACGAGACGGGCGATCGTGCCGTCCGACAGCACCGAGGTGAGCGGGGCGTCACCGTTCATGACGCGCAAGTCTGACAGCGACGGCGGTCAGTGGCCGGTGCTGTGCGCCCGGGCGCGCACGACGCTGCGCACCCGCGCCGGCGGGCGCGTCGCCGGTCCGCCGTGGGGGCCGCGCCGCGGATGGCGCGGGAACGGCTGGCGGGGGTGCCGGTGGCGCAGTTTGGTGCCACCGTCCTCGTCGTTCGGGGTCGGCTCCTCGGGGGTCTGCCTGACCGCCCACCAGACGATGTAGATCATCGCCCCCAGAGGGATCTTGAGCGCGACCATGATCCAGAGAAATCCCCACATCAGACGGCGATCATCCTATCCGTATTTCGAGCGGATGCCAAGGCGCGAGAACCCGACGTGGTCAGTAGGGGCATGGTCGCCAGATGCCCGCATCGACACCCTTTCCCACCGGAGTGCCGTCCTGGCGTTTAAGGCGCGCTTCCTATACCTTCGCGCCACTGCCAAGGATCGGACCTGAACGGGAGGTTGTGGCGTGAACCTGGACGAGCTTCGTGGACGGGTCGACGCGGGCGAGATCGACACCGTCCTGCTGATGATCTGCGACATGCAGGGCCGGCTGCAGGGCAAGCGCCTCACCGCCCGCCACTTCCTGGCCGAGGTCGTCGAGCACGGCGCCGAGGGCTGTAACTACCTGCTGGCCGTCGATGTCGACATGAACACCGTCGACGGATACGCGATGTCCTCGTGGGAACGCGGCTACGGCGACTTCGTGATGGCGCCCGACCTGGCGACGCTGCGTCCGGTGCCGTGGCAGGAGGGCACCGCGATGGTCCTGTGCGACCTGCGCTGGGAGGATGGCTCCGACGTCGTCGCCTCGCCGCGCCAGGTGCTGCGCCGCCAGCTCGCCCGGCTGGGCGAGCGCGGCTGGGGGGCCAACGCCGGCACCGAGCTCGAGTTCATGGTGTTCCGCGAAACCTATGAGTCGGCCTGGCACAAGGCCTACCGGGACCTGGAGCCGGCCAACCTCTACAACGTCGACTACTCGATGCTCGGCACCGCGCGGATCGAGCCGCTGATCCGCCGGATCCGCAACAGCATGGAGGGCGCCGGGATGGCGGTGGAGAACTCCAAGGGCGAGTGCAACCACGGCCAGCACGAGATCAACTTCCACTACGCCGACGCGCTGCGGATCGCCGACGAGCACGTCATCTACAAGAACGCCGCCAAGGAGATCGCCGCCCAGGACGGGATGGCGATCAGCTTCATCGCCAAGTACGACGAGCGCGAGGGCAGCTCGTGTCACATCCACTTCTCGCTGTCCGACGATCAGGGCATGGTGTTCGCGCGCGACCGCGCGGTGTTTGAGTCATTCCTCGCCGGCCAGCTGGCCTGCCTGCGTGAGCTGACGCTGCTGCTGGCGCCCAACGTCAACTCCTACAAGCGCTACGCGGCGGGCTCGTTCGCCCCGACCGCGGTGGCGTGGGCGCCCGACAACCGGACCTGCTCGCTGCGCGTGGTCGGCCACGGCGCCGGGCTGCGCTTCGAGAACCGCGCCGGAGGATCCGACCTCAACCCCTATATGGCGCTGAGCGCGATCATCGCCGCCGGGCTGCACGGGGTGCAGGAGGGCCTGGCGCTCGAGCCCGCCTACGAGGGCAACGCCTACCTGGCCACCGACAAGCCGCGCCTGCCGACCACCCTGCGCGAGGCGCGCGATCTGTTCGCCGCCAGCGCAGTGGCGCGCGCGGCGTTCGGCGACGACGTCGTCGACCACTACGTCAACGCCGCCGATGTCGAGCTGGCCGCCTTCGAGGCGGCGGTCACCGACTGGGAGCGCTTCCGCGGGTTCGAGCGCCTGTAGCGGCCTGACGCGATGGCGATCCGCGTCCCCGCCCCCGAGGCCGCCGGTGAGCCCACCCCGGCGATCGCCGGCTCCCTGGAGGCGGTGTTCGCCCCCGTCCATTCACAGACCGCGTTCGAGGAGACCGTCGAGCGGCTGGGCACGGCGATCAAGCTCGGGCTGCTGTCCCCGGGCACACGGCTGCCCGCCGAGCGCGAGCTGTGCGCCCGGCTCGGGATCGCCCGCTCGACGCTGCGCCAGGCCCTCACCGCGCTCGGCCAGAGCGGCCATCTGCACGCCACCCGCGGCCGTGGCGGCGGCACGTTCGTCGCCGACCCTCAGCCCCCGGCGCAGCCGCCGTCGGCCGCCGTCCTGTCGGGCTGGCGCGAGGTGTGCGACGAGCGGATGATGGTCGAGGTCGGGATCGCGGTGCTGGCCGCCGATCGCGCGCAGGACCAGATGCTCGACGCGCTCGACGCGCTGGTGGCGAGGATCGACGGTCTGCTGGACGACTTCCCGGCCTACCGACAGATCGACATCCGGCTGCACGTCGGGCTCGCGCAGCTGACCGCCAGCCCGCGCCTGGTCAAGGCGATGACCGAGATCCAGGGCGCGATGAGCAGCCTCATCTCCCATATCGCCCACCCTCCGGAGGTGCTGGACTCCGCCAACCTCCAGCATCGGCGGCTGCTGGCCGCCGTGCGCCGCCACGACCAGGCCGCCGCCGCGCTGGTGATGACCGAGCACCTGCGCGCCACCGAGCACGTGCTGGCCGGCCTGCTGCCGCCCGCCTGACCGCCGGGCCGGCCAACTTCGTGCACGCGGCCCTTGACTTCCGCCAGGGTGCGCGCGTATGTTGCCGCGCACGTAAGGACGGATCAGCAGACCTTTTCCCGAGGAGGGGCCGATGACGACTGGCACGCACGGGCTGACCACGGACGAGCAGACCCTCGCCGATCTGGGCTACAAGCAGGAGCTGCACCGAGGCTGGAGCAGCTTCTCCAACTTCGCGATCTCCTTCTCGATCATCTCTGTCCTGGCCGGCTGCTTCACCACCTACGGTCAGGCGTTCAACAACGGCGGCCCGATCGCGATCTCGATCGCCTGGCCGCTGATCAGCGTGCTGATCCTCGTCGGCGTCGCCTTTCCGATGTCGGAGCTGGCCTCGGCCTTCCCGACCGCCGGCGGCATCTACTACTGGGCCTCCAAGCTCGGCGGCGCGGGCTGGGGCTGGTTCACCGGCTGGTTCAACCTGATCGGCCTCGTCGCCGTGGTGGCGTCGGTCGACTTCGTGTGCGCGACCTTCGTGATGAACCTGCTCGGGCTCTACAACCTGCACTTCATCTTCGACTTCGCCCGCGCGGCGGGTCTCACCAAGACCGCGACCGTGCACTACACCGCCGATGTCAACTTCGTGCTGTTCGCGCTGATCCTGCTGATCCACGGCCTGATCAACGTGTTCTCCAGTCACCTGGTGTCGCTGTTCAACGGCATCTCGGTGTGGTGGCACGTGATCGGCGTCGCGGTGATCGTGGTGATCCTCGCCGCAGTCCCCGCCCACCACGCCAGCCTGTCCTACGTGTTCGGCCACCGGATCAACAACTCCGGCTTCAGCGGGGGCATGTTCTGGTTCTACGTGCTGCCGGTCGGCTTCCTGCTGACGATGTACACGATCACCGGCTACGACGCCTCGGCCCACGTCTCCGAGGAGACCCACGGCGCCGCCGAGTCGGCGCCCAAGGGGGTGTGGCGATCGGTCTTCTACTCGGCGGTGATCGGCTGGATCGTGCTGCTGGCGATCACCTTCGCGATCCAGAAGAGCAAGGAGACGACGATCCTCCACTCCGCCTTCCCGGCGATCACGATCTTCGAGACCGCGCTGTCCTCGGCGGCCGCCAAGGCCGTGATCCTGATCTCGACGATCGGTCAGCTGTTCTGCGGGATGGCGTGCGTGACCAGCGCGTCGCGGATGACGTTCGCGTTCTCGCGCGACGGCGCCGTCCCCGGCCACAACCTGTGGCGCAAGCTCGGCAGGAACCGGACTCCGACGTGGGCGGTGTTCTTCGTCTGCCTGTTCGCCCTGATCGTGACGATCCCGGCGCTGTTCCCCAACAGCCTCGGAACCCCGGTCGCCTTCCTGGCGGTCACCTCGATCTCGGTCATCGGCCTCTACATCGCCTACACGATCCCGGTCTACCTGCGCTGGCGCAAGGGTGACGCGTTCGTCCCGGGCCCGTGGAACAACGGCCGCAAGTACCGGTGGATGAACCCGATCGGCGTCGTCTGGGTGGCGATCTGCGTGATCATCTTCTGCCTGCCGTTCACCCCGGCCGGCGTCTACTTCGGCAACGGCTTCTCGTGGTCGTCGGTCAACTACGCCCCGATCGTGACGCTGTTCGTGATCGCCGCGGTGACGATCTGGTACGCCACCTCGGCGCGCAAGACCTTCAAGGGACCGATCCGCACGATCGACGACCCCAGCATCGACGGCGGGGGCGGCGGCGGCGACCTGCTCGGCGCGGCGCCGGCCGCCCCATCCGACCTCTGACCGCGCGATGAGTGACACCCTGACGGTGCTCGAGCCCGCCACCGAGGCGGTGCTCGAAGTGGTGGCGCGCGCGGGCGTGGCGGACGTCGACCGCGCCGTGGCCCGCGCGAAGGCCGCGTTCCCGGCGTGGCGGGCGATGTCGCCGGCCGACCGGGCGGCGCTGCTGCGGCGGTTGGCCGACGCGGTGCTCGATCACCTCCAGGAGCTGGCGGTGATCGAGGCGCGCAACGCCGGCAAGCCGATCGGCGACGCGCGCGGCGAGATGGCGATGGTCGCCCAGACGATCGGCTACTACGCCGGCGCCCCCGAGCGGCTGCTCGGCGACACGATCCCCGTCAGCGGCGGCCAGGCCTGGACGGTGCGCGAGCCGCTCGGGGTCGTGGGGCTGATCGTGCCGTGGAACTTCCCGCTGACGATCGCCGCCTGGAAGCTGGGACCGGCGCTGGCCGCGGGCAACACGGTCGTGCTCAAGCCGGCCGAGCTGACGCCGTTGAGCGCGCTGCGCTTCGCCGAGATCGCGCTCGAGGCCGGCCTGCCCGAGGGGGTGCTCAACGTCGTCGTCGGCCCGGGCTCGACATGCGGGCAGCGGCTGGTGGAGCATCCCGATGTCGCCAAGATCGCGTTCACCGGATCGACCGAGGTGGGACGCTCGATCGCCGCCGGGGCCGCTCAGACGATCAAGCGCGTGACGCTCGAGCTCGGTGGCAAGTCGCCCAACATCGTGTTCGCCGACGCCGATCTGGAGGCGGCCGCGGCGGCCGCCCCCGGAGCGGTGTTCGGCAACGCCGGGCAGGACTGCTGCGCGCGCTCGCGGATCCTCGTGCAGCGCTCCGCGCTCGACGCCTTCATGGGCCATCTGGAGCGCGCGGTCACGTCGATCCGGGTCGGCTCACCGCTCGAGGAGACGACCGAGATGGGCCCGCTGATCTCCGCTGCCCACCGGACGACGGTCGCCTCGTTCCTCCAGGACGGCGCGCCGGTGGCGTTTCACGGGAGCTGTCCGGACGGCCCGGGATTCTGGTGTGCGCCGACCGTGCTGTGCCCGGTGGACCCGGGGGCGCGCGCGGCCCGCGAGGAGATCTTCGGGCCGATCGCCTGCGTGATTGCGTTCGACGACGAAGAGGAGGCGGTTCGTTTGGCCAACGACACGATCTACGGGTTGTCGGGCTCGATCTGGAGCGGGGACGGGGGGCGGGCCCTGCGCGTCGCGCGCGCCGTCGATGCCGGCGTGCTGTCGATCAACTCCAACACGTCGGTGCGGGTGTCGACGCCGTTCGGCGGCTTCAAGCAGTCCGGCTACGGCCGCGAGCTCGGCCCGCACGCGCTCGACGCATACACCGAGGTCAAGTCGATCTACTTCGCGACCGGCTCATGAGCCGCCTGGACGGGAAGGTGTGCGTGATCACCGGCGCGGCCGGCGGGATCGGCGGCGCGACCGCCGAGGTGTTCGCCCGCGAGGGAGCCCGTGTGGTCGGCGTCGACGTGCTCGCGCACTCGGTCGGCGAGCTGGCGCTGACCGCCGACCTCACCTCCGAGGGCGAGGTCGCGGCGCTGTATGCCCGGGTGCGATCGCAGCTGGGCCGGATCGACGTGCTGTTCAACAACGCCGGCATCTCCCCGACCGACGACGCCTCGGTGCTGGAGACCGGGATCGACGCCTGGGAGCGCGTGCAGGCCGTCAACCTCCGCAGCGTGTTCTTCTGCTGCAAGCACGGGATCCCGCATTTGCTCGACAACGGCCGGGGATCGGTGATCAACACCGCCTCGTTCGTGGCGGTGCTGGGCTCGGCGACCTCGCAGATCTCCTACACCGCCTCCAAGGGCGGCGTCCTGGCGCTCTCGCGCGAGCTCGGGGTGGAGTTCGCCAGGCGGGGCGTGCGGGTCAACGCGCTGTGCCCGGGCCCGGTCGACACGCCGCTGCTGCGCGAGCTCTACGCCTCAGACCCGGTGGCGGCGCAGCGCCGGCTCGTCCACGTGCCGATGGGACGCTTCGCGCAGGCCGCCGAGATCGCCAACGCGGTCCTGTTCCTCGCCAGCGACGAGTCCAGCTACGTCACCGCCACCACGTTCCTCGTCGACGGCGGCATCAGCGGCGCCTACACAACCCCGCTGTAGCCGCCCCGGCCCGGCCCGGCCCGGCCCGGGCCCCGGCCGCCCCCGTCCGACCGCAGGCGCTCAGCTCAGTCGACCGCGGCGCCGGCGCCCTCAGCGGCCGGGCGGCGCGGCGCCAGCGAGGGCTCGACGCGCAGCAGCCGCGCTGTGCGCTCGGGCAGCCACCAGTTCCAGCGCCCGAACAGCGACACGACGGCGGGCACGAGCAGCGCGCGGATCACGGTCGCGTCGAGGATGATCCCCGCCGCGAGGCCGGTGGCGAACACCTTGACGTCGGTGTCGGGCGCCGAGGCCATCGACGCGAACGCCAGGAACAGGATCAGCGCCGCGCTGGTCACCAGCCGCCCGGTCCGCCCGATGCCCCGCACGACCGCCGCGTCGGTCGATCCGCAGGCGTCGTACTCCTCGCGCATCCGCGACAGGATGAAGACCTCGTAATCCATCGAGAGCCCGAACAGGAACGCAAACACCATCAGCGGGATCCACGAGCTCACCGAGTGGGTGGCCGAGATCCCCCACACCGCGGTCGAGCCGTGGCCCTCCTGCCAGACGAGCGTGATCACCCCCCAGGCGGCGGCGACGCTGATCACGTTGAGCACGACCGCCTTCAGCGGCAGGATCAGCGACCGGAACGCGCGAGCCAGCAGCAGGAAGGTGAGCACCGCGATCAACGCGATCATCAGCGGGAAGCTGCCGTAGATGGCGTCGACGAAATCCTGGTTCTCGGCGTCGGCGCCGCCCACCCGGACCACGGGGCCGAGCGCGGCGGCCGCGGCCCGCACGCGGTCAAGCGCCCCCGTCCCGGCGGGCGTGGACCCGTCGGCCGTCGGGAACGCGTCGAGCACAGCGGTCCCGCCCCGCCGCCACTGCGGCCCGGCCGGGGCGACCGCGCCGTGGATGCCCGGCACCCGGGCCAGCACGCCCGCCACGTGCGCGGCCTCGGTCGCCGGGGCGAGGATCTCGATCGGGGCGAGCGCCCCGGGCCCGATCCCCGACCGCTCCAGCGCCAGCAGTCCCTGGCGCGCCTCGCCGCGCCGGCTGAGCGTGTCGACGTTGGCCGTGCCCGGGTTGAGCCGCGTGGCGGCGATCACCAGCAGCGCCAGCACCAGCAGGGCCCCGACGGCCGCGAGCCGGCGGCGGGCGACGACGAGCCGCGCCCACCGCGTCCACGGCCGGCTCGCCGTCCGGTCAGAGCGCCGGTGCGGCCAGTCCAGGCGCGGTCCGGCGACCGACAGCACGATCGGCAGCAGGGTGACGGCCACGAGCACGCTGACCAGCGGGATCAGCATCCCGGCGTAGCCGATCGAGCGCAGGAAGGGCAGCGGCAGGACGACCATCGCCAGCAGGCCGATCGCCACCGTCGTGCCGCTGAACGCCACGGCGCGGCCCGCGGTCTCCATCGCCCGCACGACCGCCTCGTCATCGGACCGACCCGCCGCGCGCTCCTCGCGCCAGCGCACGACGACCAGCAGCGAGTAGTCGATCGCCACGCCGAGCCCGATCAGCGCGACGAGGAACTCCACGATGAACGACACGCTGGTCAGCGCGGTCACCCCCCACAGGACGAGGAAGGTGGTCATGATCGAGACGATCGCCATCAGCAGCGGCACGAAGGCCAGCAGCGAGGCGAACACGAAGGCCAGCACGACGAGCGCGCCGAATCCGCCGAGCACCGATTCCAGCAACACCCCGGGACCGCCGCTGCCTCCGGTCTGGGACTGCAGCGCGTCGATCCCGGTGACGCGCACCGCGGCGCCGTCGACCCTGACCTGCGCCAGCGCCGCGGTGGCCGCCCTGGCCGCCGCCGTGTTGACCCCGAACCCCTTGGTGTCGGGCAGCGGATCGGCGATCACGAACGTCGTGCGCCCGTCGGCGGAGGCGAACGCGCGGCTGCCGGTCGACGCCGCCGACGCGATCCGCGCCCCGGGCAGGACCGCGCGCAGCGTCGACTCCACCGCGGTCAGCCCGGAGCGGACCGTCGGCGCCGACGCGCTCACGCCCGCCGGCAGCGTCACCACCGCCAGCAGCGGCGCGTTGTGGCCGCCGCCGCCAAACCGGCGCTCGATCGTCAGGTTGGTCTCATAGCCCTCGCGGCCGGGGACCGAGAACTGGCTGCTGAAGGCCTGGGTGGCCCGGTTGACCGAGGCGATGCCGGCGACGGTGAGCACGATCCACGCCCCGCCACCAGCCGCTTGTGCGCCAGGACCCAGCGCGTGATGGAGGTCATCACCCGCCGCCCGTCAGACGGCCGCCGCGGCGCCGAGCGACACCCCGGTGCCCGCCCGGTCGCCCGGGCGCGCGGCGAGCGCCACGCCGATCCCGAGCAGCGCCCAGGTCATCGGGTCCTCCAGGAAGTCGGCGTAGAGCATCGTGTGGAAGATCAGCGCCGCGAACGCGGCGGCGATCGCGCAGCGCACCGGATCCCCACGGGCTCCGCGCACCAGGCAGACGATCGCCATCCCGACGAGCGCCACGTAGGACAGCAGCCCGATCAACCCCTGCTCGGCGGCGACCGTCACCGGGATCGTGTGCGAGGCCGACAGCGTCGTGGCGACCGCGCGATGGTGGCGGCGGTACTCGGTCACGAATGACCCGGAGCCATAGCCCCACACCGGACGATCGGCGAACAACGACAGGCCGCCGCTGACCAGGCCGCCGCGGCCGCTCGAGGCGCCGTTGATCCCCTGGTTGAGCCCGAACGTGTTCGGCGTCGCCGCCACCGCCGCCGCGCCGAGAGCGATCACCGCCACCGCCACCACCAGCGCGCGTGACGGTCGCCAGCGCAGCGCGGCGAGGACCGCCATGCCGACCAGCAGCGCGCCCAGGCTCGACCGCGACAGCGTCAGGACCAATCCTGCCCACAGGACGGCGAGCGCGAGCGTGGCCGCCACCTGCTCGCGCTGAGGGCGCTCGTACAGCAGCACCGCCGCCAGCGGGATCATCGCCAGCGCCAGGTAGCGCCCGAAGATGTCGGGATCGAAGAACACCGAGTTGACGGTGAAGTAGGTGTGCAGGTCGTTGGCGACGACAAGCTTGGGGTTGAGGATGATCGTCTTGGTGGCGTACTCGGCGAAGCCCAGCAATGAGAACGCGGCCGCCAGCGCGACGGTGAGCATCAGGCACGCCCGCACGAGCCGCGGCGTCCACTCGATCTCGCGCAGCAGCCCGTACAGCAGCGCGAACGGGACATAGAAGAACACCATGTTCTGCAGCGCCTTCTCGAAATCCGGCGAATACACGGCCTGGACGGCGTAGGTCACGACGTAGAGCACGAGCAGCCGCTCGAGCCATCCCAGCGGGCTCGCGGAGCCGACCAGGCGCGCGCGCCGCGACGGCCGCCGTTGCGCGCCCACGCGGGCCCGCGCGCCGGACGAAACCGCGGGCGCCACGCCGGCCTCGCCGGGCGCCCCCGGCCGCGGCCGCCGCCGCGGGCGATCGTCGGTCGGGCGGCGCGCGCGCCGGAGCTCCTGCAACGAGGCGCCGATCGCCGCCAGCGACCCCGCGGCGACGACGAGGTACAGCGGGACGAGCAGGTTGTTGGTCGTGCCGCCGGTGGAGATCGGCACCCGGAAGGGCAGCGCGGCGAGCGCCAGTGGCCCGATCACCCACGGCCGGCGGGCGACCAGCGCGGCGGCGGCGAGCAGCACGGCCACGGCGAGCGCGCCGCCGACCACGGCGACCAGCGGATGGCGGTGCACGATGCCGAGCTGTGGCGAGTCCCAGATGTCGGTCAGCAGCAGCACCGGCGCGAGCACGAGGGCGCCGAGCACGGCCGCCGCGCGGACGCGGCGACCGGTGGCCAGCAGCGCCAGCCCCGCCGGCAGCGCGACGATCACGACCCCCACCTTCGGCAACGGTCCGGTGAGAGCGGCGAACGCGATCACTGTCGCAATCATCCTCTACCCTCTCCCGTCATGCCCTCTGCGAAGCTCGCGGTGGCCGTTGGCCTCGCCGCGCTTTCGCTGTCAGCGTGCGGGGTCGCGGCGAAGCCCGAAGCCGGAACGCCGGCGGCGATCGCCACCGACCACCGGGGAGTCGACAACCCCCGCACCAAGCACGTCGTGTGCCTGCGTCAGGCCGGCATCCCGGTGACGAGCACGCAGCTGACGATCGCCGGCCGGGTGGTTCCGGGGATGCAGATCGGCACCGCGCCGTCCGGGCCCACGGTCGCCTTCGAGCCGACCCCCGGCGACGCCCAGGGCCTGCAGATCCAGGGCCAGGCGCAGGGCGCCGAGGTGATCGGCAGCGCGCTGGTGTATCCCAACCAGGCGCCGGACGGGCTCCTGACCGAGGTCGAGAACTGCGTGGCGCTCGGAGTGACGGGCTGAGCGATGGCGCGCCGGGCGATCCCCAGCCTCCTGGCCGCCTCCACCGCCGAGCTGCCGGCCGCGGCGGCCCCGGCCGACCGCGCCGATCACCCGGCCCGGGTGTCGGGCGGGTGCCGGGTGTCGGTGCGCGACTTCTACCTCGGGCTGCTGGTCGCCTCGCTGGCGATCGGCGCGCTGTCGCTGCTGATCCCCTCCACGCCGAGCTATGACCCGTGGTCGTGGCTGCTGTGGGGTCGCGAGATCATCCACGGCCAGCTGACGATCACCACCGGCGGGACGTCGTGGAAGCCGCTGCCGATGATCTTCACGGTCCCGTTTGCGCTGTTCGGCAAGGCGGCGCCCGACCTGTGGCTGGTCGTCGCCCGCGCCGGCGCGGTCGCCGCGGTGGCGATGGTGGCCCGCCTGTCCTTCCGGCTCACGCGGCAGGTCGGGGGCCTGTTCCGCGAACCCGACCGCGACCCCGGCAGGCTGGCCGCGATCGCGCCCGCCGTGCTGGCGGCGGTGATCGGCGCCGTCTCGCTGGCGCTGTCGGCGTCAGGGGGCTTCGTGTCGTCAAACGCGCTGGGCTATTCGGAGGGACTGGCCACCGCGCTGCTGCTGATCGCGATCGAGCGCCACCTCGACGGCGCGCCGCGCCAGGCGTTCCTGGTGGGCCTCCTCGTCGCGCTGGACCGCCCGGAGATCTGGCTGTTCTGGGGCCCGTACGGCATCTGGCTGATGTGGAAGGACCCGGGGTCGCGCGTGATCGTGGTGGCGAGCGGGGTGCTCGTGCTCGCCTGCTGGTTCATCCCGGTCAAGCTCGGCTGCGGCTCGTTCGGCTGCAGCACCTCGCGCGCGCTGCACCCGCGCTCCAACAGCCTCGCGTTCGCCTCGGACCCGTTCGAGGCCGAGCTCTCGCAGGCGGCCTGGCCGACGATGCTGCTGCGGATCAAGGTCGTCGCGGCGCTGCTGGTGATCGCCGTGGCGGCGATCCTGTGGCGTGCGCGCCGTCGCGAGGGCGACGCCGGGCTGCGCACGGCGCCCAACCAGGCCCGGCTCGCCGCCGCGCTGCTGGGGGTCGCCGGGCTGGCGTGGTTCATCGTGATCGCCGTGATGACCCAGATCGGCTTCTCGGGCAACAACCGCTATCTCGTGCTCGGCGCGGCGATGGTCGACATCTGCGGCGCGGT
>JBELAG010000132.1:0-14645 GCA_049509055.1 Solirubrobacteraceae bacterium
CGCCGCCAACAAGCTCAAGGACGTGGTCAACCCCGACCGCTGACCGCCGGCGCCGGCGCGGGAGCCATCGGCTCTCGCGCCCGGGTGGGTGGGCATGGGTCGGGGGCCGGGCGGGTCGGGGCTGGGCGGGGCGTGCTCCTACACTCGCCTGCATGATCAATGAGCTCGTCGCCCAGCTGCTGAGCCGCCTTCACGAGCTCGAGGGCCAGCTGTCGGATCCCGCGGTGATCGGCGATCGCGAGCGCTACGCCGCGGCGCGGCGAGCCTACAGCGAGCTCGAGCCGGCCGCGCGGCTGGCCGGCGAGTACCGGCGCGCGGCCGACGACGTGGAGGGCGCGCGCGAGCTGTTGGCCGAGGATGGCGACGACCCCGAGCTGCGCTCGCTGCTGGACAGCTCGCGCGAGCGGATGCAGGCCCTCGAGGAGGAGATCCGCCTGGCGATGGTCGAGCGCGACCCCAACGACGACAAGAACGTGATCGTCGAGATCCGCCCGGGGGCCGGCGGCGACGAGGCCGGGCTGTGGGCCGGCGATCTCTACCGGATGCTCACCCGCTACGCCGAGAACCGGGGCTTCAAGGTGGAGTCGCTGTCGATCGGGGACGGCGACTACACGTTCGCGGTGAAGGGCGACGGCGCGTATTCGGTGTTCAAGTTCGAGGGCGGCACGCATCGCGTCCAGCGCGTGCCGGAGACCGAGTCCCAGGGCCGGATCCACACCTCGACGGCCACCGTGGCGGTGCTGCCCGAGGCCGAGGACGTCGAGGTGCAGGTCGACGACAACGACCTGCAGATCGACGTGTACCGCAGCTCGGGGCCGGGCGGGCAGTCGGTCAACACCACCGACTCGGCGGTGCGCATCACGCACCGGCCGACCGGGATCGTCGTCTCGATGCAGGACGAGAAGTCCCAGCTGCAGAACAAGGAGCGCGCGATGCGGGTGCTGCGGGCCCGTCTCTACGATCGCGCGCTCGCCGAGCAGCGCGCCTCGATCGACGCCAGCCGTTCAGCGCAGGTCGGCACCGGCGAGCGGGCCGAGAAGATCCGCACCTACAACTACGGCGAGCGCCGGGTGAAGGACCACCGCATCAACCTGCTCGTCCACAACCTCGACGAGATCCTGCTCGGCCAGCTCGACGAGCTCACCGCCGCCCTTCAGGACGATGAGAAGCGACGCCGGTTGGAGGAGCGTGCCGGCGGCTGAGCGCGAGGCGGCCTCGGTCGGCGACGCCGTCGCCGACGGCCGGCGCTGGCTGCGCGAGGCGGGCTGCGATGCGCCGCGGCTGGACGCCGAGCTGCTGCTGGCCGAGGTGCTGGGCGTCGGTCGCCAACGGCTGGTGATCGACCGCGACCGCCGGCTCGAGCCAGCGCAGGCCCGGCGCTACGACGGCCTGCTGGCGCGGCGCGTCGCGCGCGAGCCGGTCGCCTACATCCTCGGGCGCCGGGACTTTCGCCACATCACGCTCGGCGTCGACGCGCGAGTGCTGATCCCCCGGCCGGAGACCG
The DNA here is from genome assembly GCA_049509055.1 of Solirubrobacteraceae bacterium. Classification (GTDB taxonomy): domain Bacteria; phylum Actinomycetota; class Thermoleophilia; order Solirubrobacterales; family Solirubrobacteraceae; genus Palsa-465. The sequence continues at coordinate 1,505 of JBELAG010000132.1, forward strand.
AGCTGCTCGTCGAGGTCGGACTCGAGCTGGCGCCGGGCGCGCGGGTGCTCGACGTCGGCACCGGCAGCGGCGCGGTGGCGCTGGCGCTCGCCCACGAGCGTCCCGATCTCGCCGTCCGCGGCAGCGACTGCAGCGCAGACGCGCTCGCGGTCGCCCGGGCCAATGCCGCGGCCCTCCGACTCGGCGTCGCCTTCACGCTCGCCGACCTGCTCGACGGCGCACCCGCCGACGCCGTGCTCGCCAACCTGCCCTATGTTCCCGACGGCGCGCACCTGGCCCCGGAGATCGCGCGCTACGAGCCGCCGCAGGCGCTGTTTGCCGGCGTCGACGGGCTCGACCTCGTGCGCCGGCTCGTCGCCAGGGCCGGCGCGGACGGCGGGGTCGCGCTGCTGGCGCTCGAGATCGGTCCCGAGCAGGCCGCCGAGGTGGCGGCGCTGACCCGCGCCGCCGGCTTCGGCGCGGTCGGGGTGCGCCATGACCTCGCCGGTCGCGAGCGCGTGGTGGTGGGCGAGCGGTGAGCGCTGCCGAGCCGGCCTGGGCGGCGGCCTTCGAGCGCTGCATGGGGGTGGGCGGGGTCGCGGTCTTCCCGGCCGACACCGTCTACGGACTGGCCTGTGACGCGCACAGCCGGCTCGCGGTGGAGCGCCTGTACCGGCTCAAGCGCCGCCGGCTGGACAAGCCCTCGGCCGTGATGTTCTTCGATCTCGAGCTGGCGATGGCGGCGCTGCCGGCGCTCGGCCCGCGCACGCGATCGGCGCTCGAGCGCCTGCTGCCGGGCGCGGTGACGGTGCTGCTGCCCAACTCCGAGCGCCGCTTCCCGCTGGCCTGCGGCGCCGACGGGGAGACCCTGGGCCTGCGCGTCCCGGTCCTGCCCGGCCTGGCCGGCGTGCGCTGGCCGGTGCTGCAGTCCAGCGCCAACCGCTCGGGTGGTCCCGACGCCCGCCGCCTCCAGGACGTGCCCGAGCCGATCCGCCGCGCCGCCGACCTCGTGCTCGACGGGGGCGAGCTTCCCGGCACGCCGTCGACGGTCGTCGACCTGCGCCGCTTCGAGGACGAGCAGCAGTGGAGCATCGTGCGCCTCGGCGGCGTGGCGCAGGTCGACGTCGCGGCGGCGCTGGAGTGGGAGTTTCACTTCGATCCCGACACCTACGCGGAGATGATCCGCGCCGATGTCCCGGCCTACGACGAGCTCCAGGACCAGCTCGTCCTCGCCGGCGGCGCCGGCGTGCGGCGGGTGCTGGAGCTCGGCACCGGCACGGGGGAGACGGCCCGGCGCCTGCTGGAGCGCCATCCGCAGGCGCTGCTGGTCGGAATCGACGAGAGCCCGGCGATGCTGTCGGTCGCCGCCGGGCGATTGGCGCCCGCGCGCGTCGAGCTGCGCGTCGGCCGGCTGCAGGAGTCGCTGCCCGAGGGGCCGTTCGACCTCGTCGCCAGCGCGCTGTGCGTCCATCACCTGGGCGGCGCCGACAAGCGCGACCTGTTCAGGCGGATCGGCCGCGCGCTGGCGCCCGGCGGCCGGTTCGTGCTCGCCGACGTCGTCGTGCCGGCCGATCCCGCCGACGCGGTGATCGCGCTGACCGCCGGATTCGACCACCCCAGCACCGTCGAGGACCAGCTGACCTGGCTGACCGAGGCGGGCTTGGCGGCGCGCGTGGCCTGGCGCCGGCGCGACCTGGCGGTGATCGTGGCCCAGCGGGCCTGAGACGACCGCCCCCCGGACAGGACCGAGGGCGTCGTTAGTATCTGCTGCCGTGCCCGTCGACCTTCCTCCCGACTTCTTCAACCTTCCCCTCGCCGATGTCGATCCCGAGATCGCCGAGGTCCTCGCCCATGAGCTCGAGCGCCAGCAGCGCACGCTGGAGATGATCGCGTCGGAGAACTTCGCTCCCGCCGCCGTGCTCGAATGCCAGGGATCGGTGCTGTCCAACAAGTACGCCGAGGGCTATCCCGGCCGGCGCTACTACGGCGGCTGCGAGTACGTCGACGTCGCTGAGCAGCTGGCGATCGATCGCGCCAAGGAGCTGTTCGGCGCCGACCACGCCAACGTGCAGCCGCACGCCGGCGCGCAGGCCAACACCGCCGTCTACCACGCGCTGCTGCAGCCGGGCGACACGCTGATGGGGCTCGAGCTCGCCCACGGCGGGCACCTGTCGCACGGCATGAAGATCAACGTCTCCGGCCGCCTCTATGAGATCGTCGCCTACCACGTCGACCGGGAGACCAGCCTGATCGACATGGACGAGGTCGAGCGCCTCGCCCACGAGCACCGGCCGAAGATGATCATCGCCGGCTGGTCGGCCTACCCGCGCCAGCTCGACTTTCCGCGCTTCCGGGCGATCGCCGACGCCGTCGGGGCGTACCTGTTCGTCGACATGGCGCACTTCGCCGGCCTCGTCGCCGCCGGCCTGCACCCGTCGCCGGTGCCGCTGGCCGACGTCGTGACCACCACGATCCACAAGACGATCGGCGGCGGCCGCGGCGGGATGATCCTCTGCAAGCAGGAGTACGCCAAGAAGATCGACTCGGCCGTCTTCCCCGGCCAGCAGGGCGGTCCGCTGGAGCACATCATCGCCGGCAAGGCGGTGGCGCTGCGGATCGCGGCCAGTGAGGCGTTCCGCGAGCGCCAGGAGCGGACGCTCGCCGGCGCGCGGGCCGTCGCCGACGAGTTGCTGCGCGCCGGCGGGGGCGTGAGCGTGCTCACCGGCGGGACCGACGTGCACCTCGTGCTCTGCGACCTGCGGGAGTCCGAGCTCGACGGCAAGCAGGCCGAGGACCGCCTGCACTCGATCGGCATCACCGTCAACCGCAACGCGGTGCCGTTCGATCCCCGCCCGCCCGCCGTGTCCTCCGGCCTGCGGATCGGCAGCCCCGCGCTCGCCACCCGCGGTCTGCAGGTCGAGGACTTCGTCGAGGTGGGCAGGATTCTCGCCGCCACCCTCAACCCGGGGACGGCGTTCGAGGAGCGGCGGGCCGAGCTCGCCGAGCGGGTCGAGGCGATCGCCGATCGCTACCCGCTGTACGCGCGCCTGGCCGACGCGGTCGCCTGACCTGCGCTGACCGCGGCGCGATCGTCGTGGCCGCCGGGTCACGCGGCGCGCCGACCCGCGATCTTCGTGCCGGCGGCGTGACGCCGCGTGCCGACGGTGTGACACACCGGGCCCAGCGGCCGCCACGCCGGTCGCGAGCGGCGATCCTGACGCCGTGGCGCGCGCCGACCAACCGACAGAACGTGACAAATCACACCGGCGGCCGGAGATTTGGCGCGTTGTGCGCGCTGGAGCCCCGTCCGGTGACAAATCTGCTCTCCCCGGCGCCCCCGGATCACGCCGCTGAGCAGGGCGAATTCATCGGTCGGGACCGGCTGCCATGCTTGTCGGGCATGCGGTATTGGGATGCCGTGCTTTCGTTCGTCGTCGCGGCAGCCATTTCGGCGGCCGCGACGCCGTTCGCGGCGTGGCTGGCGCGGCGGATCGGCGCCGTCGACCGGCCGCGGGAGCGCGGTCTGTCCCGGCGCGAGACACCGCTGCTCGGCGGGCTGGCGATCCTGCTCGCGGTTCTGGTGGCGGCCGCGATCTGGCTGCCGGGGGTGATCATCCTGCACCATACGGCCGGTCGGGCGGGATCGGGCGGAACCGTCCACACCTGGGCGATCCTCGTCGGCGCGGTCGTGATCGCGATCGTGGGCGCGATCGACGACGTCCGCGACCTGCCGCCCGGCGTCAAGCTCCTCGGTCAGATCGCCGCCGCGGTGATCGCCGTCGAGGGCGGCGCGGTCGTCACCGACGTCACCCTGCCGTTCGTCGGCACGCTGCAGTTCCCCAACGAGGGGGGGCTGATCACCGTCGTCTGGCTGGTCGCGCTGATGAACGTCGTCAACTTCTCCGACGGGGTGGACGGGCTCGCCGCCGGGGTGTGCACGATCGACGGCATCGCGTTCTCGATCATTGCCTTCAACCTCGGCGTCGAGGGCGCGGCGATCCTGGCGGCGCTCACCGCCGGCGCGGCGCTCGGCTTCCTGTTTCACAACTTCTATCCGGCGTCGGTGTTCATGGGCGACGCCGGGGCCAACCTGCTCGGCTACCTGCTCGGGGTCGCCGCGGTCGTCGGCTCGCTGAAGACCAACGCGGTCGTCGCGCTCGTCGTGCCGCTGGTGATCCTCGTGATCCCGTTCCTGGACACGAGCTTCGTGGTCGCCAAGCGGCTGAAGTACCGGCGCAAGCCGTGGTCGGCCGACGACAACCACTTCCACCACCGAATGGCGCGGATCGGCTTCTCGCAGCGCAAGACCGTCGCCTATCTGTATGTGTGGTCGCTGCTGATGGCCGGGCTGGCGGTCGCGCTGCGGCTGATCACCCATCAGCATCCCCATCGGCCGGGGTGGATCGCGTTCCTGATCGCGCTGGCGGTCGTCTGCCTGGCGGCCAGCGTGTACCTCATCTACGTGCTGGAGATCCTGAAGTTCCGCGGCCTGCGCGCCGGCGAGCTGCGGCGAGCCGATCCGGACACCAGCGAGCACGAAATCGACGCGCAGGTGAGCAAGGACATCGAGACCGGCGAGTTCGAAAGGGTGCGATAGTCAGGCGATGGAGAAGGCCACGCTCGACCGGCTGACGTCGATGACCCGCAGGTAGGGCCCGCTGGCCGGCCTGTCACGGATCGAGCGGGCGGGACTGGGAGCGGTCGCCGTCCTCACGGTGCTGGCCGGGGTCGCGCGCTACGTGAGCGCGGTGCCGCACGTCGCGGCGTTCGTGATCGCGGGGGTCGCGCTGGCCGGCGGGGCGTGGATCGTGTCGTTCTCCACCGAGCAGGTGGGCCAGCGCTTCGGCACCGCGACGACCGGCCTGCTGCAGTCGACGCTCGGCAACCTGCCCGAGTTCTTCGTCGTCATCTTCGCGCTCAACGCCGGCGAGCGGGTGGTGGCCCAGACCGCGATCCTCGGCTCGATCCTCGTCAACGCGCTGCTCGTCCTCGGCCTGGTGATCGTCGTCGGATCGATGCGCGAGCGCGACCGGATCATGCGCTTCAGCCCGCGGCTGCCCAACGACACCGCGACCCTGCTGCTGATCGCCAGCTTCATCATCCTGCTCGTCGCGCTCGCCGACTCCGCGCACGACGCCGCCAGCCATCACATCAAGACGATCTCGATCATCGGCGCGATCGCGATCCTCGGCGTGTACGGCTTCTGGGTGCGCCAGTACCTGGACACCGAGCCGCCGGGCGAGATCAGCGAGACCTCGCGGCTGTCGACGCGCGCGAGCCTGACGCTGCTGATCGCCTCCGGCCTGGCCGCCGGCTTCGTCTCGGACTGGTTCGTCAACGCCCTGCAGCCGTCGATCCGGACGCTCGGGATCTCGCCGTCGTTCGCGGGGCTGGTGATCGTCGCGACCGCCGGCAACGCCGTGGAGCACGCGGTCGGCGTCGTGCTCGCCGCCAAGGGCCAGTCGGAGCTGGCGATCGCCGTCGTCAAGAACTCGATCGCCCAGGTCGCGGCCTTCCTGTTCCCGCTGCTGGTGCTCGTCTCGCTGCTCACCGCGACGACGCTCACGTTCGCGCTGGCGCCGGTCTACACCGGCGCGCTGCTCGGCACGGCGGTGATCATCTGGCAGATCACCGGCGACGGGGAGGCGACGCCGTTCGAGGGGGCGGCGCTGATCGCGGCGTTCGTGATCCTCGCCACCGTCGCGGCGTTCGAGTAGACGAGCCGCGGCGCCTTGCTATTCTCACGTTTACGTAAGAATCAGCTTGCCACCAGAGAAGGTGATCTCCGCTTGTCCACGATCCCAGCCACGCCCGCACCACCCGCCCAGCGCAGCCGGCGGATCGGCGTCAACTCCGACCACGACGCCTACAAATGGTGGGCGCTGTCGTGCACCAGCCTCGGCATGCTGCTGGCCACGATCAACTCCGGGACGCTGATCATCGCCCTGCCCGATCTCGAGCGCAGCCTCCATACGAGCCTGCTGGAGCTGGTCTGGGTGATCCTCGTCTACATGATCGCCTCGACCGTGCTCGTGCTCAGCGCCGGGCGGCTGTCTGACCAGTTCGGGCGCAAGAAGGCGTACGTCGCCGGCTTCGTGCTGTTCGCCGCCGCGTCGCTGGGCGCCGGCTTCGCCGGCAACGGCACCGAGCTGATCCTGTGGCGGATCGTGCAGGGCATCGGGGGATCGTTCCTGTTCGCCAACTCGGCGGCGATCGTCACCGACGCCTTCCCGAAGGAGCAGCTGGGCCTGGCGATGGGCACCAACACGATGGTGGCCGCGGTCGGGCTGGTGATCGGGCCGGTCCTCGGCGGCGCGCTCGTGGCGATCTCATGGCATTGGGTGTTCTGGTTCAACGTGCCGTTCGGCCTCGCCGGAAGCCTGTGGGGCGGACTGATCCTGCACGAGGTGACCGGCCGCGCCGAGGACCGCTCGTTCGACTACCTCGGCACGGTCACCTTCCTGATCGGCCTCACCGGGCTGGTCTACGGCATCTCCAAGGGCGGGATCGAGGGGTGGACGTCGCCACTGGTGATCCCGGCGCTGATCGCGGCGGTCGTGCTGCTGCCGGCCTTCGTGCTGATCGAGAGCCGCCACCGGGCGCCGATGCTCGACCTGTCGATCTTCCGTCACCGCCTGTTCTCGACCGCGTCGGCCGCGGCCTTCGCCAACGGCCTGGCGCGCTTTGCGCTGATGTTCGTGTTCGTCTTCTACTTCCAGGGCGTCCAGGGCAACTCGCCGATCCTGGCGGGCGTCAAGCTCGCGCCGCTGGCCGTCGGGATGCTGATCTCCTCACCGGCCGCCGGCGTGTGGGCCGACCGGCGCGGCTCGCGCACGCTCGCCGTGCTGGGGATGCTCGTCACCGCGGTCGGCCTGGCGCTGATGACGACGCTCGGCCGTGACACGAGCTACGTGTGGCCCGGGCTGTTCATGTTCATCGTCGGGCTCGGCTCGGGGATGTTCAACTCGCCGAACACCGCCGCGATGATGGGCGCCGTGGCGCCGCACCGCCGCGGGATCGCCGCCGGCGCCCGCGTGCTCGTCCAGAACACCGGCGCGGTCATCTCGATCGCCTTCGTGCTGGCCGTCGTCACCTCGTCGGTGCCCAAGAACGTCCTGTTCAGCGTCTTCTCCGGCCTGGCCAACCACATCTCCAACGCGCAGCTGACGCCGTTCATCTCCAACATGCACACGGCGCTGTGGTGCCTGGCGGCGGTGTCGCTGGTCGGGGCGGGCATCTCGGCGGCGCGGCCGAAGGAGATCGGCACGTCCACGCGCCCGCAGCCCGACACCGAGTCCGAGTCGGCCCGGCGGCCCCAGGCAGCGCTGTCATGAGCGCCACCACGCCGCGCAGCACCCTGCGGATCGGCGAGCTGGCCGAGCTGACCGGCACCACCCCGCGGACGATCCGCTATTACGAGGAGATCGGTCTGCTGGGCGGCGCCGAGCGCGAGCAGGGCAAGCACCGCTGCTACGGCGAGTCCGACGTCGAGCGCGTGCGCGAGATCATCCGCCTGCGCGATCTGCTCGGCCTGTCGCTGGACCAGCTGTCGCGGCTGCTGGAGGCCGAGAGCGCGCGCGCCACGCTCCGGCGCGAGCTGCAGCAGACCGAGTCCCCGGCGGAGCGCCGGCGGATCCTCGAGCAGCTGCTGGAGCACATCGGCACGCAGCTGGAGCTCGTCCGGGGCCGGATGGCCGAGCTCACCGACCTCGCCGCCGAGCTCGAGGACAAGCAGCGGCTCGTCCGCGAGCGGATCCGAGAAAGCGAGCGGTGAGCGGCGCCGGCGTCGACCGGCGCGCGATGGCCGTCCTGTCGGCCGGCCATCTGTTCACCGACGTCGGCCAGGGATCGATTCCAGCGCTGCTGCCGTTCCTGATCGCCCGTGATCACCTCGACTACGCCAGCGCGTCGGCGCTGATCCTCGCCGCCACGATCTCCAGCTCGGTCGTCCAGCCGGCGTTCGGCCACATCTCCGATCGCCGGTCGCTGCCGTGGCTGATGGCGCTCGGGCCGGTGCTCGGCGGGCTCGGCGTCGGGCTGGCGGGGGTCGCGCCGAGCTACGGGTGGACGTTCGCGGCGGTCGTGCTCAGCGGCCTCGGCGTCGCCGCGTTCCACCCGGAGGGCTCGCGCTTTGCCAACTACGTGTCCGGCGCCCGGCGATCGAGCGGGATGAGCCTGTTCAGCGTCGGCGGCAACGTCGGCTTCGCGCTCGGGCCGGCGCTCGTCACCCCGCTCGTGCTCGCGCTCGGCCTGAGCGGGACGCTGGTGGTGATCGTTCCGACGTCGCTGATGGGCGTCGTGCTGGCGCACGAGCTGCCCCGGCTCAGGCGCTTTCGCCCCGACCCGGGCGCCGTCGCGGCGGCGCGCGACCGCTCGGCCGATGCGTGGGGACCGTTCACCCTGCTGGGCCTGGTGATCGCGCTGCGCTCGTTCGTCTACTTCGGCTTCGTCACCTTCATCCCGCTGTACTTCATCCACGACCTGCATACCGGCCGCGGCACCGGCGGGGCCGCGCTCACCGTGATGCTCGCCGGCGGCGCCGTCGGCACGCTCGCCGGCGGCCGGCTGGCCGACCGGTTCGGCCGCCGCACGGTGCTGATCGGCTCGATGCTCGCGCTGCCCCCGCTGATCGCCGGCTTCCTCGTCTCCTCCGCGCCGCTGGCGATGGTGTTCGGCGCGCTCACCGGCGCGGCGACGATCGCCACCTTCGCGGTGACGATCGTGATGGGCCAGGAGTTCCTGCCCGGACGGATCGGGGTCGCCTCCGGGGTGACGATCGGATTGTCGATCGGTCTCGGCGGCGTCGGCGCCCCGGTGCTCGGCCTGATCGCCGATGCCCACGGCCTGCGCTCGGTGTTCGAGCTGCTCGTGGTCTTCCCGCTGCTCGCGCTCGCGCTGTCGCTCGCCCTTCCGGTCCGTCGCGACGGCGACCCCGCCGCCGACGCGATCGGCAACCCCGCCGCCGGCCGCGCGCTGCCGGACTCCGTCGCCCCCGCCGGCTGACTGGCTGCAACGTCCGTCCAGACGTCGCCGTGAGCGCTGGGCGACGCCGCCCGCCCGGTCGATCACCCGCGTGGTGAGCAGGAAATCGGCGATCGGCCACGTAACCATTCCCCGGGCGCGCCGTAGATTGGTTGTCCGGGCCGTGTCGCACCGCGCCACGAGCGCCCCATCGACCCGGATGCTCGCCGGCTGAGCCGGCTCTCTCCATGAGTCCCCTTCGTCAACGCATCTCACGCTGGACCCCGGGCCTGGCCGCGATCGCCGCCGCGGTGGTCGGCCTGGTCAACGTCGCCTCGGCGCTGACGCCGAACATCCGCTGGCGTGGCCATTTGCTGCTGGAGCTCGAGCCGGTGCAGGCGATGCGCCTGTTCCACGCCGCCTCGCTGCCGGCCGGCGCGGCGCTGCTGCTGGTGGCGCCCTACCTGCTCAAGCGCCGGCGGCGCGCGTGGGAGACCGCGACGGTCCTGATGGCGGTGCTCGGGCTGCTGGACCTGCTCAAGGGCCTGGACTTCGAGGAGACGGTGATCACCTGGGTGACGTGCGCGCTGCTCGTGCGGGCCGCCCCCGCGTTCACGGTCGAGCACGATCGGATCACGCTGCGAAGCGCGGTCTGGCGCGTCCCGTTCCTCGGCGGCGTGGGGCTGGCGATCGCCGCCGTCGCGGCCTGGGCCTCGCAGGGCCGTCCGTCCTGGGCGTCGGTCGCGCGGGAGACGGGCGACCTGCTGGCCTGGCGCAGCGGCCCGCTGCACCTGCACGCGCTGCATCTCGACCACCATCGGTTCGCGTGGCTGGGGCTCAGCGTGCACATGGTCGAGCTCGCGACGCTGCTGGCGATGGCCTACGTCGTCTTTCGTCCGCTCGCCGGGCCGGTGTCGCTGCCGGGCCCCGACATCCGCGGGGCCGCCGCCGATCTCGTGCGCGCCCACGGCACCGACACGCTGTCGTTCTTCAAGCTGCGCGCCGACAAGCACTACTTCTTCAGCGCCGACCGCTCGGCGTTCGTCGGCTACAAGATCGAGAACGGAGTGCTGCTGCTGTCCGGGGATCCGGTCGGCCCCGACGGCGCGCTGCCCGGCCTGCTCGCCGACCTGCGGGCCTTCGCGCAGGCCCGCGGCCTCAAGCTCGGCGCGGTCGGCGCCTCTGAGCGGCTGTGCCCGCTGTACACGCAGGCTGGCCTGCACACGATGTATCTCGGCGACGAGGCGATCATCGAGCTCGAGCACTTCTCGCTGGAGGGCCGCGCGATCCGCAAGGTGCGCCAGTCGGTCAGCCGGCTGCGCAAGGCCGGCTTCTCGGCCGAGCTGTGCGAGGTCTCCGCGCTCGACGCCGACACCGCGGCCCAGGTGCAGGACGTGCTGGAGCGCGGCCGCGAGGGGGCGCCGGAACGGGGCTTCTCGATGGCGATGGACTCGATCGGCGGGGTCTGCGTCGAGGACACGCTCGTGCTGCTCGCCCGCGATCAGACCGATCCCGCCCACCCGATCCGCGGCGTGCTGCATTTCGTGCCCTGCTACGGGCGCCCGGCGATGTCGCTGTCGTTCATGCGCCGTGATCCCGGCACCCCCAACGGCCTCACGGAGTTCATGGTCGTGATGGCCACCGAGCTGCTGCGCGAGCGGGGCGTGACCGAGCTGTCATTGAACTTCGCCGCCTTCGCGAAGTGGATCCACAGCCCCCGCAGCCGGCTCGAGCGAACGCTCGGCAAGCTGATCACGCTCGGCAATCCCTACTTCCAGATCGAGAGCCTGTACCGCTTCAACGCCAAGTTCTTCCCGCGCTGGGAGCCGCGCTACCTCGTCTATCAGGGCCCGCTCGGGCTGCCCCGGGCGAGCCTGGCCGCGATGTGGGCCGAGGGCCAGCTGCGCAAGCCGGCGCTGCACCGCGGCGGCGCCGCGCGGCGCCTGCGCCCGGCCGCCGGCGCGAGCTCGGTGTGAGGAACCCGACCACCGGGCGACGTCACGCCACCCGTCGGGTCAAGGCGCTAACCTTCACTTAACTCGGTCGGCTCTCCACTCCCTCTTGGTCGTGGCGCGCCGCCCGGTCTGGCGCTGAAACACCAGGCTACGCCTGCATCGCTGCGCCGATAGCCTACGCGGCCCCTAAACCGGTAACCAGCTTGAGAAGAAGCGTCAGTCGCCAACATGACGAACAGCAGTCGTCCGCCCGTGACCGGAAGGGATGTGGCCGGAGCCGGAGCGCTGATGCTCTCGGTCAATCTGCTGTGCGCGGGGGTCGGAGCCGCGATCGGGGTGGCGCTGCATGCGGTCGTGGCGCTGGCCATCGCCGGATTCCTCATCGGCTTCCTGCTGGGGGTCGGAGTTGTCGCTAGGCGCTTCCGCGATCTCTGAGTCGCCCGTGACCGTCCTCGGCTATTTCGACATCATCGTGCTCGTCGTGGCGGCGCCGATCATGCTGCTGATCGGCGTGCCCGCGGTCGGATACGGGGTCGGTGCCGGAGCGTGGATCGCGCTGCGGATCGTCGGGCTCGGCGTCGAGCGCGCCGCCGGCGCGGCGACCGAGTTCAACCAGCAGGTCGCGCTCCGGCTCGGCTACATGATGGGCCGCCTGTTCGCGCTGGCGATCGCGGTGATCCTCGTCCGCAAGGACGACGGCCAGAACGCCGGCCTCGCCTGCCTCGCCGTCGTCGTGTTCGCGTTCACCGTCCAACTTGCCACCTCGGCCCTGAGCCGCCCGAGTTCTGGAAAGGAGCACCGTTGAGCAACACCCGCAGGATCATGTACTGGATCGCCGGCTTCTACGTGCTCGGGATCGTCCTGCTGATCGTGATCTTCGGCTTCGGGCACAAGAACAACACCTTCCAGATCCAGAACGAGTTCAAGATCGACAACTGGGTCCACCTCGGCGTCTTCAGCATCAATCGCGCCGTCGTCTACCTGTTCATCTCCTCGATCCTCACCGTCGTGACGATGCTCTACATCTCGCGGCGGATGCACGACCGGCCCAACCGCGTCCAGACGGCGGTCGAGGTCCTGTTCTCGCTGATGCGCGACAACATCACCCGGGGCAACATGGACAGCTCGATGGCCGCCCGGTGGTTCCCCTTCATCGGCGCCCTCTTTTTGTTCATCTGGTTCTGCAACCTGATCGGCTACATCCCGCTGCCGACCAACAGCGAGGAGACGTTCAACGTCTTCGGCGCCCACATCCCCGACTTCGCGCTGTACGCCGCGACGGCCAACATCTCCGTGCCGCTCGTCCTCGCGCTCGTCGTGTTCGTCGCCTTCAACGCGGTCGGGATCCGCGCCCAGGGCCCGGTCGGCTACGTCAAGAGCCTGATCCCGGCCGGCGTCCACGGCCCGATGCTCCTGCTGATCGGCCCGCTCGAGGTCGTCTCGACCTTCATGCGCCTGGTGTCGCTCACGATCCGGTTGTTTGCCAACATCCTGGCCGGTCACATGATCATCCTGTTCATGGCCGGCGGCCTCGCCGTGATCCTCGGCCTGTCGTTCCTGGGCTGGTTCACGATGCCGATCGGCATCGCCGTCTACCTGTTCGAACTGGGCCTCGTCGCGACGCTGCAGGCCTTCATCTTTGCCACCCTCGCCGCCATCTATCTCGGCGGCGCAGTCACTCATCACTAACCAAGAAGGAGCTGACCTCAAGTGCTTGCTCTACACATCCTCTCGTTCGCCGCCTCCTCCGGAGTGGGCGCCGGGCTCGGGATCGGTATCGGTGGAGGCCTCGGCGCGGTCGGCGCCGGTGTCGGCATCGGGATCATCTTCGGCAAGGTGATCGAATCGGTCACCCGCCAGCCCGAGATGCGCGACGAGATCACCAGCATCCAGTGGCTGGGATTCGCCCTCACCGAAGCGTGCTTCTTCTACGGGCTGGTCGCCGGCCTCATCTCCTACGTGCTCAAGTAGATGGCCGCCGTGTTCGTCCCCGCCGCGTCCAGCGGCTCGTTCCTGATCTCACCCAACGTCGGGCTGATGATCTGGACGCTGCTGCTGTTCGCGATCTCGATGTACGTGCTCGCCAAGCTGGCGTTCCCGCGCATCTCCGAGGCTCTGGACCGTCGCCAGAAGGCGATCGAGGACTCGATCGACGCGGCCGAGCAGACCCGTACGCAGGCCGACGCGCTGCTGGACGAGTACCGGCAGCGCCTCCGGGAGGCGCGCTCGCAGGCCGACGACATCGT
>JBELAG010000133.1:0-14430 GCA_049509055.1 Solirubrobacteraceae bacterium
TATGCCCTGACCGCCGACGAGACCTCATCGCCGCGGGGGCGGATCAACCTGATGCGGGCGCTGGAGACCGGGGTGCTCCCCGATGACGACGCGACGGTCGCGGAGGAGTCCTCGTTCTGCCTGGGCTGCCGGGCGTGCGAGCCGGTCTGCCCGGCCGGGGTGCAGTACGGCACGCTGCTCGAGGAGTGGCGCGACCATCTGTGGACCGGACGGCGGCGTCCGTGGAAGCTGAGGCCGCTGCTGTGGGCGGTCGACTCACCGCGCCGCGTGCGGGCGCTGGGAATCGGGCACCGCCACGGCGGCCGCCGCGGCGACTCCCCCGCCGAGGCGAGCCTGATGCTCGGCTGCTTCGAGCGGGCGCTGTACCCGCGGGTCAGCCGCGCGGCGCGGGCGCTGGCGCCCGAGCTGACCGCGCCGACCGACCAGGGCTGCTGTGGCGCGCTGCACGCTCACAACGGGGAGCTCGAGCGCGGCCGGGAGCTTGCCGCCGAGCTGGGGAGCGCGCTGCCCGGGACGATCGTGACGACCGCGGGCGGTTGCGCGGCGCACCTCGCGGGCGTGCTCGGCTCCGATCGGGTCATCGAGCTCTCGCAGTGGCTGGCCGGCCGCGAGCCCGCGGCGGGCGAGGCGGTCGCCGCCGCGACCGGCCGGCGGCCGCGGATCGGGCTGCAGGACTCGTGTCACCTGCGCAACGGCCTGGGCGTCTGGCGCGAGCCGCGCGCCCTGCTGGCCCGAGCCGGCGACTACGTCGAGCTGCCGAGCGCCGCGGCGTGCTGCGGCGCGGCGGGCTCCTACGCGATCCTCCGCGGCGCCGACAGCGCCCGCGTGCTCGAGCGCCACCTCGACGAGATCGCCGATGCCGACCTCGACATCATCGCCGTGGTCAACCCCGGCTGTTACCGCCAGCTGCAGCAGGGCGTCGCGCGCCGCGGGCTGAGGACGCGCGTCCTGCACCTCGCCGAGCTGCTGGCCGGCGAGTCCTGACGGTCGCGGCGCCACATCCGGTGGGATGCTGGAGGGTCGCCAGCAGCCGATCACAGAGGTTGCCCAGGAAGCGCTGTGCGCGGGACTCCGCCACCGCCGGCGGCGCGAGCTGCCCGACCTCCAGGTCCTCGGTCTCGGTGCGCGGGAACTCCCGCAGCTCGTTCGGGTTGCCCGGACCCGGCCGCGGGAGGCTCGCGTACCAGATCCGGTCCGAGGTCTCGGCGACGAGGAAGCCGGCTTCGACCCGCGGGGGCTTGCCCGACTGCAGCCGCGAGTACGCCATCGGGAGCACGGTGGGCGCATAGCTGATGATGTCGTAGGCCCGCGCGATCCAGAACGTGCCGACCGCGGCGAACGCGACGAGCGCGACCGTCGGCGTCGACTTCCGCTGGTGCAGGGCCACCGCGATCGCCGTTCCGCCGGCGATCGCGACCCCTGACAGCACCAGCGATGCGCCCAGATGCAGGCCGGGGAACGACGACAGCCACGCCCACAGCACCTCGAACGCCGCGACGATCAGCCCGAGCACGGCGCTGCGCGATGGCACCCACACGACCGTCCACCACAGATCCTTGGCCTTGCGGTTGAGCCGGCGCACTCGCCCGAAGGCCACCGGAATCGCCGCGCCGTCGGCCTTCCACCGCCGCCGGCCTTCGCGCAGCGTTCGCATCCCGACGAGCAGCACAACGACGACGAGTGTGATCAGCAGCGCCGGGACGAGGAACTCCGCGCCGGTGGTGATCAGCAGCGACTTGGGCAGCTCGGAGACCGCGAGATCGGCCGGGACGCCCATCTCCCGGAATCGCTTCCACATCACGACGCCCCCCGCGAAGGTGACGAAGCCGAGCAGCCCGACGCCGCTCGCCAGCGTGGCGGCGAGCGTCACCAGCTGATCGGTGGCTGACCCCGCGGACGGCGCAGGCGGCGGCGGGTTGCCGTCCGCGGCGGCGCCGTCGCCTGCGGCGGGCGGCTGCGGCACGGATCAGCCGGCGAGCGTGTCGGTGTGACAGTCCTTGCCGTACTCGTCGTAGTAGGTGATCGTCAACTCGCGACCCGCGAACTTCAGCACCGCGTAGCCTCCGAGCCCCCAGCGGTCGTTGCCGACCGTGTAATCACCTTTGAACTCCCAGGCGAACGCCCCGGGGTTGAGCGCGTCGTCCTGGGCGGTCAGCAGCTGGGGGACGCCGCCGTGTCCGATGATCGCGGTGTAACCCGCGGTGGCGTTGTACTTGACGCTCTGATCGACGACGTCGGGCTTGTACACCGCGCAGCGATGCTCGTGACCCCACAGCCACGCGTCGACCTTCGCATCGCCGAGCGCCGCGTTCACCGCGGCGGCCATCGTGTCGCCGATCTGCTCGTACGCGCTGAACGGCTGATGGTGGGTGAGCAGCATCGTGCGCCGGGCGCCGGAACCGGTGACACGGTCGGCCAGCCACGCGCCCTGCGGCGGCTGCAGGCCCGGCGTGTCGGGGTTCTGATAGGAGCTGTCGAGACCCAGGATCTGCCAGCTGTCGTTGGCCAGCGCGAAGTAGCTGCAGCCCTTCTGCGCCGCGAAGCGCGGGTCGGCGAGCAGCACCCCGAAGTAGCCGTGGCCGCCCGAGTACATGTCGTGATTGCCCGCCAGCGTCCAGGACTTCACGCGTGAGCCGGCCTTGACGGGCCACAGGTCAAGGAAGCGGTGGCGGCACTCGTCCTCGAGACCCGAATAGTAGGTGTCGCCGAGGTGGATGACATGGCAGTCGACCGCCGGGTCGACCGCGGCGACGTGCTCGGCGATCCGCGCGGCCACGTTGCGCGCCTGGGGAAGCGCCGTCGCCCAGTCGCCGAACACGATCACCTCGGCGTTGTCGCTGAGCGTGACCTCCACCGGGTCGGTCGCGAACGTGTGGCGTCCCGTGAAGCCGGCGATCACCTCCGCGAGCTTGGGCTCGATGAACCTGATGTCGCACGGCCCGAACTTGCGAAACCGGCTGCGGAGCTCGTCGGCCAGCCGCTCGACGGCGGCGCGAAGATGGTCGAGGTTGCCGAGGTGCAGCAGTCCCTGTGCCGCCGAGCCCTGCAGTTCCTGCTCGAAGCAGTCGTTGATGACCCCCATGAACTGGCTCACCGACGGCATCCGTGACAGGTAGATGACCGGCGGCGGCGCCGGTGGGCCGCCGGGCCCGGGCGGGGTCGCGGCCCGGGCCACGCGATGCGGGTCGTCCTTCTCGGCGACGATCTCCGCGCTCAGCCGATCGAAGTAGTCGTCGGGAAGACGGCTGCCCTCCGGGATCTCCGCGGCATGCTTGGCGTGGGCGTCCTTGAGACCCCCCGGATCGTTGATCTTGTGCAGAAGCAGGTCAGGATCGAGCATGGCCTGAGCCTCCGGTCGGCGTGGATGACACCCGTGTTTTCACCGTGGCAACCCCCGGCGACCACGGTCCCCGGGGGCATTGATACCACGTCCTCATAGCGCG
Source organism: Solirubrobacteraceae bacterium (assembly GCA_049509055.1). Classification (GTDB taxonomy): domain Bacteria; phylum Actinomycetota; class Thermoleophilia; order Solirubrobacterales; family Solirubrobacteraceae; genus Palsa-465. Next base: position 3,444 of record JBELAG010000133.1, read on the forward strand.
GTGGGAAATCTTTGCCCGGCGATGTTCACGCCGGGCAGCCGAGCGCCTGGAAGGCGCTGGTGGTCGTGTAGGTGCCCTGGGGGTAGTAGGCGCCCAGCTGGGTTTGCAGGTCGGCGGACGAGGCGTCCTGGATGGCATTCTGGAAGCCGGCGCTGGGAAGCATGTTGCGGACGATCAGCAGCCCGTCGTTGAGGTGCCCGTCGCCGTCGCCCAGCGTGGGCCAGGCAATGAAGCCCACGCCGCAGGCGGCGGTGGCGTTGGCCGGGCGGTCAGACGCCAGACTGGTCACGATCGTGTAGTCGCCGTTGGCGTCGACGGGGATGTCGCTGTCGTTGAGGCAGCCGGCGCCGGCGGTGGTGTACAGCGAGTTCTGGCAGATCGACCAGTAGCGCATGTCGCCCGTGCCCATCGTGGTGACGCCGGGTCCCGTGGCTGGGGTGGTGGGCAGCTTACCGCGCAGGACCAGGACCGATCCGGCGGGGAATCCGCGGTTGACGTAGGCGTACATGTAGCGGTTGTCGGGGTTGGCGTAGTAGCCACATTCGCCGGCGAAGATGCAGGCGACCGAGAACCAGCCGGTGGCGGCGATCGTGAACTGCGGGGTGGCGCTGGCGGGGAAGGTGGCGTACGGGCTGCCCGTATTGCGCCACATGGCATACAGGATCGGGTGCTCAGCGGGGGCGGGCAGCGGCCCCGTGACCGCGTCCAGGGTCTGGCATTCGGCGGCTCCGGTCTCGGTGCTGCCGTTGGCCAGCACCAGCGTCGGGGTCGGCAGGCCCACCCCGCCGGTCACGTCGGCGGGGGTGAAGGAGTCCGGCAGGTAGATGCGGTCGATGATCTGCTGGCTGGTCTGCCCGGTCGCGCCGGCATACAGCGTGTTGGCAGCCTTGGAGGCCGGCAGCGGCGCGTCGAACATCGTAATCGTGTAGTTGCGCTGAGTGGCGGTGCGATCCGCACCGGGCAGATACGGGTTGGTGGAGCCGGGATCGGGCTGGGTGCTGACGTCGTTGAGTGAGTCGATCGCCGCAGCGGTGGCGGGCGAGTAGGTGGTCAGCGACTGATAGCGAGCGTGCGCGAACTGGCCGGTGAACACGATCCGGGATCCGGCGGGCATCGTGATCTGCGCGCCCCAGTAGACCGCGCCGGTGTCCGGAAAGGCGATGTTGGTCGCCGGGTTGCTCATGTCAAACGCGGTGTCGACCGGAGTGCCCCAGAAGCACGAGCTCTGCGCGATCGCCGCCGCCCGGGCGCCCGGCGACAGGCACGCCACCCACCCCAGCAGCATCGCCGCCACGACCAGCAGGCGCCGGCCGACCGGCCGACGGGCGGCAGATCGTGCCGCCGCGGCTGGTGGGGTTGATGGTGCTGCACCAATGGACTCACGTACGGTGCGATGAGATGGAGTGAGCGGCATGATTCCTCCCGGCTGGGGCGCGGCCAGCGCGGCGCGCGCCGTCGCCGTGGAGGACGACGCGCGTGCCGAGTCCGACCGAGCGGTCACAGGTCTGGTGTGACGACCGGCAACCAGTGCGGGGTGCCGAACGTCGTGGCAGCCAGTCTCGACCGCGCCCGCGTGTATCGCATCGGCCTCAGGGGTCCGGTGTTTTGCACCCTGGTCTGAGACTTCGCGCCGGCGGCGATCGACACCAGGTTGTGTTCTTGCCACGCCGTGTGGTTTGATGGGTGTGCAGGCCACCTGACCGCGGGGGATCGAACGAGGCGCGTGTGCTGCTGGGACGGGATGGCGAGCTGAAACAGGTCGACGGGCTGCTGGACGCCGTCTCCGCGGGGGATGGAGCGGTCGTGTTGCTCCACGGCGCGGCCGGCTTCGGCAAGACGGCGCTGCTGGCGGAGGCCACGCGGCGCGCACATGACCGTGACTTTCTGGTGTTGAGAGCCGGTGGAGCTCAGCTCGAGCGCGAATACGCGTTTGGCGTCGTGCGCGACCTGTTTGCCGCAGTGGTGGCGCCCGGCCGCAGCCACGGCGACCTCCTCGAGGGGGCCGCGGGGCTGGCCGCGGTGCCGCTCGGCCTCGGGTCCGCGACGGCCGATGCGGGCGGGGAGTGGGGCGATCGTGCCTCCGCCGCGATGCACGGGCTGTACTGGCTCACCGCCCGGGTTGCCGAGCGTAGCCCGGTGTTGCTCGCGATCGACGACGCGCACTGGGCAGACGTGATGTCGCTGCGGTTCGTGCTGTACCTGGCGCGACGACTGGACGACCTTCCGGTGTTGATCGTCGTCGCGGCCGGCCCGGCCGCCGATCACGACGAGGAGCAACTGCTGTCTCAGCTCGAGTCGCTACCCGGCGTGACGTCGCTGCGCCCCGCCCCGCTCAGCGTTGCACACACCGCGCAGCTGATCGCCGAACGGGGCGTGCCCGAGGGCGACGGCGAGTTCGTGGCGGCCTGCCAGCACGCGACGGGCGGCAACCCGTTCCTGCTCGGCGAGCTGGTCAGCCGCCTGCAGGGCGACGGCGTTCGCGGCAGTGCCGCGGATGCCGCGCGGGTCGCGGGCATCGCTCCGAAGGGGATCGTGCGCTGGGTGTCGAGCCGGCTGGCGGCGCTGGGCGAGGACGCGCAGCTGGTGGCCGGCGCCTACGGGGTGCTCGGCGCGGGCGCCTCGCTCGCCGACGTGTCCCTGCTCGCCGGGCTGGAGACCGCACCGGCGGCCGAGGCGGCCGACACCCTGATCGCCGCCGGGATCCTCACCGCCGAGCAGCCGCACGAGTTCGTGCAGCCGCTCGTGCGGGCGACCGTCCATGACGGGCTGCCCGCGGCCCGGCGCGCCGATTGGCACGCGCGCGCGGCGCGTCTGGCCGAGGCCCGCGACGGGGCGGTTGGCGTCGTCGCCGCTCATCTGCTCGCGGCCGGGCCCGATGGCGATGCCTGGGCGATCGGCGTGCTGCGCTCCGCGGCCCGCGACGCGACCGCCAGCGGGGCGCCGGGGTCGGCAGCCCGCTACCTGGAGCGGGCGCTGCGCGAGGCGCCGCCCCGCGAGCTGCGCGGCGATCTCCTGCTGGAGCTCGGCGAGGCGCGGCTGCACGCCGGGATCGCGGGCGCGACGGACAGCATGCGTGAAGCGCTTGCGGTTCGCACCGATGCCCGCCAGCGGGCCGAGGTCGCACTGATGCTCGGCCAGGCGCTGTTCTCCACCGGCAAGGTCGAGGAGGCGCAGGAGTCCTTTGCCCAGGGGATGGCGGAGATCGCCGACACCGAGGACGACCTGTTCCTGGAGCTGCGCGCCTGGTACACGGCCGACACCCGGCACGAGCCGGAGTTGAGCGAGCAGGCGCAGCAGCGGCTGCAGGCGCTGCTGGACGGAAGCTCGCCGGGGCGCACGCGCGCCGAGCGGCTGCTGCTGGCGCACATGGCCTACCGCGCGGCCCGATCAGGCGAGCGGACGGCCGACAGCGTGGCCCGGCTGGCCCGGCGGGCGCTCGCCGACGGAGCGCTGCTGGCCGAGAGCGGGCGCGACATCGGGCCCTACAGCGCGGTCTGCCACGCGCTGGCGGCCGCCGGCTCCCCGGACGCGGCGCTCGACGAGCTCGATCGCGCGGTCGAGCTCAGCCAGCGGCACGGGTCGCTGGTGGCGTTCGGCTGGTTCTCGCATCTGCGCGGCATCACCCAGTACCAATGCGGTCATCTGATCGACGCGATCGGCGACCTGGAGGCGTCGATGACCGCATACCTCGACGGCTACGGGCACGCCCTGCCGGATACCCGCGCGTTTCTGGCGCTGTGCCTGATCGAGCGCGACGATCTCGACGCCGCGGTGCAGGCGCTCGCGCTGGCCGATCCCGACGGGCTGGAGCCCGAAGCCGCGCAGCCCCGCTCAGCCAGCTATCAGTACGCGCTCGGCCGTCTCCGAGCCGCTCACGGCCGGCTGGAGGAGGCGCTGACCGCGGTGATGGACTGCGAGCCCTGGGTTCGCGCCACCAACGCCGACAACCCGGCCGCCAACATCGCGTGGCGCGCCGAGGCGGCACAGCTCGCGGCCCGCCTCGGCGACCAGGACCGGGGGTGGGACCTGCTCGCGGACACGATCGACCGAGCCCGCGCGTTCGGCGCGCCCCACGCGCTCGGCATCGCCCTGCGGGCCGCCGGCGTGATCGAGGGAGGCCCCGGGGGACTGGACTGGCTGGCGCAGGCGGTGACCGTGCTCGACGGGTCGGGCAGCACCCTGCAGCTCGGGCGGACCCTGATCGAGCAGGGGGGCGCCCTGCGTCGCGCCGGACAGCGCCGCGACGCGCTGGCGCCGCTGCGGCGCGGGCTCGATCTCGCCTCCGGCTGCGGTGCGGTCGCCCTCTCCAAGCGCGCCCGCGAGGATCTCGTCGCCGTCGGCGCGCGGCCGCGCCGGGAGCGGATCTCCGGCGCGGACGCCCTCACCGCCAGCGAGGTCCGGGTCGCGCGCATGGCCGCCGAGGGTATGAGCAACCCGCAGATCGCCCAGGCGCTGTTCGTCACCCGCCGCACCGTCAAGACCCACCTGACGAGCGTGTACCGCAAGCTCGACATCGCCCGTCGCGATCACCTCGCCGACGCGCTCGGACGCGAGCGCGTCGCAGCGTGACCCGCCGGCGGGCAGCGGCGCTGATCGCCACGGTGGCGCTGCTCGGCGTCGCGGCCACGGCGGCGGCATCGAGCACGACCCGCAGCGCGCCGCGTCAGACGACGTGCTTCTGGATTGCCGAGAGCGCCTCGAAGTTCGGCATCGGGCCCAACAACGCGTTCCCGGATTCCGGGGCGGTCTACTGGGCGGCGAAGTTCGCGATGCCGGCGGGCTCCCGTGTGGTCCTGCGCGGCCGGTTCACGCACGCGCGCTACCAATCGTTCAACAGCTACAACGCGACGACCAACACGCCGGTCGACGCGCTCGACGATGTGCACACCCGGCCCGACCCCGGCTCGACCAATCCGTTCGTCGTGGGGGCCGATCGCGACGCCACGCGCCGGTCCTACACGGTCACGTTCGTCGACACGCCGGTCCCGGCCCGGCGGGCGACCAACACGCTGTACGTCGGCGTGACCGGACAGAGCGTGCAGGAGATCCTGTTCCGCGTCTACGTGCCAGATACGTTCTCACGCGCCGGACTCACCGGCGGTGTCGGCCTCCCGTCGGTCACGCTGCGGCTCGCCGACGGTCACGTGCAGACCGGGCAGGCGGCATGCGCGACGTTGCGCTCACGCCGCAGCGGCCGGTTCGAGCTGACCACGCTGCCGGCCGCCGTGTACACCGGGCTGCGCTCGCCGGCGGGCGCGGCGGCCACGTTCCCGGCGGCGCCGACGCCGGTGTTCCGCGCTTACTACGACACCACCTTCCTGATCGCCTGCGGCTACGAGGGCCGGTGCAGCGGCCGTCCGCCACGAATCGGAGGGCAGTACAGCAACATCGACAGCGATTACGCATCGGCGTTCGTCAACCGTGGGTTCCGCGCCGGGCCGGTCCTCGTCCTGCGTGGAGAACTGCCGGTCACGCCGCAGACCGGCCCCGATGTGAAACGGATGCCCGGCGGCCAGATGCGCTACTGGTCGATGTGCCAGAACGAGTCGCTGTACACGACGCGGGGAGCGGGCTGCGTGTACGACTCCGAGATCCCGGTCGACAGCCGGCGCCGGTACACGATCGTCACCAGCCTGCCGAGCGACCGTCCCACCGACGCGACGGCGGCGTGCGGCGTCGCCTGGATCCCGTGGCCGGCGAGGGGCGACGGCGACGGCCACCTCGACGACGGCCTGCTGATCGTGCGCAACATGCTGCCCTCCCGCGGCTTTCATCACGCCATCCAGGACACGACCGTCCCGGGCGACGAACGCGCCGTGCTCGGGCCCTACTACCCGCAGGGGACCTACACGACCCGGGCGGCATTCGACCGGCGGCATGGGTGTCCGCGGGTGAGCGTCCATCCGGCGCCGCGCAGCGCCGCGGCGGCGCCCGCGTCGCTGGGACCCGCCGACATCGCCTCATCGGTCGGCAGCGGGGATTTCGGCACGTGGCGCACGGATGCGTTCGGGCTGCCGAGCTACCGCTACACGATCGATGAGCTGCGTGACCCCGTCGCACGCCAGCCCGAGCTCAACGGCAGCACCGACGCCTCCTCGCAGGTCGGCAACGACCACATCGTCGCCGACGCCTTCAACCACGGCTACGTGGAGCTGTGGAGTCAGGACCGGCGGTATGAGTGGACCAACCGCTACGACGCCGCCGCCCAGCACTTCACCGGCGGCTACGGCTATCTGCGGGTCGGTGGCCGCGTGCTGAGCACGCTCTATGACGATCGCCCGTCGGGATCGCGCACCCTGCGCGACTTCGGGATGGGGTACGTGCACCACGCCACGAGCGCGGACGGATGGCTGATCGACGAGTACGTCTACGCGCCGTTCGGCAACGATCCGCTGTTGCTGCACGACGTCACGATCACCAACCGGACCTCCCAGCGCCGGCGGGTGAGCTGGTATGAGTACTGGGACGTCGACCCGTTCGACCAGGCGACCAAGACCCAGATCGGGACGGGCGCGGTGCGATGGCTGGCCGCCGACCGGGTCCTGGCCACAACCCAGCAGCCGACCGCGCTCGACCGCCGACCACTGACGATCTTCGCCGCCGCGCTGCGCGGCCCGACGGGCGGCCGGTTCGGCGACACCCGGTCGTTCTTCGGCGCCGGCACGCGGGCGTTGCCGGCCGCCGTTGCCGCGGGCCGGGACGACGGTGCGCTGGCCCCCGAGGCCCGGCAGGGAACGATCGGCCGGGCGATGTTCGCCTTCCGCGCGCCGCTCGTGCTCGCGCCTCACTCGTCGGTGACGCTGCGCTACGCCTACGGCGCCGCCCACGCCTCGGCGATCGCCGGGCTCGTGCGCGCGTACCGACGGGCCGCAGCGCCTCTGCAGGCCAGCGAGCGGCGCTGGCGCGAGTGGCTCCCGCAGATCACCTTCGGCCCGGGCCGCAACTGGCTCTCGCGTGAGCTGCAGTGGGACGCATACACCGTCCGCTCCGGCGCGACCTACGAGGACTGCCGCGGGCGCCACATCATCTCCCAGGGGGGCTACTACCAGTACCAATACGGCTTCCAGGGCGCGTTCAGGGACCCGTTGCAGATCATGCTCCCGATGATCTATGCCGACCCGGCGCTGGCGCGCGACGTGCTCGTCTACTCCGCCGAGGAGCAGCCCAGCCGGGGCGGCCAGATCCCGTACGCGATGTCCGAGCTGTGCCGGCCGTTTCAGTTCGGCAACGCCGACGACCTCGATCTGTGGCTGCTGCTCGCCGCCTCGGAGTATGGCCTGGCCACCCGGGACCTGGCGCTGTTTCACCTGCCGGTGACCTTCGCCGGCGGCGGGCGCGCGTCGCTGTGGCAGCACCTGAAGCTCGCCTTCCACCACCAGCAGTCCCTGCTGCGCGCGGACGGCGCCTATGCCGCGCTGGACACCGGAGACTGGTCGGACCTGTCGACGACCAATCTCCAGATGACCGAGTCGACGCTCGTCGACGCCCAGGCCGCTTACATCTATCCGCGCCTGGCGCTGCTCGCCGACGCGCTGCACGACAGCGGCTTCGCCGCTCAGCTGCGCCGGGCCGCGGCGCGCGACCTGCGGACCACCCGCGCCCAGTGGACGGCGCGCGGCTGGTACGCCCGCGGCTTCGCCGGGCAGCAGGTGCTCGGCGCGGGGGCGATCTTCGGCGAGGAGCAGCCCTGGGCGATCCTCGCCGGCGCGCCGGGCGACGCGCAGGCGCGCCGGCTCGTCGCCAACATCCGCCGCTTCCTCACCGGCATCGGCGCACCGGCGGCGATCCACGGGCCGTCGCGGATCGGCTCGGCACAGTCGCCGGCCGCCGACGACCCGGCGGTCACCGAGCACAGCTCCCCGGCGACCCCCGGCATCGGCGTCAACGCGGCGGTCTTTCCGGGCGGCAGCTGGTTCGCGCTCAACGGCTGGCTGACCTGGGCGCTGGGCAGTCTCGGCGGCACCGTTCCGGATGCGCGCCAGGACGCGTTCTCGGAATTCGAGCGCAACACCCTGACCGCGCACGCCGTCGCCTACCCGGCGCACTGGGACGGCATCCTGTCGGTCGACGACGTCTGCGACGCGTTCTATTCGCCCACCCCGGCGACGTGTGGCGCGGGCCTCACCACCGCGTATGAAGGCCAGGTCATGCATCAGCCCGCCTGGAGCCTGTTCGACGCGATCCGCCTGGCCGGCATCACCCCCACCGCGACCGGTCTGCAGGTCCTCCCGGAGCTCCCGTTCCACACCTTCTCGCTGGCGCTGCCCGACGTCGGCGTGTCCTACGACGGCTTGATCGCCCGCGGCTACGCCGTCACCGCGACCGACGCGCCGATCACGATGGCGGTCGCGCCGCCCGCCGGCCGGCGCTGGCGGGTCGAGGTCGACGGGCGCGCGGTGAGCGCCGCCCGGCGCGGGGGCCTGCTCGTGTTCGCGATGGCGATGCGACCGGGCAGTCGCTCGCGATGGGAGATCGCCGGGAGCGCGTGACGGCGGCGCTCCGGACGTCGCAGCGACCAAAGATGGTCAAAGTGACTCAATCCGGCACAACACTCATGTTGTCAGCAAACGTCTGGCGACCGGGCGCTCGCCACGCCCACCACGTCGAGTAAGCTGCGCTCCGGCGGCTAGGCCAGGAGCGACTGGCCGATAGCGCGACGCCGGATGACGCCGATGCCCCAGGCCTTATCAACCCCGCTGCCGGCGGCACGTCGCGAGCAAACAGATACGCCGGGCCCAGGCATCCACGCGCGGGGCGCGCCGTGGGTCCTGGTCGGCGCCGCGGTTGCCTGGAGCCTGGTGAGCCTCAGGGCCGAGACGCTTGGGGTGCCCTATCTCAACGACAGTGCCATCCACGAACAGATGGTCCGCTTCGCCGCCCGGCAGTTCGCAGGCGGGCATCTGCCCCTCACCAGTTGGTACCCGTACCTGGGTCTCGGATCACCGCAGTTCCTGCACTATCAGAGCCTCCCCGCGATGCTCACCGGTCTGGTCGGCCTGGCCGTGGGTCCCAACCTGGCGTTTCGCTGGTCGGTCTATATCCTCGTCTCGGCCTGGCCGGTGACGGTTTACGTCTCCGCCCGCTGGTTCGGTGCCGGCCGATGGGCCGCCGCCGCTTCAGCCGCGATGTCCCCCTTCGTGTTGAGCGTGACGGGGATCGGCTACGAGCAGCCGGCGTACGTCTGGTACGGGTACGGGGTGTGGACGCAGCTCTGGGCGTCGCTGACCCTGCCCCTCGCCTGGGGGTGCAGTTGGCGCGCGATCCGCCAGGGCCGCGGCTTCTGTGCGGCGGCGGCGCTGATCTCGCTCACGATGGCGTTCCATTTCGAGACGGGCTACCTCGCGATCATCCCGCTCCTGCTGTGGCCGTTCGCCGCCGGCCGGCCGGTCCTGACTCGAGTTCGCCGGGGCGCCATGCTCGTCTGCGGTTCGCTGCTCGCCGGCGCATGGGTCATCGTGCCGCTCCTGCAACAGCGCGCGTGGGCCGCGACCAACGAGATCCTGGCCGGCACGCCGCTGGTCAACGGGTATGGCGCCGACCGCGTCCTGCAATGGCTGGTGACCGGACAGTTGCTCGACGACGGCCGGATCCCGGTGATCACGCTGTTGGCGGCGATCGGCCTGGTGCTCGCGGGCTTCCGCTTCACGAAGGATGCCGATGCCCGCGCACTCGTCGTCGCGCTCGCGGCATGCCTGCTGCTGTCGTTCGGCAGGACGACGTTCGGCGGGCTGGCCGACCTGCTCCCCGGCAGCGGCGATGTGTTCTTTCGCCGCTTCATGATGGGGATCCAGCTCGCGGCGCTCCTGCTGGCCGGAACCGGAGCCGCCTGGGGCGCGGGACTGCTCTGGACAGCCGGTGATCGCTGGACGACGGCGCGCAGAGCCGCATGGCCGGCCGCGACGCCGAGGCGGGGTGCGCTGTGGACGATCGTCGCGGTCGCAGCGATGGCCGTGGTGCTCACGCCCGCGTGGCTGCAGCTGAACTCATACGACCGCCTGGACGCCTCGACGATACGGGCACAACAGAGTGCCGACGACACTCACGGCGCCGAGGTTGACCGACTGCTGGCAATCGTCAGGCGGGACGGCGGGGGCAGGGTGTACGCCGGGACGCCGACGAACTGGGGGATCGACTTCACGGTCGGAGACGTCCCCGTGTTCAAGTACCTGGCGAGCAGGGATATCGACGAGGTCGGATTCGCGCTCCGGACCGCCTCGTTGATGACCGACCCCGAATACGAGTTTGACGAAAGCGACCCCGGTGACTACCTGCTGTTCGGGATCCACTATCTGCTGCTGCCCACTGGACGGTTTCCTCCGGTCGCCGCGCACCTTGTGATGCGCGCCGGCGCGTACAGCCTGTGGACAACCGAGACCGGCGGTTACGTTCACGTCGGATCGATCGTCGGGCTGTTCGCCGCCAACCGAACCGACGTGGGCACCCTCAGCATCGGCCTTCTGCACTCTGCGCTCGCACAGGATGGCGAATACCTGCGGGTCCTGTTTGACCGAACGGCGGGCATCGCGCGGCCTCCGGCGCCGCTGCCCTCACGGGGCGACTCGGTGGTCTCCGAGAGCGACGATCTCACCGCCGGCGAGGTGACGGCGACCGTGAGAATGCGCGAGCCGGGGGTTGTGGTGCTGAGCGCGTCGTTCGACCCCGGATGGACGGCCACGGTCGATGGAGGCCGCCCGCACACCGTCGAGATGGTCGCGCCCGCGCTCGTGGCGACGGACATACCGGCCGGCACTCACCGGATCGTCTTCCGCTATCGCGGCTACGGCGACTACCCGCAGCTGTTCGTCCTCTCGGGGCTGTCGCTGCTCGCGCTGCTGGGCGCAGGGCTTGTGCGCAGGCGCCGGGCCGGTGGTGGCGGCATGACACTTCACCGTCCGCCGCGGGCCACCGCCGCGGAGTGAGCGGCCGGCGGTCACGCCGCGGCGACGACCTCGATCCAGTCCAGCGAGCGGCCGCAGAGGGTGCTCGC
>JBELAG010000134.1:0-14371 GCA_049509055.1 Solirubrobacteraceae bacterium
GCCGGCTTCGAGACGCGGATCCTCGCCGCGCAGGCCGACCGGCCCAATCTCGTGGCGACGCTCGACGGCGAGGGCGACGGGCCGGTGCTGTGCCTGCTCGGGCATGTCGACACGGTCCTGGCCGACCCGTCGGAATGGCGCCACGACCCGTGGTCGGGCGAGCTCGCCGACGGCTTTCTGTGGGGTCGCGGCGCGCTGGACATGAAGTCCCAGGTCGCGGCCGAGGCGGCCGCCGGGGCGGCGCTGGCCAGGCGGGGCTGGCGGCCGGCGCAGGGGGCGCTCAAGCTCGTGTTCGTCTCCGACGAGGAGACCGGCGGCGACCTCGGCGCCCATTGGCTGACCGACACCCATCCCGATCTCGTCCGCTGCGACATGCTGCTCAACGAGGGCGGCGGCGAGGTGTTCTCCTACGGCGGCCGGCGCCACTACGGCGTGTGCTGCGCCGAGAAGGGGATCTTCCGCTTCACCGTCACCGCGCTCGGCGCCGCCGGTCACGCGTCGCTGCCGCGCACCGGCGACAACGCGCTGCTCAAGCTCGCGCCGGTGCTCGCCGCGCTCGCCGCCGCGCCGCAGTCGTTCGCGATCACCGAGGCGCCGGCGGCGCTGCTGCGCGGGCTCGGCGAGGACCCCGACGACCCGGCGAGCGCGATGGCCCACCTGGAGGCGACCGACCAGCGGCTGCGCACGCTGATCGAGCCGATGTTCGGGGTCACGCTGACGCCGACGATGGCCAGCGCGTCGGAGAAGATCAACGTGATCCCGTCGCGCGCCCGGATCCGGGTCGACTGCCGCGTCCCGCCGGGGCTCGGGGAGGCGGCGGCCCGCGCCCGGATCGCCGAGGTGATCGGCGAGGAGACCGAGCAGCTGCGGATCGACTTCACCGAGCAGGTGACGGGCAACGCCTCTCCCGTGGACACCCCGCTGATGGACGCGATCGCGGCCTGGGTCGCGGCCAACGATCCCGGCGCCGACGCGGTCCCCACGATCCTCCCCGGCTTCTCGGACTCGCGCTGGTTCCGCGACGCGTTCCCCGAGTGCATCGCCTACGGGTTCTTCCCGCAGCGCCATCAGACGCTGCTCGACGCCGCGCCGCTCGTGCACAACGCCGATGAGCGCATCGACGTGCGCGACCTCGGCTTCGCCGCCGGCTTCTACTTCGACATCATCGGCGAGCTGCTCGGCTGACGCCGCGGCGCGCGCTCGCCGCCGAGCTCCCGCGTCGCCCGCGGGACGAGCGCCAGCGCCAGCAGCCCGACGGTGACCACGCCGCCGGCGCCGAGCAGCGTACGCGCGCCGAGCACTGACGCCAGCGGCCCGGCCAGCGCGAACCCCAGCGGCAGCAGCGCCAGCGAGCCCATCCAGTCATACGCGCTCACCCGTGACAGCGCGTGCGCAGGGATGTGGCGCACCAGCGCGGTCTCCCACCACACGCCGAACAGCGAGAACCCCACGCCGGTGGCAAACGACAGCGCGACGACGAGTTCGAGCGGCGCCCGGGCGGCGAACACGACGTTCTGGACCGGCCACACGAGCACCAGTAGCAGCCCGGCGACCATCGGCCGCCGCGGCCGCCAGCGGATGCCGATCAGCGCGCCGACCACGGCGCCGCCGCCGGCCACGCTCTCCAGCACGCCGAAGACGCCGGCGCCGCCGTAGAAGTCCCGGGCGATCAGCGGCGCCAGCGCGTACCACGGCGCGTAGGCGCACAGGACCGCGCCGGTGAAGGCGGCGATCGTCGCCCACACCCACGGGCGCGCGCGCACCTCGCGCCAGCCGGCCCGCAGCTCACGGCCGACCGATTGCGGCGCCGGCGCGTCCCCGCGCGCCCGCGGCCGGATCGGCCACAGCAGCGCGGCGCTCGCGACGAAGGTGGCGGCGTCGAGCGCGAAGGCCGCGCCGGCGCCGACCGACAGCACGAGCGCGGTGCCGAGCGCCGGTCCGATCAGGATCGCCAGGTTGGAGGTCGTCGCGCTGAGCGCGCGGGCATCCTGTGCCATCTCCTCGGAGATCGTCTGCGGGAGCAGCCCCGAATAGGCCGGCTGGAAGAAGGCCCGCGCGGCGCCGAACAACGCCTCGATCACCACCATCTCGGCGACGCTCGCGCCGCCGGCGAGGATCAGGACGGCGAGGATCCCGTGCAGCAGCGCGCGGACGGCGTCGGCGGCGATCATGATCTGATTCCGGCCCCATCCGCCCCGCCGGTCAGCCCACACGCCACCGAACAGCAGCAGCCCGATCAGGGGCAGCGACTGGGCGGCCAGGACGACGCCCAGATCGGTCGCCGATCCGGTCCTCCGGGTGATGTAGAGGGCCAGCGCGACGATCACGACCTGGTCGCCGACGGCGCTGGCCGACTGGCCGAGGAACAGCAGACGGAAATCACGGTGGCGCAGGACGCGCAGGTACGAACTCATGCGACACGCTCGACTGACGGGGGACGGCGACGACTGACTGCGGGCAGCGGGCGGCGTCAGGCTGTGCCCGGTGCGACGATGGTGATCAGTGGCGCGGGACTGCGAACTGCTGCGCCGAGCGTAACACCGATTCGCGGCGGCGCAAAGCGGTTTCCTGCACCCCAGATCGCGCAATAGACTCACCACATGCCGACCGAGGTGGCGACCCGGCTGGACCCCGAGATCTTCCGGCTGCCGGTGGATCGGATCCGCGAGGGCTACTACTCCGACGCCTACTTCGTGCTGACCAAGTCGCTGCTGGAGGCCGAGGACGAGCATCCCCACGTGACGATGCAGGTCTTCCAGAAGGAGGACTCGGTGCTGGGCGGGATCGACGAGGCGATCGCGATCCTCAAGCTGTGCGCCGGCCGTCACGACAACGGGTCGTGGGTTTCGGGCTGGGACCAACTGCAGGTCCATGCGCTGCGCGAGGGCGACCGGATCGCGCCCCGGGAGACGGTGATGACGATCGAGGGCGACTATTCGCTGTTCGCGCACCTGGAGACCGTCTACCTCGGCTCGCTGGCTCGCCGCTCGCTGATCATGCGCAACGTCGCCGAGGTCGTGGAGGCCGCCCGCGGCAAGCAGATCTTCTACTTCCCGGCCCGCCACGATCACTGGATCGTGCAGACCGGCGACGGCTGGAGCGCCCATGTCGCCGGGGCGATCGGCGTCTCCACCGATGCCCAGGCGTCGTGGTGGGGAGGCCGCGGGATGGGCACCGTGCCACACGGCCTGATCGCGGCCTACGGCGGCGACACCGTGCGGGCGGCGGTCAGGTTCGCCGAGCACTTCCACGCCGACACCAACATCACGGTGCTCGTCGACTTCGAGAACGACTCGGTCAAGACCGCCCTCGAGGTCGCCCACGCGCTGGGCGACAAGCTGTGGGGGGTACGCCTCGACACCTCCGAGCTGCTCGTCGACCGCTCGCTGATCGACGAGATGGGCAACTTCGTCCCCACCGGAGTCAACCCCCGCCTGGTCGAGAAGGTCCGCGGCGCGCTCGACGGCGCCGGTTTCCGGCACGTCAAGATCGTGGCCAGCGGCGGCTTCACCGCGACGCGGATCCGCGAGTTCGAGGAGATAGGGGTCGCGGTCGACGCCTACGGCGTCGGGTCGTCGCTGATCCGTGGCCAGAACGACTTCACCGCCGACGTCGTGCTGCTCGACGGGCGGCCGTGCGCCAAGGTGGGGCGCGGCTACGCGCCCAATCCGCGCCTCGAACGCGTGCGCTGACCGGCGCAGGTCAAGCCCTGCGCCGCAGCCGCCGATGATGGGGGCAGGCCATGTCCGACGCTGCCTTCCTAGGCGACCAGAACCTGATCGCGTGGATCCACGACTGGCTCCCGCTGCTGTTGATGATCGCCCTGTTGCTGCTCGTCTGGAGGACCGTCCGCGCGCTGCCGCGCACCCGCCCCGCCGAGATCCGGCCCGAGCACGCGCCACCGATCGCCTGGGGTGACATCGCCGGCGTCGAGGAGGCCAAGGAGGAGCTGCGCGAGGTCGTCGACTACCTGCGCAGCCCGAGGCGCTTCCGGCAGCTCGGCGCCAAGGTGCCGAGCGGCATCCTGCTCTACGGCCCGCCCGGCACCGGCAAGACGCTGCTGGCCAAGGCCGTCGCTCACGAGTCCGGCGCGGTCTTCTTCTCCCAGTCGGCGGCGTCGTTCGTGGAGCAGTTCGCCGGCCTCGGCGCATCGCGGATCCGCCGGCTGTTTCGCACCGCGCGCAGCCACGCTCCGGCGATCGTGTTCATCGACGAGCTCGACGCCGTCGGCGCCAAGCGGGGCAGCGGCGAAAACCGCGAGTACGATCAGACGCTCAACCAGCTGCTCGTCGAGATGGACGGTTTCTCGGGCACGGGCGACGTGGTCGTGCTGGCAGCGTCCAACCTGCTCGAGAAGCTCGATTCGGCGCTGCTGCGCCCGGGCCGCTTCGACCGGCAGATCTTCGTATCGCCGCCCGACGTGGCGGGACGCGAGCGCATCCTCCAGGTCCACTCGCGCGGCAAGCCGGTCGACGAGACCGTCGACTTTGCGCTGCTGGCTCGCCAGACCGCCGGGCTGACCGGCGCCGACCTGGCCAACATCTGCAACGAGGCGGCGATCAACGCCGTGCGCCGCTGCGAGACGACGATCGGCATGGCCGACTTCGACCATTCGCTGGAGCGGGTGCTCGGGGGCATGCAGTCGCGCCGCCGGCTCACCGATCACGAGCGGCGGGTCGTCGCCTACCACGAGAGCGGCCACGCCCTCTGCGGGGAGCTGCTGCCGTCGGTCGACCCGGTGCACCGCATCTCGATCGTGCCGCGCGGGCGCGCGCTGGGCTACACGATGAACCTGCCCGAGGAGGATCACTACCTCAAGACGCGCGAGGAGCTGATCGACGTGATGACGATGCTCCTCGGGGGTCGCGCCGCCGAGGGGCTGGTGTTCGGCGCGATCACCACCGGCGCCGCCGACGATCTCAAGCGGGTCGCCGACATCGCCGTCTCGATGATCAACGAGTTCGCGATGGGCACCGGCTTTCAGTCGCTGCGCATGCAGGACGACCAGTTCTCCGAGCACACCCGCCGGATGCGCGACGAGGAGGTCCGCGAGCTGGCCGACGAGGCCTTCCGGGCGGCCGTCGACCTGCTCGACACCCACCGCGCGCTACTGGACGCGATGGCCGCGACGCTGCTGGCCAAGGAGGTCATGGAGCGCCGCGACATCGACGGAATCCTGGCCGGCGTGCCCAAGGCCCGGCCGGACCGCCGTCCCACCGCGCCGTTCGGCGTGGCGGCGGCCACGGCGGTCAAGACACCGCTCGGTCCGCGCCGGCGCGACCGCTGACCGCCGCAGCGCAACCGCGTGCCGGCGCCACGGCGGTATCCTCCGCGGCGGCATGCTGTCCGCGATCGACCACGTCGGCATCGCCGTCGAGAACATCGACGACGCGCTGGCGATCTACCGTGACCAGCTCGGGATGCCGCTCGTCCACCGCGAGACCGTCACCGATCAGGGCGTGGACGCCGCGCTGCTCGACGTCGGCGACAGCCACATCGAGCTGCTGGCGCCGCTCGGGCCCGACACCGCGGTGGGCAAGTTCCTGGCGCGGCGCGGGGCCGGGCTGCACCACGTGGCCTACCGCGTCGAGTCGGTGCAGGCGACGCTCGACGCCTGCGCCGCTGCTGGGCTGCGCCTGATCGACGAGCATCCCCGTACCGGCATCCGCGGATCGCGGGTGGCCTTCCTGCACCCCGCCTCCACCGGCGGCGTGCTCACCGAGATCGTGCAGCCAGCGGAGGAGCACTGACATGGACAACGACAAGCCCCAGAAGATCAACATCGGCTTCCTCGGCGGCCCCGTACTCAGCGCCCGGGTGGCGCCCAGCGATCTGCGCACGCTGCGCGCGGCGCTCGGGACCACCGGCTGGCATGACCTCACCTCCGAGGACGGCACGATCGCGCTCGACCTCGGGAAGGTCGTCTACGTGCTGGTCGACACCGAAGGTCATCGGGTCGGCTTCGGTTCCTGAGTCGTCGTACACCGAAGCCTCGCGCCGGTGGGCGTGGGCGGTGCGCGGTGCGCGCCCGTGGCACAGGGTGAGCGGAGCAACACCTTTGGTCGGTTGTGGCCGGCGCGGCATCGACGTAGCGTCGTGACGTCGTCGTCCTGACCGCCCGACAGGAGATCTCGATGTCCCGCACCCATCCATCCGCCGTGCCCTCATCCTCAGCTCGACACCGGCCGAGGCTTCATCGCCGCGACGGCGGGCGCGTCGCGGCACCGCGTTCGCGCGCCGGGACACGGCTCGTCCGCCGGGGGGCGTGGATGCTCGCGGTCGCAGCGCTGCTGTTGGGGCTGAGCCCGGCCGTGGCCGCCGCGTCGACCAATCCCTCCCAGACGATCGCGGGCGCCCAGGCGCTCACCGTGGGCAGCGGCGGCGGCGCGCAATCCGGCGGTGGCCACAACATCGACTACTGGGACGTGCAGCTCGACGGCGGCGATCAGCTTCAGATCAGCCTCAACAGCAGTGTCGGCTACTCGGGCTATCTCTATTTCGAGCTGTTCGCCCCGGGAACGACCGATGCCAGCTTCGCCTCCCGAGCTCCGGTCGACGCGACGTACACATCGAGCACGCAGGCACAGGTCACGTTGCAGGCGCCCTACACGGGGCAGTTCGTCCTTGCGGTCTGCGAGATCTACGGTCAGCCGGACTGCCGAGCCGCGATCCCGACCGGGCTGGGCACATACGCCGGGGGCGTCTATGTCCCGATGGTCGTCTACAGGTTCGCGACCGATCTGAGCACGCAAAGCCCCACTCCGGCGCAGGCCGCGACCGAAGTGCAGGCCGGCCCGGACATCACGTCGCTGTCGGTCGCGCCCAGCGTGCCGATCGGCGTGCCGTCGTATCAGGCCGGTGGCGGCGACAACATCGACTTCTGGAGCGTTGCGCTCGACGGCGGCGATCAGCTTCAGATCAGCCTCGACACCAAGACCAGCTACTCGGGCTATCTCTATTTCGAGCTGTTCGCCCCGGGAACGACCGATCGCTCGTTTGCGTCCAGACCGCCGGTCGACGCGACCTACACGTCGAGCACCCAGGCACAGGTCACCTTGCAGGCGCCCTACACGGGCCAATTCATCCTCGCCGTCTGCGAGGCGTACGGCCCGTCGGACTGTCGCTCCGCGATCCCCACGGGCGCCGGCACCTACCCCGCGGGGATCTACTACCCGATGGTCGCCTACACGTTCGCCACGTCGTTCGCGGGCGTCGGCGTGACATCGGCGCAGGCGGCGTCCGAGAGCCGTGCCGGGACGACGATCGCGACCGCCGGAACGATGAGCACCGGTTCGTTTCAGGCCGGCGGGGGCGACAACATCGACTTCTGGAACGTGCAACTGACCGGTGGCGACTCGGTGGTGTTCAGCTTGTACACCGACCGGTCATACGCGGGCTACCTGTATTTCGAGCTGTTCGCTCCGGGCACGACGGATGCGGCGTTCGCGGCCGCGCCTCCGGTCGAGTCGACCTACACCACGAGCACCAACGGACAGGTCACCCTGCAGGCGCCGTACACGGGACAGTTCGTCCTCGCCGTCTGCGAGGCCTACGGCCCACCGGATTGCCGGTCCGCCATCCCCACCGGCGCGGGGACCTACGCCGCGGGCGTGTACTACCCGATGGTGCCGTATGCGTTCTCGACCCCGGGGTCGGGTGGAGGCGGTAACGGCGGAGGCGGCGGAGGCGGAGGCGGAGGCGGCGGAGGCGGAGGCGGAGGCGGCGGAGGCACCACCACCGGAGGCGGCGGCGGCGGCGGTGGTGGTGGGGGCACGACCACCACTGGCGGCGGCGGTGGCGGGGGCACGACCACCACGGGCGGCGGCGGCTCCGCGGGCAGCGGTCAGCCGGGGTCTGTCACTGCGCACGCCGAGGTCTCACTCGCGCGCCAGACCAGCCATGTCACACCGCGCGGCGCGCTGGCGGTCGAGCTGGCGTGCGGCGGCGCGCCGTGCACGGGGACGTTCACGCTGACCGCGCGCGTCAAGCGGACCACCGGCGCGGGCCGCCATCGCAAGACGGTGACCACGACCCAGACGATCGGCACCGGCTCGTTCTCGGGGCTGGCGATCGGGGTGCATGCCGACTCGCTCGAGCTCAACAGCACCGGCCGGCGGCTGCTGAAGGACAGCGGGGACAGGCTGAGCATCACCGCGATCGTGACCTTCACGTCGGGCTCGAGGACGAAGACGACGAGCGCCGCGGTTCTGCTCCTCGGCACGCGCTCCCGCGCACGTGTCGTCAGTCAGGACCTTTCCTAAGCGGTTTCTCATCGCACCTGCGTAGTTTCCGTGCGCCGCTCGGTGCGCTGTCCCGATGACCGGGCACCGGCGCATCCATAGCCTGCCGCGGCATGGCTGCGATCTTCAACCTCAACCACCACGCGGGCTACGTCCACTGGCATTTCATCGATCTGTCGGTGCCCAATGTGCTCGTGATCGTGATCATGCTGGTCGTCTTTGCGGCCGCGATCCTGATCCCGTTCCCCAAGCCCACCGGTAGCGGAGGCGCCTGATGAGCACGTCCGCTGAGCGGTCGTGGACCGTCCGCCTGCGCAAGCGCGCGGTCGCCGCGCTCCCGCCCGAGAAACTGCTCCCCGACGGTCAGCCGACCTATGTCGCCTCCTGGATCTACGTGTTCGGCGTGCTGTCGCTCAGCGCGCTGGCCGCGCTGATCATGACCGGCTCGATCCTCGCGCTCAAGGGCCCGAGCTGGTGGCACTTCTCCAGCACCGGGCACTTCTTCAACAGCCTGCACCTGTGGTCGGTCGAGCTCTTCTTCTTCTTCATGGTCATCCACCTGTGGGGCAAGTACTGGATGGCGGCCTGGCGCGGCGGGCGCGTCCGGGTGTGGATCACCGGCGCGGTCACCTTCCTGGTGGCGGTCCCGTGCGCGCTCACCGGCTACGTCTCGCAGCAGAACTTCGACTCGCAGTGGATCTCGACCCAGGCCAAGGACGCGATGAACTCGGTCGGGATCGGCTCGTTCTTCAACCTCATGAACTTCGGCCAGATGTACTCCTACCACGTCTTCCTGCTACCGCTGGCGGTCACCGGGCTCGTGATCGCCCACATCCTGCTCGTCCGCCGGCACGGCGTCGTGCCGCCGTTCGAGCTCGAGGACAGGCTCAAGGCGGCTCGCGCCGGCGCGACCGACGGAGCCTCGTCATGAGCGCCGAGCAGCGGCGCCGCGACGACGAGGCGGCCCGCGAATGGAAGGGCGGCTACCGCCACTACGACCTCGTCAAGGAGGCGTCGATCGCCTTCGGGGTCGTGCTGGCGCTGGCGCTCGTGCTGACGATCCTGTTCTCCTCGCCCGACGAGCCGCCGAGCACCATCCGGTCGTGGTCGCGGACCAACCCGGTCGACTTCGTCACCACGGCGGTGACCGAGCTCGACGGCTCGAGCGTCACCGCCACGTATGGGCCGCCCTACAACCACGCCAGCTCGGGCCAGCACATCGCGTTCATCCGGCTGCAGAAATGGTTCGGGACGAACATCGCGATCAACGCCGCCAAGGACTTCGTCCTGGCCCCGCTGGGCTCGATGCCCGGCACGTCGTCGGTCCGCGCCGCGGTCGCAACCTACCAGTCGGCGTCGGCCAGCCAGCAGGCCGCGTGGACGACGGCGTACACCAACGCGCTCGACAAGGCGACGGTGTCCTCGGCTGACACGGTGTCGATCCCCGCCGGCAACTACGGCCCGGTGGCGCCGATGATGGCCAGTCTGCTGACGTTCGCGCAGACCGGCGGCCTCGACGGGGCGCTGCTCACCAACAAGCAGTTCTACCAGACCGATTACACCAAGCCGCTGATGTTCATGGCCGACGGCGCGGTGCTGTCGGACCGCGCGGCCGCCGAGCACCTGGGCGGCGACCAGTGGGGGATGATGAACGAGACCGGCGCCTACCCCGGTCAGGTGTGGCTGTGGCTGTACACGTTCTGGTATCAGATCAAGCCGTTCTCGACCTCCAACAACGCCGACATCCTGGTGATGGCGGTGATGGGGCTGATGAGCACGCTGTTCGTGCTGATCCCGGTCCTGCCCGGGATCCGCGACATCCCGCGCAAGATCCCGATCTACAAGCTGATCTGGCGCCAGCACTATGAGTCGCTCGGGCCTCCGCCGACCACCGTGCAGAGCGCGATCGAACCGCCGATGCCGCCGGCGGCCGCCGCACCAGGCTAGGCGCGCACCGGGGCTCCCGGGGTCTGGGCGACCGGATCGCCGAGGCTCAGGCGATCCGGTTGCGCAGCACCCCGATGCCCTCGATCTCGAGCTCGATCTCGTCGCCGGCCTGCAGCCACCGGCCATCGCCGTGCTCGAGGATGCAGCCCCGCCCGACGGTGCCCGAGCCGATCACCTCGCCGGGCGCCAGGCCGGGCGTGTTGCGCGCCGCCGCCGCCAGCAGCTGATCCCAGGACCAGTGCATCGCGCCGGTGCGGCTGTCGGTCCGCACCTCGCCGTTGACCCGGGCGATCGCGCGCATGTCGAGGTCGGCGGGCAGCTCGTCGCGGGAGACGAGCACCGGCCCGAGCGCGGTGGCGAAGTCCTTGCCCTTGGCCGGCCCGAGCCCGACCGGCATCTCGGCGAACTGCAGGTCGCGGGCGGAGAAGTCGTTCATGATCGTGAAGCCCTCGGGACGGCCGTCGGCGCCGATCACGCAGGCCAGCTCGAGCTCGTAGTCGAGCTGCTCGGTGTCGGCCGGCTTGGGGATCGCGTCGCCATCGCCGTACACCGCGCCGGGGTTGGAGAAGTAGAAGACCGGGATCCGGTACCAGGCCTCGGGCACCTCCTGGCCGCGGTGGCGGCGGGCGTTGGCGATGTGCTCCTCGAACGCCATGAAGTCGCGGACCGACGGCGGTCGCCCGCCGCCATAGGGCCGCCTCACCGCGCGAACAGGGTCGAGAGGACGACCTCGGTCACCGTCCGGCGCACGCCTGGCACCGCCCGGATGCGCTCCAGCGCGAGCTCGAGGTCCTTCGTGTCGCGGGCGCGGACGTGCAGCAGCGCGCTCGCCTCGCCGGCGACGGTATGGGCCGAGACGACGCCCGGTTCGGCCTCGACCGCCCGCTTGATCGCCTCCCCCGAGACGTTGCCCTCGCAGAACAGGTCGACGAACGCCTCCGCGTTCCAGCCGAACGCGGGCGGATCGACGATCGCGGTGTAGCCGATCAGCACCCGGTCGCGCTCCAGCCGATCGACTCGCCGCTTGACGGCCGGAGCCGACAGGTGCACGTGGCGGCCGATGTCCTGGAAGGATCGCCGGGCGTTCTCGAGCAACAGCGCAACGATTGTTCGGTCAATGTCGTCCATAGGGGGTCGTCGAAGGACTGTGACACAACGTACCGGCCTTGTGAAGAGGCTCAGACGTGCGGATCATTGCTTGCTGTGACTACCACCTCCCCGCTCGCCACCTCGCACGCCCCCGCCGCCGACCTCATGCCGGTCCACGGCATCGACCATCTGGAGCTGTTCGTCGGCAACGCCGCGCAGGCCGCCTACTACTACTGCCGCGCCTTCGGCTTCACCGAGATCGCCTTCCGCGGCCTCGAGACCGGCTCTCGGGACCGCGTCTCGCACGTCCTTGCGCAGGGCCGGATCCGGCTCGTCCTGACCGGCACCCTCACCGGGGGCGACGAGATCGCCGAGCACCACAAGCGCCACGGCGACGGCGTGCGGAGCATCGCGCTCAGCGTGCCCGACGCGACCGCCGCCTACGAGCACGCGGTCGCCCACGGAGCCCGGGGCATCCAGACCCCGTATGTTCTCTCCGACGCGGACGGGACCGCCGTCCTCTCCTCGGTGGAGACCTACGGCGACACCCGCCACGTGTTCGTCGCCCGCGGCGACTACCACGGCGCGTTCCTGCCCGGCTACGCGGCCCGCGCGGCCGCGCCCGCGGGACCCGACGGGCTGCTGGTCGGGATCGACCACATCGTCGGCAACGTCGGGCTCGGCCACATGGAGGAGTGGGTCCACTACTACGAGCGGGTGTTCGGGATGACCGAGCTGATCCACTTCTCCGACGAGGCGATCTCGACCGAGTACTCCGCGCTCATGTCCAAGGTCGTCACCGACGGCTCGGGCAAGATCAAGTTCCCGATCAACGAGCCCGCCCAGGGCAAGCGCAAGTCCCAGATCGAGGAGTACCTCGACTTCTACCGCGGAGCCGGCGTGCAGCACATCGCCGTCTCGACGACCGACATCGTCGCCACCGTGACCGAGCTGAGCGCGCGCGGCGTGCGCTTCCTGCCGATCCCCGACTCCTACTACGCCGACGTCCCGGAGCGGATCGGCGAGATCGCCCACGACGTCGCCGACCTGCGGCGGCTCGGCATCCTCGTCGACCGCGACGAGGAGGGCTACCTGCTGCAGATCTTCACCCAGGCCGTCGGCGACCGCCCGACGGTGTTCTTCGAGCTGATCGAGCGCCACGGCGCGCGCGGCTTCGGCGAGGGGAACTTCAAGGCCCTGTTCCAAGCGCTCGAGCGCGAGCAGGATCGGCGGGGGAACCTCTGACGATGCGCTACGAGAGTCACGGCCGCCTGCCCGCCAAGCGCCATGTCGCGTTCTACGAGGAGGGCACGCTGCTCACCGAGGAGGTGATGGGCTTCGAGGGGTTCTCGGGCAACGAGTCGATCCTCTATCACCTCCAGACGCCCTGCCGGATCAGCGAGCTGGGGTCGTTTGCGCCGATCGCCCACGCGGAGTGGGTGCCCGACGCCCACGCCCACCGTCTGTTCGACACGCGTGCGCTGGAGCCCGGAGGCGACCCGGTGATGGGCCGGCAGGTGCTGATGCTCAACGACGACGTCGAGATCGGCGTGTGCCGCCCGACCGAGGAGCAGGAGTACTTCTTCCGCAACGGCGAGGGCGACGAGCTGATCTTCGTTCACGAGGGCCGCGGCGCCCTGGAGACGACGTTCGGCACGCTGGACTACCGCGAGCACGACTACATCGTGATCCCCCGCGGCACGACGTACCGCTTCCGCCCCGACGGCGAGCAGCGCTGGCTCACCTTCCACACGCCGGGCGAGATCGAGACGCCCCACCGCTATCGCAACCGTTACGGGCAGCTGGTGGAGGGGGCTCCCTACTGCCACCGTGACTTCCATCCCCCGGCGCGACTCGTCTGCCACCGCGACGGCGGCCCCCACGAGCTCGTCGTCCGCGTGCGCGGCGGCTATCAGCGCTACGGGCTGGACTATCACCCGCTCGACGTCGTCGGCTGGGACGGCTACGTCTACCCGTACACGTTCAACATCGACGACTTCGAGCCGATCGCCGGCCGGGTCCACCAGCCGCCGCCCGTCCATCAGACCTTCCAGGGCCCGAACTTCGTGATCTGCTCGTTCTGTCCGCGGATGCTCGACTGGCAGCCGGACGCGATCCCGATCCCCTACAACCACTCCAACCTGCAGTCCGAGGAGATGATCTACTACGTCTCCGGGCAGTTCGGCTCGCGGCGCGGCGTCGACGTCGGCACCGTCACCCTGCACCCCTCGGGGCTCCCCCACGGGCCGCAGCCCGGCCTGGCCGAGCAGTCGATCGGACAGCGCTTCACCCGTGAGCTGGCGGTCATGTGCGACACCTTCCGCCCGCTGCGGCTGACCGAGCGCTGCCGCGCGCTCGACGACGGCCGCTACGCGCTGTCGTGGTCGGCGGCCGGCGATCCCCGGGTGACCGCCGGTGTTTGAGGAGGGGCGGCTCTACGCGCCGATCACCACTGCCGCCGACGGCGCGGTCACCGTCCACCTCGACGAGGATCACCCCGGCTTCGGCGACCCCGAGTACCGCGCGCGCCGCAACCTGATCGCCGCCCGCGCGCTGCGCTGGACGCCCGGCGCTCCCGTGCCGTCGGTCGACTACACCGACGCCGAGCACGAGGTCTGGCGGACCGTCTGCCGGGAGCTGGCCGCCAAGCACGAGCGCCTGGCGTGCGCGGAGTACCGCCGGGCGATCGCGGCCCTGGGGCTCCCGGCAGACCACATCCCGCAGCTGGAGGAGGTGACCGCGCGGCTGGCGCCGCTCACCGGGTTCGCCTACCACCCCGCCGCCGGGCTCGTGGCGTTCGAGGAGTTCTACGGGTCGCTGGCCGACGGGATCTTTCACTCCACCCAGTACATCCGCCATCACGCGCGGCCGCTCTACACGCCCGAGCCCGATCTCATCCACGAGGTGATCGGCCACGGCGGCGTCCTGGCCGCCCCTCGTCTGGCCGAGCTCAACCGGCTCGCGGGACGCGCGGCGCGGCGGCTGGAGACCCCGTCGGGGCGCGACTTCTTCGCCCACGTGTTCTGGTTCACGATCGAGTTCGGGGTGGTGCGGGAGCGCGGCGAGCTGCGGGCCTACGGCGCCGGCCTGCTGTC
>JBELAG010000135.1:0-14350 GCA_049509055.1 Solirubrobacteraceae bacterium
GAGCGGGTCAGGCGGCGCCGGCGGGCGCCGGGCGCGGCCGGCCGCGCCCGCGCCGCGGGGGCCGCGCCGTATGCGTGTCGGCGTTCGCGCGCCCACCGGGGGCGCCGCCGTTGCGGGCGGAGCTGCCGTTGCGCGGAGCGCTGGCGCCGTGCGGAGCGCCGCCGGTGCGCGGGCTGCCGCCGGTGCGGGAGCTGCCGCCACTGCCGTTGCGCGGGTTGCCGGCGCCGCGCGGACTGCCGGCGCCGCGCGGGCTGCCGGCGCCCGGCCGGGCGGGGCGGCCGCTGCGGCCGGGACGGCCGCCGGCGCCCGCCGGGGCGTACGCGGTGCCGAGTCCGTGGTCGATCCCGAGCGTGTCGGCGAACGATCCGACCTCGCGGCGCTCGTGGGCGTCGACGAGGGTGATTCCGATGCCGGTGCGGCCGGCACGGCCGGTCCGCCCCACACGGTGGATGTAGCTCTCGTGGCCGTCCGGCGGATCGAAGTTGATCACGTGCGAGATCCCGGTGACGTCGAGGCCGCGGGCGGCGACGTCGGTCGCGACCAGCGTGTCGACCGCGCCTGATTCAAACCGCGCGAGCGCGACCTCGCGCTGGCGCTGGGACTTGTTGCCGTGCATCGCGACCGCCTCGACGCCGTGGTCGCCCAGGCGCTTGACCAGCTTGTCGGCGCCGCGCTTGGTGCGCACGAACACGAGCGTCAGGTCGCGGTCGGCCTCCAGTTCGGAGACGAGCGCCTCGATCCGGCCGGCGGTCGTGACCTCGATGAACCGGTGCTCGACGTCGACGGCGGCCCGCCGCTCGGTCGGTCCGTGCTCGTGGCGGACCGGGTCGTTGGTGTAGCGCTGCGCGGTGCGGCCGGCCTCGCCGTCGAGCGTAGCCGAGAAGAACAGCGTCTGGCGGTCCCGCGGGCAGGCGCGGACGATCCGGTCGACCGCCGGGCGGAAGCCCATGTCGAGCATCCGGTCGGCCTCGTCGAGCACGAGCATCGAGATCCGGCTCAGCGAGAACGCTCCGCGCTCCAGCAGGTCCTCCAGGCGCCCGGGCGTGGCGACGATGATGTGGGAGCGGGCGGCCAGCTTGGCCTGCTTGACCAGGCCGACTCCCCCGTAGACGGGCGTGACCGAGAGCGCGCGGGAGTGCGCGATCTCGCGGATGTCGGCGGCGATCTGCGTCGCGAGCTCCCGGGTGGGGGCGAGGATCAGCGCCGCCGGCCGCGGGCCGTTGGATTGGATCCGGTCGACGAGCGGGATCCCGAATGCGAGCGTCTTGCCCGATCCGGTGGGCGAGCGGGCGAGGACGTCGCGCCCGGCCAGGATGTCGCCGATGACCAGGCGCTGGACGGCGAACGGCTCGTGAACGCCGTCACGCGCGAGGGTCTGAGCCACGACGTTGGACACGCCGAGCTCGGCAAAGGACTGCATGAAAGAACATCACTCCTTGGGCGGCGCAGGGGCCGCGAACGGTTCGGGAGGCTATGGCTGACCCGAACCGCTGTCTGCGGGACCCAAGCAAGCTGCCTCGCGGCCGAGAATCGACCGCTGGCGTGAAACCTAGCACACGCCTCCGTTGACGCCGGGCGAATGATCTGCTAGGAGCCGCCGGCGTCTCGCGGGCAGATCGCGTCCGTGCCCGAGACCGGGCGGCATGCGGTCGATCGGCTTCCTATCCGGGGAGGCCAGTGAAACGATCCACCGTTGCGGTTATCCTCACCCGCCGCCTCATGCGCACCCCTCCTCCAGTCGACGACGTGATCCTCACCGGCGAGTTGCGCCCGGCGCAGGTGGAGTCGATCGGGGCCGGCGCGCGGATCGGCCTGGACCCCGAGGCGCTGGAGCGGGTCGCGGGCAACCGTCGCACACTGGAGCGGATCCTCAGCACGGGGACGCCGGTGTACGGGATCAGCACCGGCTTCGGCGCGCTGGTGTCCAATACCGTCGCGCCCGAGCTGCAGCGCCATCTCCAGGTCAACCTGCTGCGCAGCCACGCCGCCGGGACCGGCGCTCCGCTCCCGCCCGAGGTCGTGCGCGCGGCGATGGCGGTCCGCCTCAACGGTCTGCTGCTGGGTCACTCCGGAGTGCGCCCAGCGGTCATCCGGCGGGTCGCCGACCTGCTCAACGCGGGCTTCGTGCCGCTCGTCCCGCAGACCGGATCGCTGGGGGCCAGCGGCGATCTCGCGCCCAGCGCGCACGCGTTCCTGCCGCTGCTCGGCGAAGGGCGGCTGCTCGATCCGGCCGGCGCGACGGTCAGCGGGGCGCAGGCGCTGGCGGCGCTCGGGCTCGAGCCGCTGGAGCTCGAGAGCAAGGAGGGGCTGGCCCTGATCAACGGCACCCACTTCATGAGCGCGATCGGCGGCCTGGTGGCGATGCGCGTGCAGCGCCTGCTCGACGCCGTCGACCTGGTGGCCGCGGCGACGATCGACGCGCTGCGCGGCGCGCTGCCGGCGTTCGAGGACCGGGTCCACCGTCTGCGCCCGCTCACCGGCCAGCGCGCGAGCGCGGCCAACATCCGCGCGGCGCTGCACGGTTCCACGCGCACGGCGGGCCCCGGGTCCTCGCGGCTGCAGGACGCCTACTCGCTGCGCTGCGCGGCGCCCGTGCACGGCGCCGCCCGCGAGGGATTTCGCTTCTTCTCCGAGCTCGTGACCGCCGATCTCAACGCGGTCACCGACAATCCGCTCGTGTTCGAGGACCCCGACGAGGTGATCTCGGCCGGCAACTTCCATGGGCAGAGCCTCGCGCTGGCGTTCGACACGCTGCGCCTCTCCCTCGCCGACCTGGCCTCGATCTCGGAGCGGCGCACGTTCCGGATGCTGGCGCCGAGCCTCAACGGCCGGCTGCCGGCGTTCCTCACCCACGACGCGGGAGCGTCCAGCGGCTACATGGTGATCCAGTACACGGCGGCGGCGCTCGTCGCCGAGCTGCGAGCCCTGGCTCAGCCGGTGAGCATCGACAGCATCTCGACCTCCGACAACCAGGAGGATCACGTGTCGATGGGGATGACCGCCGCGATGATGACGCTGCAGGCGACCGACCGCCTCGAGACCGTCGTCGCGATCGAGCTGTTGTGCGCCTGTCAGGCACTGGACTGCGACGCCGGTGCCCCGGGCTCCGCGGTGGCGGCGCTGCACCGGACCGTGCGGGAGGTCGTGCCCGAGCTGATCCACGATCGTCCGCCCGCCGATGACCTCGAGGCGATCCTGCCGCTCGTCGGCGACGGCACGGTCGCGGCGATCATGCGCGGCGCGCCGGCCTGACCTCGCGGCGGTCGCGGTACCGTGTCGCCGATCGTGTTCGCCCCGACCGCGCGCCACCTCCTGCGGGCCAAGGACCTCGCCGATGCGCGGTACTTCGACCCGCTCGGGGTCAGCGACCTCGCGTCCGCGGCCGGCCTGTCGCGCGCCCACTTCAGCCGCGAGTTCCGGCGCGCGTTCGGCGTCTCGCCCCACGAATACCTGCTCACCCGGCGCCTGGAGCGCGCCGCCGCGCTGCTGCGATTGACCGATCACTCGGTCACCGAGATCTGCTTCTCGGTCGGGCTGCAGAGCCTCGGCTCGTTCACCACCAGCTTCACCCGCGTGTACGGCCGCTCGCCGACCGCGTACCGCGCGGCGTTCCCGCCGGCCGCGGACCTCGCGCTCGTGCCGAGCTGCGTGCGGCGCGCCTACGGCCGCCCGCAACACCGCACACGGGGAGAAGCGGGCGGCGCCGTCCCGCCTTAACGTGCGTCCCGTCACCCATCAACACTCGGACGGCAGGAGGACCACGATGATCAAGATCGCCAGCGCGCAGCTGTGGGTCGAGGACCAGGATGAGGCACTCGCCTTCTACACCGAGAAGGTCGGGATGGAGGTGCGGATGGACGTGTCGTTGCCCGAGCTCGGCAACTTCCGCTGGCTGACGGTCTCGCCTGCCGGGCAGACCGACGTGTCGATCGTGCTGATGCCGATCCCCGGCCCGCCGATCGCCGACGAGGAGACCGCGGCGCACATCCGGGCGCTGATGGCCAAGGGGATGTCGGGCACGATCTTCCTGTCGACCGATGACTGCCGCGCCAGCTTCGCCGAGCTGCGGGCGCGCGGCGTCGAGTTCGTCGAGGAGCCCGAGGACCGGCCCTACGGCGTCGACGCCGGCTTCCGCGATCCATCGGGCAACCACATCCGCCTCACCCAGGTCCGGGAGTTCGCCGGCGTGTAGACGCTGTGCGTTCCGGCTGCGATCCGGCGTTGCGGGGTGCCCGCAACCGGTCGGGTCGCGAGCGATCCGTCGGGGTTCCGGCCCCGATCCGTGACCGATGGTCATGGCCGTGGCCGGCGTCCCCGACGGATCACACCGCCCCCGCGGGCGCAAACGCGCGCGGGGGCGTGGCGGGTCGGAGGGGAGGTCGGGTCTCGCGGCCGCGGGCGCGGTCCGCCGCTCGCCGGTCAGGGCCGGATCGGTGGGCGTTGGCCGCCGGGGTCCAATCCCGCGCCCGGGGCACACCCGGCGGCGTGCGAACACCTCCGCCGTCTGAGGCTTGCCCCGAGCGTCCACGACGCCCTGCGGGCGAGTCCCGGGCTGGGGATCGTCCGGATTTCACGGCGCGGCATCGCTGCCGCTGGATCGCGATGCGTGCCCGGTGCGCGATAGCACCAGCGCCCGGGCGGCCAACGCGGCCTGCGGCACACCGGATCTGCCACGACCGGCACCGATACTCGGACGCGATCGTGGAATACGACCGAACGCCTCTCACTCCGGTCCGCGGCCGGGAAACGGGCGTTCGTGTGCGGACGGCGGCGGCTGTCAAGCGGCGCGCACCCCGCCGCGAGCAGCCAAAGCCGCTCGCGAACGACCCCAGCCCTCAGGTGCTCCCTTCACCAGCCGCAGTTTGATCCCCGACGGCGGCTCGGGACCGCCGACCGGGAGGTCCGGTCCCGTTAGGTCAACTCGCCGTCCCAGTAGTCGACATCGCCGTCGGCGCGCCTGACCATCAGGTCGTCGTCGCGGTTGCCGGGCCACACCCCGATCTTGCCGCTGTCGGGGTAGACCGCGACCGCCGGCTCACGGGAGCTGGAGAACATGATCGCGCGCGCCGGTCCGTCCGCGCGGTTGGTGACCCGGTGGGCGCCGTCGGGCCCGGCGGCGAAGCACACCAGGTCGCCGGCCCGCAGCGGCTGCTCACCGGCGGGGGTGCGGAGGATCAGGTCGCCCTGCAGGACGAGCAGCCACTCCTCCTCGTACTCGTAGTGATACGGGCAGATGGTCTGGCCGCGAGGGACCTCGTAGGCGCGGACGGTGGTGGACGTCCCGCCGGCGAGCGCGCCGACCCGGGCCTCCCCGCAGCGGTAGCCGTCGGGATCGCTGCTGTCGAAGTCATAGGCGGCGCTGAACACGTTGGCGATGGGCATGGCGCGATCCTCGCAGACGACGCCGCTGCCGGTCGCAGGCCGCGCCCGCCGGCCGGCGATCGGCGGCTGCGAGAATCGTCGGCATGGAGCGTGTGTGGGACTACCCCCGGCCGCCCGCCGTGGTGGCGTGCGAGCCGCGCGTGCGCGTGGTCATCGCGGGCCGGACGCTGGCCGACTCCGAGCGTGCGCTGCGAGTGCTCGAGACCAGCCACCCGCCGACGATCTACGTGCCGCCCGAGGACGTCGACGGCGGGCTGCTGACGGCGAGCTCCGCGCGCGGCACGTGGTGTGAGTTCAAGGGCGCCGCGCGCTACCTCGACGCGGTCGTCGAGGAGCGCCGGGTGCGCGCCGTCGGCTGGAGCTACGCGGACCCCGCGCCCGGCTACGAGCAGCTGCGCGACCACGTCGCCTTCTACCCGGGCCGGGTCGACGAGGCGTGGCTGGGCGACGAGCGCGTGCTCGCCCAGGACGGCGACTTCTACGGCGGATGGATCAGCGCCGATCTGGTCGGCCCGTTCAAGGGCTCGGCGGGTACGCTGGGCTGGTGAGCAGGCCGATGCCGTGAGCCGCCCGATGACCCCGCAGGAGACCCGGACCTTCCTGGCCACCGGGACCCGGACGGCCAAGGTGGCGACGACGATGCGCGACGGGCGCCCGCACGTGATGCCGATCTGGTTCGTGCTCGACGGCGACGACATCGTCTTCAACACCGGCGCCGACACCGTCAAAGGCCGCAACCTGCGCCGCGATCCGCGGGTCGCGCTGGTCGTCGACGACGACGCGCCCCCGTTCGCCTTCGTCCACATCGCCGGCCGCGCGCAGCTCAGCGAGGAGCCCGGTGAGCTGCTGCGCTTCGCCACGCTGATCGGCGGGCGCTATATGGGCGCCGAGCGGGCCGACGAGTTCGGCCGGCGCAATGCGGTCCCCGGCGAGCTGCTCGTCCGCGTCACCCCGGAGCGGACGATCGCCGTGCTCGACGTCGCGGTCTGACGGCCGGCCCGCCGGGCGCTACGCGCCGCGGGAGCGCGCGACCGCGGCCTGCCCGAAGGAGATCCCGCCGTCGTTGGGGGGCAGGAGCTCGGGCACGAGGACGCGCAGCCCGGCGGCCGCGCACCCCGTCGCCACCGCCTCGAGCAGCATGCGGTTCTGAAACACGCCGCCGCTCAGCACGACGGTCTCGAGCCCCCGCTCGCCGGCGATCCGCGCGAGCGCGGCGACGGTGACCGCGGCCAGCCCGGCGTGGAAGCGGGCCGCGACGACGTCGGCGCCCGCGCCGGCCTCGAGGTCGGCGGCGATCGCACGCACCGCGCGCCGCGGGTCGAGCACGAGCCCGCCGGCGTCGCCGACCAGCTCGACGGCGTACGCGCCGGGCTCGCCGCCGCCGCCCCCGCGGCCGCCGGCGGCGCGCCACGCCGCCGCCTCCAGCTCGACCGCGGGCTGGCCCTCATAGGCGGCCTCCACCGCCAGACCGCACAGCGCGCCGACCGCGTCGAACAGCCGGCCCATGCTGGAGGTGAGCGGGGACACCTCGGCGCTCGCGGCGATCCGCGAGACGGCGTCCCAGCGCCCGGGATCGACCACTCCGGCCAGGCGGGCCGGGACCGGCCGCGGCTCGCCGAACGCCGCCGCCAGCCACGCGCACGCCATCCGCCAGGGCTGGCGCACGGCGGCGGCACCGCCCGGCATTCGCACCGGCCACAGCCGACCCGCCCGCTGACAGGCGGTCAGCCCGCCGACGAGCAGCTCCCCGCCCCAGACCGTCGCGTCCGGGCCGTAGCCCGTCCCGTCGAAGATCGCGCCCACCGCCCGGCCGCCGCCGGCCGCGATCCGGTGCTCGGCCAGGCAGGCGGCGAGATGGGCGTGGTGGTGCTGGACGCCGACGAGCTCCACGCCGTCGCGCTCCAGCGCGTACTGCGTGGAGAGATAGTCGGGGTGGAGGTCGTGGGCGACGACCTCCGCCATCACGTCGAACAGCGCCTGGAAGTGGTCGATCCCGTCGCGGAACGCCTGCAGCGTGGCGACGTGCTCGAGGTCGCCGATGTGATGGCCGACCCAGGCCCGGCCCCCCTTGGCCAGGCAGAACGTGCTCTTCTGCTCGGCCCCGCAGGCCAGCAGCGGCCGTCGGTCGCCGTCCGGCAGCGCCAGATGCGCCGGCACGTACCCGCGCGAGCGCCGGAGCAGCAGCGGCCGCCGGTCGCCGGCCACGCGGGCCACCCGGACGACCGAGTCGTCGGTCCGCGTCTGGATGGCGCGATCGTGGACGAGGAACAGGTCGGCGATCGAGCCCAGCCGCGCGAGCGCATCCTCGTCGTCGTAGGCGATCGGCTCGTCGGACACGTTGCCGCTGGTCATCACGAGCCCGGGACGGGCGCCACCCGCCGCGGCGGCGAAGTCGGCGAGCAGCAGATGGTGCAGCGGCGAGTAGGGGAGCATCACCCCCAGCTCGGGCGCGCCCGGGGCGACGGCGGCGGCGACCGCCGCGGTGAGCCGGCGGCGGGCCAGCACGATCGGGCGCCGGCCCGAGCACAGCAGGGATTCCTCCTCCTCGCCGAGCGCCACCAGCTCCCGCGCGGCGGGCACGCCGGAGACCATCAGCGCGAACGGCTTGTGCTCGCGGTGCTTGCGGGCGCGCAGCGCGGACACGGCGGCCTCGTCGGCGGCGTCGCAGACGAGGTGATAGCCGCCCAGGCCCTTGACCGCGACGATCGCCCCGGCGGCCAGCCGGGCCGCGATCCAGGCGACGGGATCGCCCGCGTCGCCGGTCAGGGCCTCGCGCCCGTCGGAGCGCAGCGCCCGGATGCGCGGGCCGCATGCCGGGCAGGCGTTGGGCTGGGCGTGGAAGCGGCGGTCGGCCGGGTCGTCGTACTCGCGCCGGCACGCCCGGCACATCGCAAACGGCGCCATCGTCGTCAGCGGCCGGTCATAGGGCACCCCCCGGACGATCGTGAACCGCGGCCCGCAGTTGGTGCAGTTGATGAACGGATAGCGGAAGCGGCGATCGGCGGGATCGGCGAGCTCGGCCAGGCAGTCGGCGCACGTCGCCCAGTCGGGCGACACCGGCGCGTCGCTCGTGGCGCCGCTGCGGACGCTGTCCACGATCCGGAACTCCCGCTCGTGCAGCGGCCGGCGATGATCGCGCCGGACGGCGTCGATCGTGGCCAGCGGCGGCGCGTCGGCGCGCAGTCGCGCCATGAAGCGCTCGACCGCGCTCGGGTCGCCCTCCACCTCGAGCAGGACCCCGTGCTCGTCGTTGAGCACGTAGCCGGCGAGGCGCTCCTCGCGCGCGAGCCGGTACACGAACGGGCGAAACCCCACGCCCTGCACGGTTCCCTCCACGCGTGCGCGGGTCCGCACCCGCCGCTCGCCGGTGCCCGGCGCCGCGCTCACGACGAGAGCTCCACCAGCTCGCGGAGCAGGTGGTAGGCGGTGGCCTGCGCCTCCTGGATCCGCGGGATGTGCTGCGAGGAGGTGACGATCACGTGATCGGCCTGCTCCTCGGCGGCGACGCGACCGCCGTCGTAGCCGACGAAGGCGATCGTGACCAGCTCGCGCCGGCGGGCCTGCGCGAGCGCGTCGATCACGCTCAGCGAGTTCCCGCTCGTCGACAGGGCCAGCAGGACGTCGCCGGGCCGCCCATAGGCGATCACCTGGCGCGAGAAGATCGCCTCGGGCCCGATGTCGTTGGCGATCGCGGTGATGATCGCGGTGTCGGCGCACAGATCGAGCGCGCGCCGCGGCGGCCATCCCATCCGCGGCGGCGCGGCGACGAAGTCCGCGACGACGTCCATCGCATCGGTGGCCGAGCCGCCGTTGCCGAGCGCCAGCAGCGTGCCGCCGGCGTCGAGGCTCGATCGCACCGCGAGCGCTGCCTCGTCGAGCACCGCGGCGCCGTCGGTGACGGTCGCGGCGCGCAGCTGCGCGACCTCCTCGGCCTTCATCAGCGCCGACTGGGCGACGTCGGCGAGCACGGCGTCGACGTCGTCCTCGCGCTCGGCGAGGAACGGGTACAGGAAGCTGGACGCGCCGGCATCATGGGACCGCCGCTCGGTGCGCCCCGCGAGCAGACCGCGGTGCTCGAAGAACACGTGGACGAGCTCCCACAGCACGTGGTAGGTCGTCTCGACGATCTCCTGGGCGACGAACGGCTCGGTGGTCGGCGGCTCGAGCTCCCACTCGGCGCCGAGCGGCGCGAACGCGACGGTCAGGCAGCCACGCGTCCTGGCCAGCGCCAGCGCGTCGCCGAGCTCGGATCCGTCGGCAGGATCGCCGAAGGCGATCACGATGTCCTGCGGCGCCGCGGCCAGATCGAGCTCGCGGACGGCGTGCCCGGATTCGCCGGTCAGGCCGAGCGCGGGCAGCGCGCGCTTGCCGACGATCACCGGGTGCACGAACTCGACCGCGACGTGGCGCGCGTCGGATCGCGCCGCCGGGGAGATGCCGAGCGCGAGCAGACGCCCGTCCCGCGCGAAGCGCTCGGCCATCCGGTGGCACAGCCGTGCGATCCGCTCGGAGTGGGCCTCGAAGAAGGTGCGCGAGCAGTCGTGGCGCTGCTCGAGACGCAGCTCCAACAGCTCGCGGACCGTCTCGGCGGTGCGGGCCCGGCTCGTCACCGGGGCGACGTCATCCGGTCGCGTCGGTCATCCGGTCACCCCGCCGCCGTCGGCACCCGCCGCAGTGCGAGCTCGGCCAGCCACGCCTGCAGCTCGTCCACGCCCTCGCCGGTCCGGGCGCTGGTGACGATCCGCTGCACGCCGGGGTTGACGACGTCGATGTTGTACAGCAGCTTGTCGAGATCGAACTCGAGGTGGGGGAGGAGGTCGATCTTGTTGATCACCACCAGCTCGCAGGCGCGGAACATCAGCGGGTACTTCATCGGCTTGTCCTCGCCCTCGGTGATCGAGCAGACCATCGCGCGGGCGTCCTCGCCGACGCGGAATTCGGCGGGGCACACGAGGTTGCCGACGTTCTCGATCACCAGCAGGTCGATCTCGTGCAGCGGCAGCGCGTCGAGCGCCGAGCGCACCATGTTGGCGTCGAGGTGGCACTCGCCGCCGAAGCCGTTGCCGGTGTTGAGCTGGGTGACGGGGATGTGCAGTCCGGCCAGGCGGTCGGCGTCGAGCGACCCCTGGACATCGCCCTCCAGCACGCCGACCCGGATCGCGCCGCCGGGTCCTGCCAGCCCCGGACCGAGGGCGCGCTCGAGCAGCGTCGTCTTGCCGGCGCCGGGCGCGCTCATCAGGTTGACCACGCTCACGTCGTGGCGGTCGAAGTCGGCGCGGTTGGCGCGGGCGATCGTGTTGTTGGCGTCCAGCGCGTCCTCGACGATCCTCACCTTGGTGCGGTGCATGCGGCCTCCTCGTCTTCGACCTCGATGTAATCGACCTCCAGCTCGTCGCCGGAGCTGACCTCGACCTCCGCCGAGCTGCACGACGGGCAGCGGAAGGCGGGGATCTCGGGCGACCATGCATGCTCGCAGTCGCGGCAGCGCAACGCCATCTCGATCTCGGCGAGCTTGAGCTCCGCGCCCTCGCAGATCGTGTCGCGCGCGACAATCTCGAAGTAGAAGATCAGCGAGTCGGGAACGACCTGGCGCAGCGCGCCGACCCGCAGGCTGACGACCGTCACCTTCCGGTCGTCGGCGTGGGCGAGCGCAGTGTTGAGGACCGCGCCGGCGATCGACAGCTCATGCACGAGCGGCCTGGTGGGAATCAACCATCGCCCTGCAGCTCGGCGACCGTCTCCAGTACGACCTCGGCCGCTCGGCCCAGCGCCGCCCCGACCGGATCGCTGAGGCCGAAGCCGACGTCCTCGACGACCTCGGGCTCGCAGGCCACGACGAACACGCGTCCGGGCCAGCCGCCGACGTACTTGACGAAGCGCAGCACGGTCTGGGGGTCCATGCCGTGCGGGTCGAGCATCTGCCCGTCCTCGATCTTGGCGTCGACGTCGTCGGGCTCGGCCTCCATCACGTACAGCGTGCCCGGCGTGCCGCCCTGGCGGCTGACGTCGATCAGGATCAGCGCGTCGTAGCCGCGCATCACCTCGTAGGCGAGATCGAGCCCGCCGGTGCCGAAGTCGACCACGTGCACTCCGGGCGGCAGCGCGCGATCGGACAGGAGCTTGGCCACCTCGCCCCCGAAGCCGTCGTCGCGCAGCCAGGCGTTGCCGATTCCGGCGACCAGGATCTGCTTGACGCGCTGTGCGGTGTCGGTCATGCGGGCGCCACCTCGTTGGCGAAGAAGAACAGGTAGCGGCCGGTCTCACGCATCAGCTCCTGGCCCGGATCGTCGTCGACGGTGACCGCCAGGTAGACGCGGCCGTCGACGTCGACGTAGATCCGCTCCAGCGTGGCGCTGCGGCCGTCGAGCATCTTGTCGTACGGATCGCGGTCGGTGCCGGGGCGCAGCACCAGCGTCTCGCCGCGGACGAAGGTGACGCCGTCGACGGTCGCGCGCTGCTCGCCCGGGTTGTCGTCGGCGCCGCCGGGGCCGCCCGCCGGCGGCCGGCCGGGCATCGCTTCC
Organism: Solirubrobacteraceae bacterium; assembly: GCA_049509055.1. Lineage (GTDB taxonomy): Bacteria > Actinomycetota > Thermoleophilia > Solirubrobacterales > Solirubrobacteraceae > Palsa-465. The sequence continues at coordinate 11,904 of JBELAG010000135.1, forward strand.
GGCCAGGGCCCGGCAGCCATCAGTGCTCGCCTCGCAGGCCGCTGTGCAGCCCGATGATCTGCTCGGGCGTGACCGCCAGGGTCCGCTCGATCATCGCGCGGATGACCGGGTCCTGCTCGGCGGCCGCCGCGCGCTCGGCGTCGGAGAGCGCGTGGACGTGGAGCACCAGGGCCTCCTCGATCTCGGTGTTGTCGAACAGGTTGCCGTGGCTGCCGGGCGCGACCCGCGGATGATCGGGCAGCGCGATCGCCGCGCCGAGGACGACGTCGTCGGCGTCGGTGGCCAGCACCGGCCAGATGTTGACCGACTCGCGGCCGGCCTCCAGCGGCGAGACGAACCGGCCGGCCGAGATCGACAGCACGATGTGGGTCGACAGCAGCGAGCGCGCGAGCGCGGCGGCGCGATCGAGCCCGTCCGCCACCGCCGTGGTGTTGTGCACGCAGCAGCGCACCAGCACGCGATCGCCGTCCAGCGGCTGCGAGCGCAGCGTGAACCGGCCTGCGGGCAGTGACGCGCTGACCCGGTCGCCGATCGCCGCCGGGCCGAGCGCCACGCGCTGCTCGCGGGCCTCGTGGCGCTCACCGCTGGGGGCGAGGTAGCGCAGGGTGGCCGACAGCGTCGACGCCGGCTCGGGCAGCGCCACGCACTCCAGCCGGGCGTGGTCGTGGGCGCCGGCGCACGACGCCGCATACACCGGCGGGTAGACGATCCCGAACGGGGTCGGGGTCGCGTTCTTGGTCGCGCCCGGGGTGTAGGGGTACAGCGCGTAGCCCTCGTAGAGCAGCGTCGAGACGAGCTCCTCAAGCGTCGGATCCATCGGCCTCCTCCAGCAGCTCGGTGACCGTCGAGTCGAAGTCGTGCAGCCCCCGGCGGGCGCGGCGCCGGTTCAGGGCCTCGAGCGTCTCATGGTCGATCCGGATCCAGCCGCCGCCCGGATAGTGGTCGGCGATCATCGCGCGCCAGGTGGCGATCGGCATCCGGAACCGGGCCGAGCTGCTCCACGCGATCGGCGCGACCTGGATCTGCTCGGGCCGCCCGGGGTCGCCGTCGCTCGGGCGCGAGCGGTAGAAGACGTTGCCGTTGAAGTGGAAGCTGAGCGGAACCTCGCCCTCGCGTAGGGCGTAGAAGTACTTGGCGGCCGCGACCTCCAGATCGTAGGTACAGGGCACCTCGAGGCCGAACACCGTGGAGCCGACGAACCCGGGCACGGTGGCCGCCACGCGGGCCCAGGCCAGGCCGGAGGTCGAAGGCGACCACGCCGCGGGCGGGCCGAACAGCTCGGCCAGCCGTTCACGCGTCTCGGGGTCATAGCCTCGGCTGGCGGGATCGATCATCACCTGCGCGCTGAGCGCGATCGACTGGATCGTCAGGCCGCTGGGATCGTCGGCCTGCGCCGAGAACAGCATCGTCGGTGCGGCGGCGAAGGCGACGTGGGCGGCCCGGGTGATCGTGAACTCGGGCGTCGGGACGAGCAGCCGCCCACCCTCGGGCTCGGCGTGCACGCTCACCGCAGCGCCTGGGAGGCGTTGACCGCACGCGCCTGGATCCCGGCGAAGAACTCGGGCACCGCCTGCTCGATCGCGCCGCCGCCGGAGATCCCCTCCCAGCGGGACTTGATCAGCCCGACGAGCGCATAGCAGTGGTCGATCGGGATGATCGCGTACTGGGGCGGGTCGGCCAGGCGGTTGACGACCAGCGCTTCGGCGTCGGTGTCAAGGTGCTCGAGCACCGGGTTGCGCGCCACCAGCGCCGCCCACGCCTCGAGCGCCAGCTCGGACTCCGTCGCCCCGGCCGGGCTGGGGTAGAACGCGACGACGGTTCCGGTGACCGTGCTGCGCATGAAGAAGGCGAGGCCGATCGGGACCCGGAACGCCGACCACGTCTCCTCGTCGCAGTCGAAGCCGTCGAGCCACACCGTGCGCATGCCGGTCGGGCGGTACTCGGGGTTGCCGGAGTACAGCGCCCAGCACGCCTCGCACGAGCAGATGATCCGCCGGTCGACGAGATGGAGCATGTGGCGGTGATCGTCGGGGAGCGTCGTGTGGCAGATGTCGCATCGCTCCACCGGCGGCCCTGAGCGTGCCGCGGGGCCGCCGCCGCCGGGACCCGAGCGGGCCAGGTCGCGCATCCGGGCGACCGCCTCCGAGCGACGGCGCGCCGCCGCCATCTCGTCCAGACGACTCACACCGCCACCCGCAGCCCGCCGGCCTCCAGTAACGGGACCGGGCGCAGCTGCAGCGGCTCGCCGCCGGCGGCCCGCCCGGCCCGCGGCAGGTCGAACTCGACGTCGCAGCTGGGGCAGCGCAGCATCCCGCCGTCGAGCTCGCCCCCGCCGAGCGGCTCGCCGCACGCCGCGCAGCGGTTCTCGTAGGCCAGCAGCGAGTCGCCGACGTCGGCGAACAGCACCGCGCAGCCGTCGACCTGCAGCTCGCGCAGGCCGCCCGGCG
>JBELAG010000136.1:0-14336 GCA_049509055.1 Solirubrobacteraceae bacterium
AGATCAGCGCGATGTACAACCTCACCAACCGCATGGCGATGGCCACCAACATGCTGCCCAACCCGCAGTACAGCGCCCAGGCCCGTCCGTCCTGAGCGCGATCCGGGTCAGCGCCGCGCCGCGCGGAGGTGGATCACGACCGGGGCCGTGGCGGTGGCCAGGTCTCCGCTCGTCGACGTCAGCGCGATCACGAGATTGGCCCGCAGCGTCCGGGTGTGCGCACGGAGCAGGCTCGCGAGCAGCGAGCGCACGGCCGCCGGGATCGGGAGCCTCACCGATGTCACCTGGCCCGGCGCCACGGTCTCGGACTTGGCGGCGGCGATCACGATCGTCGACGCCGCGTGGCGCGGATGCTTGGAGGTGCGCGGCGCTCGCGCCGTGTAGCGGGCGTTGACCCCGAGCGTGGCCTTGTCGCCGGCGAGCTGGCCGATCGAGCCCGACACGACCGACTCCAGCGCCGCCACGTTCTGCCGGCACAGGGCGGGATCGGCGGCGGTGCTGCACCAATCGCCGTCGAGCGGGGCGCTCACGTGGCCGGCGCTCGTGCCGACCGCCGCCAGGGCGGTGAAGGCATGGTCGATCTGCGCGGTGAAGACGGTGTTCTCGGCGCCCTCGATCGCGCTCGTGTAGCCGGCGGACATCGCCCCCTGCGCGAGCGCGTCCTGCGCGGCGACGGCAATCGATCCCTGCTCGAACGCGACCGCATCGACGAACGCCGCCGCGTTGGCGGTGTACTGCCCCTTGGTGACGTGCTGCGGGCCGCCGCCGGCCGCGAGGTAGGCCGCCCACTGGCACGGGGTCGCGGCCGTGCAGCTGGCGTTGACGACCAGCGACTTCTGATCGGTGGCGATCTGCACCGCACCGCCGCCGGCGCCGAGCGTCCCGGGCGAGCAGCTGCCGAGCGACACGCATTGGCCGGCGAGGTCGGCCGGCGCCGCGACGACGCCCGCGCAGACCGGTTCATACACGACCGCGCACGCCGCCGCCTGCACCGCCTGGAGCGTTTCGGGCTGGCCGCTGCTGGCCGCGAAGGTCGCGTCGCCCGAGTAGGCGGCGCTGATCGGTGGCTCGCCGCCGGATGCCACCGCGCCCGCCGGCGCGACGTAGGTGACCGCGCAGTAGGCCGTCGATGCGCCCGTCGCAAACGGCGCCAGCGTGCAGGTGCTCGCCCCGGGGAAGCCGCCGGCGCTGCCGGCGGTCACCGTGAAGGCCACCGTCCCGGTCGGCGTATCGACGGTCGCCTGCCCGCCGGCATCCGACACCGCCGCCGTGCACTGCACGTAGTCGGCCGCCCCGCCGCCCCCGCTGTCGTAGCAGTTGACCTGAGTGGCCGACGGGCGCGACGGTGCGGCCAGCGTCGCCGCCCAGGTGCCCGATTGCGGGTGCGGGGTCGAGTTGTCCGACCAGCTCCCCGACATCGTGGCGCCGTTGGCGGCCAGCGTGCCGGTGAACGTCGCGACGTAGCCCGTGCTGGAGGTCGAGATGATCGTGACGCCGGTGCCCGTGATGCTGCCGGTGATCGTCGCCACGACGGTCCCGTTCTGGCCGACGGTCCCCGTCAGCGCGCCCGTCGCGGAGGTGATCGTCCACGTCTGGGCCGCCGCGCCGCCGCTGCCACAGCAGTTCCAGGTGCCGGCGATGCTCGGGGCCGCGACCGCCGGTGCCGCGAGCGCGAGCGCGGACGCCACGATGAGCGACACGCTCGTCCACAGTGCGCAGATGCGACGGTGGCGCCGCGGAGCGGGGGGTCGTGTCGTCGGCGGAGTCGGTCTGGTCATCGCGTGTCGAAAGGCGCGCTGCGCAGCCCGTCCATTGGGTCCGTCCGGCGACCAGCGCCCCGTCATCTCGTACTGCCACGCGCATCCGGCACGTTGGTCCACCGTACTAGACGCGCGGGTGACGTGGTTCATCGCGGCTCGGGTCGTCGCATCAGCCGTCCAGCGCCCGGCGCACGAGCTCGGCCACGACCGCCGGCGCCTCGAGCGACGGCAGATGGGCCACACCTTCCAGGGCGACGTGCTCGGCGCGCGGCAGCCGGGCCGCCAGCTCGCGGCAGCGATCGCGGAACATCGGCAGGTCCAGCGTGCCGCAGGCCACCGTGACCGGAACGGCGATCTGCTCGAGGCGTGCCCATGCGTCGATCCCGGAATCGTCCTCGAGCTCGCCCTGCCGCTCCTCGGCGGCCAGCGCGGTCGCGTTCATCGCCAACACGAGCGCCCGCGCCGGATCGCCGACCCGCCCCTCGGCGACGGCCGGCCCGTCGAGCCACAGCCACGCTTCGAGGCGGTTGACCTCCTGCAGATCGCCGGCGGCGACCGCCTCGTCGATGCGGTCCGACAACCGCTGGGTGTCGGGGTCCAGCGGCTGCTCGGGCGCGCCGCTCACCGCGGGCGAGATCAGGATCAGGCCTGCCACGCGGTCCGGCGCGCGTAGCGCGAGATCGAGGGCGAGCTTGCCGCCGACCGAGTTGCCCAGCAGCCACGCCGGGCCGTGGCCGACCGCGTCGAGCACGTCGCCGAGGTCGTCCAGGGCATTGAAGCGAGCGGTGGCCGGCGGGCTGTCGCCGTGGCCGCGCCGGTCGTAGGTGACGACGGTCGCCCGCCCAGCGAGGTTCGCCACCACGCCATCGAAGGCGCGGCGGTCGGCGACGCCGGCGTGGAGCGCGACGACGATGGGCCCGCGACCCTCGTGGCGTTCGCCGGCCAGCTCCGCTCCCTGCACAGCGAACCGCAGCGGGCCACCCATGCCGTGATTGTGACGCGCGCGCTCAAGCGCGGTCCCGCGCATGCCGATCCACACGGGTGCTGCCCCGTCCCTCGATTGGAGCCCGAGATGCCCGACCTCGTCCATGTCCTCGTCGTCCGTGCCGGTGGCCTCGCCTGGGCGCTGCCGATGGAGGCGGTCGAGCAGACGTTCGACCTGCGCGGGTATGAGACCCATCGAGTGGGCAACGCCGACGTCGTCTGCTTCCGCGGGCAGGTGCTCGAGGTCCTCGACCTCGCCGAGCGCCTCGCACTCAGCTCCGAGACCTCGACGGCGGCGGTCGTCGCATGGGCGTCGGGACGCCGGCGCGCCTTCGCGGTGGAGAGGCTCGTCGGGCAGATCATGGCCGAGCGCCTCGACATGCCCGGTCTCGCCGTCGGCGACGTCGCCAGCGGCGTGATCCTCCACGACGACGAGGTCGTCCCGATCCTCGAGCCCGGCGCCGTCGCCGGCGCCTGGTCGGTGGGCGACACCGGCCGGCTCGGCTTCAGCGAGCTGGAGCAGAGCGCGCTGCGCGAGATCGCCAACATCGGCTCCGGCCACGCCGCGACCGCCCTGTCGCAGCTGCTCGGCCGTCCCGTCGAGATCGGCTACTCGGAGGCGCTGCTCACCGTGCTCGCCGAGGCGATCGACCGGATCGGGGCCCCGATGAGCCGCTCCGCGCTCGTCGACACCCCGATTCACGACGACGGCGGCACCGTGCTGCTCGTCTTCCCCGACGACACCAGCGAGCAACTCTGCCAGCTGCTGGGGACCAGCCTCGATGACGAGATCGGCCGCACCGCCCTCCAGGAGGTCGGCAACATCCTCGCCACCTCCTATCTCAACGCGATCGTCGAGATGACCGGGATGGAGCTCGAGCCCGAGCCGCCGACGGTCGAGGTCGACCTGCTCGGACGGCTGCTCTCCCAGAGCGCCGCCAGCGGCGGCAACCCCGACGATCCGACCGTCCTGATGCGCTCCGAGCTCACCGTCGAGGCATCGACCGCGAAGTTCTCGTTCCTGTTCGTCCCCCGGATCGGTTCGGTAGAGACGCTGCTGGAGCGGCTCGGGGTGAGCGCCGGGCACGGCGCCTGACCGCGCCGCATCGATTAGATTGGCGCGGCCGCGACGGTCGACTGCGCACCGGCGGCGCTCACCCCAGTGATGACCGCCCACGACCACCACGACGACGATCTGCTCGCCGACACCCGAGCGTTCAACGCCACGCTCGAGAGCCTGCTGGCGACGATGCCGTCGGTCCACACCGTGCCTCCGGAGCAGACCCGCCGGGCGCGTCGCCAGGGCACCGGCATCTATCCGGCGCCGGTGTTCCTGGCGCAGGCCCGCACCCATCATATCGACGGCCCGGGCGGCGCGCTGCCGCTGCGCATCATCCCCGCCGACGGCGCCCCGGCGGGCGCGTTCCTGCACATCCACGGCGGCGGCTGGACGCTCGGTGCCCACGACATGCAGGACGAACGTCTCGCGCAGTTGGTCCGCGACACCGGGCTGACCGTGGTGAGCGTGGGCTACCGGCTGGCGCCGGAGAGCCCCTACCCCGCCGGCCCCGACGACTGCGTGGCCGCCGCCCTGTGGCTGCTGGGCGACGAGGGCCGGTCGGTCGTGGGTGGTGTGGGTGGGGCGGGCGCGCTGGCGATCGGCGGCGACTCGGCCGGCGCTCACCTCGCCGCCGTCACGCTCCTGCGGTTGCGCGACCGCCACGGAGTCACCGGCGCGTTCGGCGCCGCGGTCTTCCAATACGGCGCCTTCGATCTGTCGATGACTCCGAGCCAGCGACTCTGGGGTGAGCGCAACCTCGTGCTGTCGGAGCCGATCATCGAGTGGTTCGGCGATCAGTTCCTGCCCGAGCACGATCGCGAGGGACGCCGCGATCCCGACATCTCGCCGCTGTTCGCCGACCTGGCGGGCATGCCGCCGGCGATCTTCACGATCGGCACCGAGGATCCGCTGCTCGACGACACCCTGTTCATGGAGGCCCGCTGGCGCGCCGCCGGCCACGCCGGTGAGCTGCGCACGTGGCGCGAGGCGCCCCATGGGTTCCTCTCCCTGCCGATGACCGTGGCGGCGCCGGCGCTCGCCGCCGAGCACGACTTCCTGCGCCGGACGCTGGGCGTCGCGCCGCGCTGACCGCCGGGTGCCGGCCAGATCACTAGGGCACGTAGCCGCCGGGACCGAGGCGCTGGGCGATCGTCCCGTCCTTGAGCGTGTCCAGGCCGAGCTCCGTGATCCGGTACGCCGGCGACCGCTCGTAGGCGAACGACGACACCAGGCCGGTGCGCTCGAGCAGGTCGAGCGCCCCATTGACCCGCGGTCGCAGCTGCAGAGGCTTGAGACCGGTGGCGCCGGGGAAGTCCCGGACCAGGTCGTTGCACAGCTGTTGGACCCGGGTGTAGTTGCCCTTGCCGACGCCGTCGGGGCCGAGCGCGGGCAGCAGCGCCATCGCCACATCCTCGACGCGCAGCGTCTTGATCCGTTCGATCTCGGCCTGGGCCTCGGCCTCGTCGGCGAGCTTCTTCGCACTCTTGCGAAACAATGGGGACATCCAGCGGTCATTGTGCTGGGTGGCGCCGCCGGGCGTCGCAACCCCGCCGCCGCGGCCACCGGATCGATCGACGATCATTGCGCGATGCGGTGGCGGGCTACGTCTGCAGGTCGAGGATCGCGGCCGCCAGCCAGGCGGCCTCCTCGGCCCAGGAACCCACCGGCTCGAGCGGCCGCACGACGAACTTCGACAGCCCGGCGTCGGCGTAGGCTTCGATCGACGAGCGCAGGGCGCGCGCGCCGACGGGGACGAGCGTGAGCGGATCGACGTCGGGCCGCCGTGCCGTCGCGGCGCGCAGCAGCGCGGGCTCCGGCGAGGTGCGGGCGTAGGCGATGCTCAACCCGAAGTGCTCAGGGTCGACCTCGCGTCCGGCTCGGTCGGCGGCGGCGCGGATCTGCCGGGTGGCGTCATGCGCCTCGGCGGGCGTGACCGCCGCACCCAGCCAGCCGTCGGCGATCCGCCCGACGCGGTCGAGCGCCCGTGGGCCGCGGCCGCCCAGCCACACCTCCAGCGGGTCCTGCACGGGTCGCGCCGCCGGGGCCAGACCGGTGAACGACCAGCGGTCGGAATGGTGCTCGACATGCTCGCCGGCCCACCAGCGGCGGATCAGGCCGAGCGCCTCCTCGAGCGCTGGGCCCCGGCCGGCGCCGGCGAGCGCGAGGGCGTCGCGCTCCCCGGGCTGGTCGAGGCCGATGACGAAGTTGAGCAGCAGGCGCCCGCCGGAGATCTGATCGAGCTGGGCGAGTTGCTTGGCGAGCACGAACGGGCTGCGACCGAACGGCACCACATTGGCGCCGAGGCGCAGGCGCGACGTCCGTCCCGCCGCCAGCGCAAGCCCCAGCAGTGGGTCGAGCACCGGGGCGACCGGCACGTCGGAGAGCCAGATCCCGTCGAAGCCCGCGGCCTCCACCGAATCGGCGAACACGGCGAACACGGCGATGCCGTAATCCGGCGGGGCGCCGCCGCCCGGGGCCACAGCGAAGCGAACCTTCATCGGGTCATGGTGGCAGAGCGCGATAACTAGACTCGGCGGCCATGTCGACCACACCAGCAGACTTCAACGCCAAGGTCATCGAGGAGTTCCGCGCCAACGCCGGGCAGGTCGGGGGCATGTTCGCCGGCATGTCGCTGCTGCTCCTGCACCACACGGGAGCGAAGACCGGCACCAGCCGCGTCAACCCGCTCGTCTACGCCCGGGACGGCGATCGCTATGTGATCTTCGCGTCCAAGGCCGGCGCACCGACGAATCCCGACTGGTACCACAACCTCAAGGCCCATCCGCAGACCCAGATCGAGGTCGGGACCGAGACGGTCGAGGTGGTCGCCGCCGAGGCCGGCCCCGAGGAGCGCGAGCGCCTGTATCGCGAGCAGGCGCAGCGCGCGCCGCAGTTCGCCGAGTACCAGGCCAACACCGACCGCGTGATCCCCGCGATCATCCTCACGCCGGCAGGCTGATCGACGACATCGTCACGAGCGCCGCGCTCGTGGCCGGAAGCGTGATCGCGTAGGCGCCGGCGCGCTGCGCGATCACCGCCGTCCGCGGGGCGGCGAGCAGCCCCGTCGGCGTCTGCGGCGCGAACGTGGCGCCGCCGAGGCTGATGTCGCTGGTCGCATAGGCGCTGCGGCCGACCAGCCGCTCGACGCTCGCCGCCCCGCGGCCGGCGGGCACGCGCACCGACACGCGGGCGGCGGCGGTGAGGCTGTCGTTGATCAGCAACACCCTGATCCGATGGTCGGGGGCGATCGTCGCCCATGCGCGGATCGCCGCCTGGGGCGGGGACTGGATCGCCAGCAGGCGAGATCCCGGCGGCGCGGCCTGCGCGAACATCAGCGCGCCGTAGTAGAGCGGATGGACCACCGCGTCCCATGTCCCGCCGGCGCGCGCGAGGTCGAACAGGCCGTTGGCGGCGCCGGGGTAGGTGTGGATGTTGACGCCGTCGACGCCGGCCGCCGCGATCGAGAACAGGCCGTCCATCAGCCACAGCGCCGACGCGAACGTGTTGCTGACGCCGGCCCGGCCGTTGCAGGTCACCGAGTTCATCTCGTCGATCCGGAAACCGGCCCCGACCGCGTGCGCCAACGAGACGATCGGCGCGATCCCGCTGACCAGGTTGTGCGAGGCCGCGGGCAGTAACAGATTGGGCACCGTCGGATAGTCCGGCGAGGTGGCGTCGGTGACGCACTGACTGAGCGCATACGCGTGCCAGGTCACGATCCTCACCCGCGATCCCGCAGACAGGAACGGGCGGATCCCGTCCAGCCACGGCACGAGCCCCGTGTCGGGCGCGGCGATCGGCGCCCGCGGCAGCACCGCGAGCGTGCGGGCGAACTCGCCGTAGAACGCCGCCGGGTCATACCCGGGTCCCCGTGCGAGGACCGGCGTCCCGGTTTGGCTGTACCAGGGGACCGCCACGCCGTTGAGCCGCCGGTACCACGGGACCAGGGTGTAGAGCTCGGGCTCGTTGCCGAGCTCGAGCGCGTCCACGTAGCGACCGCCGAGACCCCGCAGCAGCTGCGTGGCCTCGACCGCGTCGATCCGCGGCTGGTCGGCCTCGAGGCCGACCCCGAGCAGCAGGCGGGCGTCGGTGGCCTGCGCCAGCGCGCGGGCGTCGGCGATCCACTGCGGCGTCAGGTCATAGGTGATGCCGATCGGGCGGCGCAGGCCGGGGACCGGCCACCACGTCCGGTCGGTGCTCTGGCCGCCGATCCGCAGCACCGGCCGGCCGCCGGGGACGAGGTTGCGGATCAGCTGGACGAGCACCGGATCGGCTCCGGACGGCCCGGCGCCGATCCACTGCGGGATCGATCGGTACTCGAGCGCGAGCCCGAGAAACCCGGACGCGACCGGACGGCCGAACGGCGCCCCGACCGTCACCGGGAACGGAGCCGCGCGGGCCGGCGGGGGCGGGCTGCCGGCTGCAAGCAGGGCGAGCGCGCCAAGGATGACGGCGGCCCGGCGAACCGCGCACGACGTGGCCATCAAGGAGGGCAACCCAGCCTAGCCGTCCGAGCGCTGTCCGGACACCGGCGTCTGTGCCTCCAGCAGCTCGGAGGCCTCCAGCCAGGCGGTCTCCAGCTCCTCGCGCTCGGCCTGCGCGGCGGCGAGCGCGGACTGCAGCTCGCCGAGCCGGGAGTGGTCTCTGGCGTGGCGAGCCATCTCGTCGTGCAGCGAGGACTCCCGCGCGTGGAGACGGTCCAGCGCCAGCTCGATCCGCCTGACCTCCTTGCGCCCGGCGCGCAGTGCCGCTCCGGGCGAGCCGGACGCCGCGCTCGCCCTCTCCGTCGCCCCGGCGCGGCTCCCGGTCGCCGGACCCGTGGTGCCCGCCGGGCCCGGCTCGCGGAGCGCGAGGTACTGCTCGACCCCGCCGGGAAGGTGGCGGAGATCCCGGCCGGGACCGATCGCATACACCGAGTCAGACACGCGCTCGACGAAATATCGGTCGTGGCTGGCGATCACCAGCGTGCCGGGCCAGCCGTCGAGCAGGTCCTCGAGCGCGGTGAGGGTGTCGATGTCCAGGTCGTTGGTCGGCTCGTCGAGCAGCAGCACGTTCGGTCCGGAGATCAGCAGCCGCATCAGCTGCAGCCGGCGGCGCTCCCCGCCGGACAGGTCGCGCACGAGCGTTCGCGCCCGGTCGCCACGGAAGCCGAAGCGCTCGCACAGCGAGCCCGCCGTCAGCTCCCGCCCGTCGCTGAGCGTGGCGATCCCCCTGACCTCCTCCAGCGACTCGAGCACGCGCAGGTGCGCTGCGATCTCGGCGGTGTCCTGCGACAAGTGCGCGAGGCGGACGGTGGCGCCGCGGTCGACCTCGCCGCGCGCCGGCGCAAGCTCGGCGGCGAGCAGCCGCATCAGCGTGGTCTTGCCCGACCCGTTGGCGCCGACCAGCGCGATCCGGTCGCCCGGCCCGAGCCGCAGCGTCACGTCGTGCAGCACCTCGCGGTCGCCGAACGTCGCCGACACGCCGACCGCCTCGATCACCTTGCTGCCCAGCCGGGCGCTGGCGAAGCGCAGCAGCTCGGTGCGGTCGCGGACCTCGGGCTCGTCGGCGATCAGCGCGTTGGCGGCGTCGATCCGGAACTTGGGCTTCGACGTCCGGGCGGGCGGGCCGCGGCGCAACCACGCCAGCTCCTTGCGCAGCAGCTGGCGGCGGCGGTCCCCGCGCGCGGCCAACACCCGCTCGCGCTCGGCGCGGGCCAGCACGAACGCCGCGTAGCCGCCCTCGTACTGGTTGACGCCCTCGTCGGCGACCTCCCAGGTCGCGGTGCAGACGGCATCGAGAAACCAGCGGTCGTGGGTGACGACCAGCAGCGATCCCCGCCGCGCCGCGAGATGACCGGCGAGCCAGTTGATCGCGTCGACGTCGAGGTGGTTGGTCGGCTCGTCGAGCGCCAGCAGCACCGGGTTCTCCAGCAGCGCCCTGGCCAGCGCGATCCGCCGCCGCTCGCCGCCCGACAGGGGCCCGACCGGCGTATCGAGCCCGGCCGGGAACCGATCGAGCGCGACGCCGCCGAGCAGGCCCTCCAGCACCTCGCGAAACGCGGCGTCGCCCGCCCACTCGTGCTGCGCCCGCTCGCCGATCATGACCTCGCCGATCGTGGCGGAGTCCCCGAGCTCGTCGACCTGGGGCAGCAGCGACAGGCTGACCTCCCGCGCTCGGGTCAGCGTTCCCGCGTCCGGCGACTGCGTCCCGGCGATCAACGCCAGCAGCGTGGACTTGCCGTCGCCGTTGGCGCCGACGATCCCGATCCGGTCGCCGGCGCTGATCCCGAGCGTGACGTCGCGCAGCAGCGAGCGGCTGGCGTAGCCCTTGGCGACCCCGTTGAGGTTGACGAGATTGCGGGCAGCCATCGACACGCATCCTGCCGCACCCGCGCCGCCCGGGTGGACGCCGCCGTCGCCGGAGGCTATTGTCGGCCCGACGAGCGAGAGGGATGTCGTCGATGTTGGTCGACCTGCATGCGCACTTCCCGATGCACCTGCTGCCCGACGAGCAGCAGCAGACGCACGAGCGCGTCCGGGCATGGTGGCGCCAGAGCCTGGAGGCGCGGCTGGTCGGGCTCATCTCGCACGCCGCCAACTACCAGGGCCCCGGAGACACGCCGAGCGTGACGCCGGCGCTGATGCGCGACGGCGACGTCGGCGTCGCGCTGTCGGTGCTCTATGCGCCGTTCAACGAGATGGACCTCACCCAGCGCTACGGCGCGCCGCCCGAGCAGCGGTACTTCACCGACCTGCTCGACCAGCGCCAGACCGTCGAGGACTACGCCCGCGATCACCCCGGCGAAATCGCGATCGCCCACTCGCCGGCCGAGCTCGACGCCCTGCTGCCGGCGGGCGCGCCGGTCCTGATCCACGCCGTCGAGGGCGGCTTCCAGCTCGGTGGCGAGGCGGAGATCCGCGACAACGTCCGCACGCTCGCCGGCCTGGGGATCGCCTACGTGACGGTCGCCCACCTGTTCTTCCGGGATGTCGCCACCAACGCGCCGGCGCTGCCGTTCCTGCCCGACCGCGTCTACAACGACGTGTTCCGCCAGCAGCGCGACGAGGGCCTCACCGCCGTCGGGCGCGCCGCGGTCGAGGCGATGGTCGACGAGGGGATCCTGATCGACATCACGCACATGCGCTCGCAGTCGATCCACGACGTCCTGAACCTGCTCGACGCGCGCGATCCCGCCCGCGAGATCCCGGTGATCGCCACGCACATGGCGTATCGCTTCGGCGGGCTCGAGTACTGCTTCGACGATGACACGGTGACCGCCGTCGCGCAGCGCGGTGGCGTGCTCGGCTGCATCCTCTGCGAGCACTACATCACCAGTGGCCTGCCGGGCGGCGCGAGCTCGTTGGCACACTCGATCGACTCGCTGTGCCGTCACATCGACCGGATCCACGAGCTGACCGGGTCCTACGACAACATCGGAATCGGATCCGATCTCGACGGCTACATCAAGCCGGCGCTGCCGGGACTGGAGCACATGGGGCGCATGGCGCAGCTGCAGTCGGCGCTGCGCACGCGCTACGGCGATCAGGACGCGGAGAAGATCGCCGGCGCCAACGCGCTGCGCGTGCTGCGCTCCGCCTGGGGCCGCAAGCGCCCCCGCCCGGCCTAGGGGCCAACCGGGCCCCGCAGGCTCGCGCAGGCCGATCGCTAGGCTCGGGCGATGAGCGCGCAGCCCGAGGACCCGCCGCCCGAGGCGGGCAAGCTGCCCACCGGACGCCTCGCGCGCACGGCGCGGGTGGGCGGGCTGGTCTCGGGCCAGAGCCTGCGCTGGGCGGGGATGCGGACCGCCAACCGGGTCCGCACGCCCGAGCGCGCGGCGGCCGCCCAGAGCGTGCGGACCGCAGCGCTCGTCAACCAGCTCGTCGACCAGCTCGGCCAGATGCGCGGCGCGGCGATGAAGGTCGGCCAGATGATGTCGATGGTCGAGTTCACCGGGCTGGCCGACGAGGAGCAGGACGAGCTGCAGCGCAAGCTCGCGGAGCTGCGCGACGACGTGCCGCCGGTGCCGTTCGCCCAGCTGGAGAAGCTCATGCGCCGGGAGTTCGGGGGCCCGCTGACGCGGGTGTTCTCGGACTTCGACGAGCGCGCGTTCGCGGCGGCGTCGATCGGCCAGGTCCACCGCGCCACGACGATCGACGGAAAGGAGGTCGTCGTCAAGGTCCAATACCCCGGGGTCGCGGAGGCCGTCGAGACCGACCTGCGTAACGCGATGCTGCTGCTGCCGCTGGTCAGGCGCCTGGCGCCGGGACTGGACGCCAGGGCGATGGCGCTCGAGATGCGGGAGCGGATCGCCGAGGAGCTCGACTACGAGCTCGAGGCTCAGAACCACCGCCGGATCCAACGGCTGATGCGCCGCCATCCGTTCGTGCGCGTGCCGCGGGTCGACCTGGAGCTCTGCACCCGGCGGGTGCTGGTCTCCGAGTACATCGACGGACAGCGCTTCGAGGCGGTGCGGCGGGCCGACGAGGCCACGCGCGACCGCTACGGCGAGATCGTCTTCCGGTTCTTCTTCGGGCTGCTGTACCGCGACCGGATCGCGCTCGGCGACCCGCATCCGGGCAACTACCTGCTGTGCCCCGACGGCCGGGTCTGCTTCCTGGACTTCGGCCTGCTGCGCGACGTCGACGCCGCCCGAGTGGCGGGCGAGCGGGCGATCGTGGTCGCGACGCGCGATCAGGACGCCGCCGCGCTCAAGACGGCGCTGCTCGAGGCCGGCTACCTCCCCGCCCGCCGGGCGGACGCGGTCGATCCCGAGCTCGCCCTGCGCTTGATGCGGATGGCGATCAAGTGGTACGCGGTCCCCGGTCCTCGCCGGTTCGCGTCGGGCCGCGGCCGCGACCGCCACCGCCCGCGCGGGCGCAACGCGGACGGCACCGGTGGCGGTGGCGGCGCGCGGGCCGACGTCCGCGACCAGCGGGCCGAGATCCGCAACCAGGTCAACCAGTTCACGATGCCGCCGGAGGCGATGCTGATCCGCCGCATGCACGGGATCGTCGCCGTCGTGCTCGAGCAGCTTCGCGCCGGGGCCGACTGGGGCGCGATCGCGGCCGAGTACCTGCACGGCGCCGCGCCCGCGACGCCGCTCGGGCGCGACGAGGCCCGCTTCTTCGGGCGCGCGGACGGTTAGCCGGGCGTGGCCGCGGTGGCGCCGGAGCACCCGGTCGCGCTCGTCCTCGCCGGCGGCGGCGCGCGCGGCGCCTACGAGGTGGGTGCCCTGTCGGTCCTGCTGCCCGAGCTCGAGGCCCGCGGCGAGCGGCCGAGCATCATCCTCGGAACGAGCGCCGGCGCGCTGAACGCCGCCTACCTGGCCGCCAACGCCCAGCTGGCGGTCGCCGACCTGCTGCCGACCGCGCTGCAGATCTGGGAGTCGATCAGCTGGGGCATGGTCGTCCGCCCGCTCATCTCCGGCGCCTCGCTGCGGCGGGTGGGCGCCTATCTCGGCGAAGCGGTCGGCGTCCCCGGCGTGCGGCTGGTGTCGCTGCTCGATCCCGCGCCGCTGCGTCGGACGGTGGCGCAGCGTGTCGATTTCGATCAGCTCGCGCGCAACGTCGCGGCCGGAGCGGTGAGCGCAGCCGGCGTCGTGACCACCTCCGCGCGCACCGGGCGGTCGGTCGTGTTCCACGCCGGGGGTGGTTCGCCCCCGCGCGACCGCCGCCGCGCGATCGACTACGTCACGGCGTCGATCGCCGAGGATCACGTGCTGGCGTCGGCGGCGATCCCGGTGATCTTCCCCGCGGTGGAGGTGCAGCGACCGGCGCCCGCGCGCGGCTGGTACATCGACGGGGGCACGCGGATGAACACCCCGATCAAGCCCGCGCTCGCGTTCGGCGCCGGGCGGGTGGTGGTGATCGCGCTCAACTCGCTCGCCCCCGGGCCGGCGCGGCCGGCCGGCAGCGCGCGGCCCGACGCGCTGCTCGGCGCCGGCCAGGTCCTGCTCGGCCTGCTCGAGGACCAGCTCGTCTCCGACCTGCAGACGCTGGCCGGCGTCAACGACCTCGTGACCGCGAGCGGCGCGACCGAGCTGGCCGGCAAGCGTCAGGTGCCCTACATCGTGATCGCGCCGCGGACGCGGACGACGATCGGCGAGATCGCGCTGCGAGTGATCCGCGAGTGCTGCAGCGGCCCGGTCAACGCGGTGCGCTCGCCGGACCTCGCCTTCCTGGCCAGGCTGCTGGCCGCCGACACCGACCCCCAACATGCCGAGCTGCTGAGCTTCCTGTTGTTCGAGGCGCAGTTCGGCGAGGCGTTGATCGAGCTCGGCCGCCGGGATGCGCGCCGCTGGCTGGCGGCGTCACATGATCTCGACGACCTGTGGCAGCTGGGGCCGCTGAACCCGGACTGACGCCCCGGCGCGAACCGGCTCAGATGAGGACGCCCCGGCCGGCCAGTTCCACCATGCGCGCGAGCACATCGCCGTAGGCGTCGGCCAGGATCGGGTCGTCGCGCAGGCGCCACATCAGCTTGGCGTGGCTCCAGGCGAGGTCGCGCGCGTCGGTGATCGACCACATCGCCAGCGCGTTGTCGACGTCCTT
>JBELAG010000137.1:0-14167 GCA_049509055.1 Solirubrobacteraceae bacterium
GTCGCCGGCCACGAACCGGCCCTCGAGGATCGCCAGCGCGAGCGGGTCGACGAGCCGCTTCTGGATCACCCGCTTGAGCGGGCGGGCGCCGTAGGTGGGGTCATAGCCGAGGTTGCCGATCAGCGTCCTGGCGTCGTCGGAGAGCTCGATCTCGATTCCGCGCTCTCGCACGCGCACGACCAGCCCGGCCACCTGCAGATCGACGATCGCGCCGATCTGCTCGCGGGTGAGCGGGTCGAACTCGACGATGTCGTCCAGGCGGTTGACGAACTCCGGCTTGAAGTTGGCCTCCACGCCGGCCCGGCCGCCCGGGATGTTGGACGTCATGATCAGCACGACGTTCTTGAACGACACCGTGCGGCCCTGTCCGTCGGTCAGACGGCCGTCGTCCATCACCTGCAGCAGCGTGTTGAACACGTCGGGGTGAGCCTTCTCGATCTCGTCGAGCAGAACCACCGAGTACGGCCGGCGCCGCACCGCCTCGGTGAGTTGGCCGCCCTCCTCGTAGCCCACGTAGCCGGGGGGCGCGCCGACCAGGCGCGAGACCGAATGCTTCTCCATGTACTCCGACATGTCGATCCGGACCATCGCATCCTGGGTGTCGAACATGAACTCGGCCAGCGCCCGGGCGAGCTCGGTCTTGCCGACGCCCGTCGGGCCGAGGAACAGAAACGTCCCGATCGGCCGGTTGGGATCCTGGAGGCCGGCGCGCGAGCGCCGCAGCGCCGCCGCGACCGCGGTGACCGCCTCGTCCTGGCCGATCACGCGCTGGTGTAGCCGGTCCTCCATGTGCACGAGCTTCTCGATCTCGCCCTCCACCAGGCGCGAGACCGGGACGCCGGTCCACTTCGACACGATCTCGGCGACGTCGTCGGCATCGACCACGTCCTTGAGAAAGCGCGGGGCGCCGCTGGATCCGGCGGTGTCGTGCTCGGCGGACTCAGCCGCCGCCAGCTGCTTCTCCAGCTCGGGGATCGTGCCGTACTGCAGCTCGGCCGCCCGGCCGAGATCGGCTTCGCGCCGGGCGCGGTCGAGCTCGATCCTCGCCTGCTCCAGCCGCTCCTGCACATCGGCGACGGCGCCGAGCGAGTCCTTCTCACGCTGCCATTCGGCGTGCATCGCGTCCGATCGCTCGCGCTCCTCGGCGAGTGTGCGCTCGAGCTGCTCGCGGCGCGCAACGGTGCCGGGATCGTCGTCGTCGCCGAGCGACTGCAGCTCGATCTCCAGCTGCATGATGTGTCGGTCGACCTCGTCGATCTCGGTCGGCTTGGAATCGATCTCCATCCGGATCCGCGACGCGGCCTCGTCGACGAGGTCGATCGCCTTGTCGGGGAGGAACCGGTCGGCGATGTAGCGATGCGAGAGCGTCGCCGCGGCGACCAGCGCCGAGTCCTGGATGCGGACCTTGTGGTGGACCTGGTAGCGCTCCTTGAGGCCGCGCAGGATCGCGATCGTGTCCTCGACGCTGGGCTCGCCGACGTACACCGGCTGGAAGCGCCGCTCGAGCGCGGCGTCCTTCTCGATGTGCTTGCGGTACTCGTCGAGGGTGGTGGCGCCGACCGCGCGCAGCTCGCCGCGGGCGAGCATCGGCTTCAGCAGGTTGGCGGCGTCGACGGCGCCCTCCGCCGCGCCGGCGCCGACGATCGTGTGCAGCTCGTCGATGAACAGGATGATCGTGCCGCGCGCGTCGGCGATCTCCTTGAGCACGGCCTTGAGCCGGTCCTCGAACTCGCCGCGGTACTTGGAGCCGGCGATCAGGGCGCCGACGTCGAGCGAGATCACCCGGCGGTCACGTAGCCCCTCGGGGACGTCGCCGGACACGATCCGCTGGGCCAGGCCCTCGGCGATCGCCGTCTTGCCGACGCCGGGCTCGCCGATCAGCACCGGGTTGTTCTTGGTCCGGCGCGACAGCACCTGGATCACGCGGCGGATCTCGTCGTCGCGACCGATCACCGGGTCGAGCTGGCCCTGGGCGGCCGCGTCGGTCAGATCCCGGCCGTACTTCTCCAGCGCCTGGAACTTCTCCTCGGGGTTCTGGTCGGTGACCCGGTGTGAGCCGCGAACTTCGCTGAGCGCCCTGATCAGCTCGTCGTGCCCGGCGCCGGCGGCACGCAGCGCGTCGCCGGCGCCGCCCGGATGGGCCGACAACGCGAGCAAGATGTGCTCGGTGGAGACGTACTCGTCGCGCAGGTCGCGCATCTCGGACTCGGCCGCGCGCAGGATCTGGACGAGCTCGCCCGAGCCTCCGGCCGGCTCCTCGCGCCCGCCGGAGGTGGTGAGCTTGGGCAGCGCATCGAGGCGGCGGCCGATCGTCTGGCGCACGGTGGCGGGCTCGACGCCGAGCTTGCGCAGCACCGGCACGACCACGCCGCCGTCCTGCTCGAGCAGGACGGCGAGCAGATGCTCGGGCGTCGTCTGCGGGTTGCGGCGCTCGTCAGCCAGCCGCTGGGCGGCCTGAAGCGCCTCCTGTGATTTGATCGTAAAACGGTCTGGTTGCATGAGCGGGTTCCAAATCTAAGTGAGGTGGACTTAGATTATCGCACCGCTGAGGCTTTCCCGCAAGGGGCCGTGCTCAGCCCGTGATGCGCAGGCGGGCGCCGCGGCTCTGCGCCTCGACGTCGCCGCTGGGATCGAGGATCACGCCGTAGACGGTGGCGGTGACCGCCTGACGGGCCGCGAGGGCGGAGCGCAGCCGACTCAGGTCCGACGGCGAGAGCGCGATCGCGATCGTCCGGGCGCCCGCGCCCCTGAGCACGTAGGGGCGGGAGGACTCGGCGATCGCCCGGCGCGAGCGCCCGACCGTGATCCGGGCCCACGCGCCCATCAGGCACCGGCCCGAGCACGACACCCGCGCCAGCAGCCGCCGCTGCGCCACCGGCCGGCGCTGGCCCGGCACCGCCACACGCACGGCGACGATCTTCGGCACGATCGCCGACGCCGCGAACGCCAGCGCCGCCATGTTCACGCTTCCCAGTCCGGACGCCCGGTCATAGCCCGGGATCGCGTCGCAGCAGCCGAGCGCGGATCCGTCGATGCTGGATCCGAGATCGTTGCTGTTGACGGTCACGTCGGAGATCACCGCCGGGCCCTGCGGCAGGCGGTCGATGTCGTAGAGCAGCGGGTTGGCGAGACCCAGATCCTGCCGTCCCTGAAGGCGCAGATCCTGGTCGATCAGCGCCAGACCGCCGGCCAGCAGCGGCGCGGCGGCGCTCGTGCCACCGACCTGGGTCCAGGGGCCCGGAGTATCCGCGCTGACGCAGTCGCGCGCGACCGTGCAGTAGATCTCATACCCGGGCAGGACGTCGGACAGCATCGAGACGTCAGGCACCCCGCGGCGGTCGGGGCCCTGGAAGGAGTCCTGGTAGGACGGCCGCCGAAACAGCGAGCTGCTGCCGCCGCCACCGGCCGCCTGCACGAGCGGCAGATCGTTCCAGACATCCTGGGAGACGATGGCGTTTGATGGGCCGAGGGTGAAGTTCGTCCCGCCGACTCCGGTCACCCACGGCGAGGACGCCGGATAGCTGACCGACAGGTCGGGCAGCGGCTTGCCGTCGTTGCCGAGGCACGACGATGACCCCTCGTCCCCGCTGGAGGCCAGCACCGAGATGCCGCTGGCAGCGGCCATCGCCAGCGCGCTCTCGGCGAGCTGCACGCCCGAGCGCCCGATCGCCTGCACGGTCGCGGCCTCGCAGGCCCCGAGCGAGGCCGAGATCACGTCCGCCCGGGAGCGACGATTGACGAGCGGTCTGGTGAGCGAGGCGAGGACGTCGGTGGCCGTCGGCCCCGACTCATAGATGTCGATCTCGCGCAGCCGCGGCGCCGCCGCGTCGAGCACCTCGAGGTCCAGCGTCGACTCCCCACCCGCCGGCAGCGGGTGCGAAAGGCCGACGAGGTCGGTCTGGATCGGGGGCGCCGCGAGGCCGAAGCAGCTCGCGAACGCGTCGAGGTCGGCCGCGCTGAAGCCGTCGATCTCGATCAGCGCCACCCGCTCGCCCTGACCGGAGATGTTGGCCTGGTGCAGCGGCGTGTAGCCGTACGCCGCGAGGTACTGGTTCGGGGTGAAGCCCTGCTGCGAGGTGGCCGCAGGGCAGCCGGCGGCGGTCCCCGTTCGGTTCGGGTAGCCCGAGAACGACGCGACATCGCTGCGCTCGCCGGACGCGGACCTCGCCGTCGCGGGCGCGGTCAGCAGCTGCGGCGCGGTGGCCAGCGGCGCGGTGTCGAGGCCGACGACGCCGGTGACCGCCGTACGCAGGCCCGCCGGGATCCGGCTGCCGCCGACGGGAGCGACGAACCGAGTGGCCCGCGCGGAGTGAAACACGCCGAGCGAGGTGGAGAACAGGCGATCGGCGAGCGACAGCGTCATCGTCGCCCGGGCGAACAGGCCGGTCGGGTCGATCTCCACCCCGGTCGCCCCCGCCCGGCGCAGGAAGCCGACCACCTGGACGCGCCGAGGCGCCGAGGCGCCGAA
This sequence comes from Solirubrobacteraceae bacterium, assembly GCA_049509055.1. Classification (GTDB taxonomy): domain Bacteria; phylum Actinomycetota; class Thermoleophilia; order Solirubrobacterales; family Solirubrobacteraceae; genus Palsa-465. The sequence continues at coordinate 4,469 of JBELAG010000137.1, forward strand.
GCGCCGGGCGAGCGTGGCGATCGACTCATACCGCCCGTACAGCGGTGATCCGGGAGTCGAGACGGCGGTGGCGAAGCGCGCCAGCCCGGCGGCATCGGTGCTGAGCGGGAGCAGCACCGCGATCCGGCGATCGGCGGCGGCGGGCGCCCGGGCGGCGTCCCGGGCGGTCCGGGCGCTCCGCGCGCTCCGGGTGCTCGGCGCCATTGCGCCGCGGGCGATCCCCGGCGCGACTGCGGCTGCGCCCGCCCCCGCAGCCGCCGCCGCGCTCGCCCCCGCTGTCGCGATCAGCCCCACGGCCAGCGCGGTCGCGGCAGCGATCACCGCCGCTCTTGTGAATCCCCAGCTCATCATCGACATTTGCGTGCTCACTCCGCTCATAGACAGACCACCGCCGCGGTCCTGGCGCTCCCGCTCGACCCAGCAGATCGTCGCATACCGGCGTCCCAGCCCGGCCGGGCGGCGGACGACGGCCGGCACCGCCCCGGGTCAGTCGGCGCCGCCTCCGGGGGGGTTGGCACGCGACAGCCCCCGCGCCAGCCGCTTGCCGAGCGGGTCGCCCCACCGGGCGGCGGTGAGGTAGGCCAGGCGCGCCTTGTCGAGGTCCCCGCGCTGCTGGAGCAGGAATCCGAGGTTGGTCGCGGCACGGGCGTGGCGATGCGACAGACACATCCGCCAGGCCAGCTCGGCGCCGCCCGCGTCGCCCGCCTCATAGAGCATCACCCCGAGGTTGAACGCCGCCTCGGTGTTGCCCGCCGCGGCGGCGCGCCGATAGGCCCGCTCGGCGCCCTCCAGGTCGCCGGCCTGGTGGCGCTGCACGGCCAGGTCGAAGTCGCCGGGGGCGCCGTTGGCCGCGGCGGTCTCGGCGGTCGGCTCCGGCTCCTCGGCGGCCGGCTCCTCGGCGGCCGGCTCCTCCGCGGCCGGCTCCTCCGCGGCCGGCTCCTCCGCGGCCGGCTCCTCCGCGGCCGGCTCCTCCGCGGCCGGCTCCTCCGCGGCCGGCTCCTCCGCGGCCGGCTCCTCGGCGGCCGGCTGCTCGACCGCGGGTTCCTCGGCGGCAGCGTCCTCGGCGGCCGGCTGCTCGACCGCGGGTTCCTCGGCGGCAGCGTCCTCGGCGGCCGGCTGCTCGACCGCGGGCTCCTCGGACATGGACTCCTCGGCGGCCGGCTCCTCCGCGGGCGCCTCAGCCATCGGCTCATCCGGCACCTCCTCGACCACCTCCGGCTCCGCCGGCACCTCCTCCGCCGCCACCTCGGGCGCCGCGGCCGGCTCCGCGGCCAGCTGCGGCGCCGCCAGCTCCACCGCCACCTCGGGCGCGGGCTGGGCTGCCAACACGGGCGCGGGCTGGGCCGGGGACGGCCCCGAGCCACGCCCGCGACGGCGGCGCCTGATGAACGCGACCAGCCCGGCGAGGATCACCAGCCCCGCGACGATCGCCGCCACGAGCAACCCGGTCGAGCCGCCACCCCCGGCTGCCTTCGGCGAGGAGGTGGAGGCGCTCGCGGTGGTGGAGCGGGTGGGGGTCGTCGCCGTGCTGCTGGTCCGGCAGCATAGCGTCGTGGTCCCGAGCGGGAAGGCCTTCGGCAGCTGTCCCGCGCCGCCACCGGCCGCCCGGCGAGCGGGCGGCGCCCGATGAGCCGCCGCCGCCGGCCTGTGCGTCGTCGTTGCGCTCCCCGCCGCGACCGCCGTCGCCGGATCACCCGCCGTCAGCGCCCCCGCGGCCGCGCAGGCCGCCAGCGCAGCGGCGAGCGCCGGCGCTCTGGGCATCCGCCGGCGTGCCGCGCCGCCCCGTCCCATCACCGGATCACGACCGGCGTTCCCACCGGGAGCAGCCGGCCGAGCCTGACGATCGCTGCATTCGTGAGGCGGATGCAGCCGTGCGAGACACGCCCTGGGATGAGCGCGGGCTCGTCGGTGCCGTGGATCCCGATGTAGCCCCCTGCCGGCCAGTCGGTGAGATGCGCGGCGCGGGCGCTCGTGCCGAACGCCAGCGGCCCGTAGGTCGGACTGGCAAACGAAGTCAGGCGATCACGCACGTAGAAGGTACCGGTCGGTGTGGGATCTGCCGGGGTACCGACCCCGACCCGAGCACGAAAGATGGCATGTCCGGCGCGATAGAGGGTCAAGGTCAGCCGGCGCAGGCTGACGACGACCTTCGTGTCGACGAACGACCAGCCGCCCAGCGCGGCGCGCGGGACCCATCCGGACGTCCCGTTGGGAAGCACTGCCAGCCGGGCCCGCACCCAGGTCACGCCGTCGCGGGTGACCTCGGCATCGACCTCGAGCAGGTTCGCCGTGCCCTCGGGCGTGCGCGTCGGGATCGGCGCCACCGCCGGGCTCGCGAGGCTGGGAGACCGCCGAGCGGTCGTGGCGGCGATCACCGGCGCCCATCGCGACTCGGCCGTGGGATCGGCCAGCGTCGACGCCTGCGGGATCGCGAACCCCGCCCGGGGGGACGGCAGTGACGCGAGCATCGCGGGCGACGGGCCCGCCGCCCGCCCCGAGCCACTCGCCGGCGCCGATCGCAGACCGGGGGCCAGCACCAGCCCGACAACGCCGGAGGCGACGATCACGGCCGCCGTCAGCGACCAGCTTCGCCGCGGGCTCATGATCGCTACCCGGTGAAGTGCGGCGCGACGTCGGCGCTCGTGACCGGCGCATGCACGGTCACAAAATGGGTCGAGTTGACGATCTCCACGACGCGCGCGTCGGGGAGGGGGTCGTCGAAGGCGTGCAGCGCCGGGACGATGCCGGCCAGACGCCGGATCCACGCCGCATGCCGGGCCTCGACGGAGTGGATCCCCACGGCGGTGGCGAGGTAGACCGGCGACTGGATCTTGGGCAGCTGCTCCTTGTAGGCGGCCACCGCGAGGTCCTCGAACGCCACCGCGGTGGCGCGGAACGCCCCCGCGGAGTCGGTCACGCCGTGGAAGTCGAAGCTCGGCTCCTTGACCGCGGCCGAGCCGAGCACCTTCCGGAAGCCGCGGACGTGGGCGCGTTCGTGGGCGCCGACCACGCGCGCCTGGTCGGCCAGGGCGCCGGTCAGCGCGCCGACCCGCTCGGCCTGCGTGTAGAACGCAGCCTGGAGGTACTCGAGCGTCAGCGCGAAGTTGAGCACCGCGACGTCGGTCGACGTCGTCTGGGCCGCCGCGGGCGCCCCGCGCCACAGCGCGCCGAAGCCGAGCGCGGCGGCCGCGCCACCGCGGGCCAGAAACCCCGCGCGCGTCGGGAGCCGCTGCGCCGCCTCGCGCACGGCGCCGTCGGCGTCGAAGTCGGCGAGCGTCAGGACCGTCACCGCGTCGCGCCCCGGGCTCATCCCATGTACCTGCCCAGCGCAGCGCGAGCGGTCATGGCGCTGATCGGGACGTCGATCGGGACCGGCGCCGGCTGGCGGCCGGCGAGCGCCCGCGCCCAGGCGGCGTGGCGCGCCTCGACCGAGATCACGCGTGCCACCCGGGCGAGTGAGGCCGGGCTGAGGTTGGTCGCCTGCCCGTTGTAGGCCGCCACGCCGGTCTCCTCGATCGCCACCGCCGCGGACACGAACGACGGCGTGTCGTGCAGCGCGCCGCCGAAGCGATAGCGCTCGGCCGCGGTGGCGGCCGACCCGGCCGCCTGGCGCAGATAGGCGAGGTGAGCGCGCTCCTCGGCGCCGACCACCTCGGCGAACTGCCGGGCCTCGCCGGTGACCCGGCCGCTGCGCAGCGCCTGGGAGTAGAAGGCGACCTGGAGCTCCTCGAGCATGAGCGCGAACGTCAGCACGTCGCGGTCACGCGCGGTCAGCGGCGAGGCCCCGGACGCGCTCTCCAGTCCCGCGGCGGCGGCGCCGGCCACCGACAGCGACCCCAGCCCAGCCACCACGCGCGCCAGCAGTCCGCCACGCGTGAGGCCGGCCAGGGCGTCGCCGTGAAAACGACCCCCCGGTGCGCGGCGATCCGACGCGTTGCCACGGTCAGCGCCCCGCGTTGTCCATCTCCTATAGACCATAATCCGGTAACGTAGCAGCGGAGCTTCGGGCCGTCAAAGCTCCACTGTGTTGTACCCGATCGGGCGGTGCTCGTCCAACCTACTCCCCGCCGGCGGCCGCCGAGCGGCGACCCAGCGGCTTGAGATCGCCGTGGCGCACGAGCGCGCCGCCCCGGACGTACGGAACGATCTCGGCGCGCAGCTCGCGGCGCAGTTCCTCCAGGCGGGTGACCTCGGCCCCGAGGTCGGCCGCGCGCTTCTCCAGCGCTGCGACCCTGCGCGACATCATCTCCAGCTGCTCCTCCAGCTCGAACACGCGTTCGACTCCGGCCAGGTTCATCCCCAGCTCGGCGGTCATCTCCTGGATGCGCCGCAGCCGGTCGACGTCCTTCTGGGAGTACAGCCGCGTGCCCTTCGGCGAGCGCTGGGGTTCGATCAGCCCGCGCGACTCATACATCCGCAGCGTCTGCGGGTGCATCTCGGCCAGCTCGGCGGCAACCGAGATCATGAACACGCCGCGGTCAGACGACACCTCCACCCGCGTCGTCGTGCGAATCCTCCGGGCGGCCATCACGCCGCTCCACCGGCCGACTTCGCCGCGCCGGCCGCCGCGTCGGCGGCCACCTCGGCGAACAGCCGCTCGCGCGGGTTGCCGTTCATCACCCGTGAGAGGCGGTCGACGGCCTCCGATTGCTCGGGGGACAGCGAGGCCGGCACCTCGAGCGTGAACCGGTAGTGGATGTCGCCCCGGCCCTTGCCGTTGAGCCGGGCCGGCCCCTCGCCGCGCAGCCGTTGCACGGTGCCGTGCCGGGTACCGGCGGGCACGCGCAGGCGCTTTGAGCCGTGCAGCGTTGGCACCTCGATCACCGCTCCCTGCAGCGCCTCGGGGATCGTCAGCGGCACCTCGACCTCGAGGTTGTCGCCGCTGCGCTTGAACACCGCCGAGTCCGACACGCGCGTGATCACGAACAGGTCACCGGGCGGCCTGGCCTCCGATGCGCCGCCGCCGGCCGTCGCGCCACGCAGCCCCGGCTCGCCCTTGCCGGCCAGCCGGATGCGACTGCCGTCACGCACGCCGGCGGGGATGTTGACGCGCATCCGGCGCACCGAGCGCTGGGCGCCGGTGCCCTTGCAGGTCGCGCAGGGGTCGTCGATCACCGTGCCGGAGCCGTGGCAGTTCGAGCACGGCTGCGACATCGAGAAGATGCCCTGGCTCTGAGACTCCAGGCCCCGTCCGTTGCAGACGGGGCAGACCCGCGGCGTGGTCCCTGGCTTGGCGCCCGTGCCGCTGCACGTCGGACATGGCTGCGAGGTCGGAATCGACAGTGGCACCTGGGCGCCGTTGACCGCCTGGTCGAAACTGAGCGTGACCTCGGTCTCGAGGTCACGCCCGCGCACCGGGCCGGTCCGCCCGGGACGGCCGCCGCGCACGCTGCCGGCGCCGCCGCGCGCTCCGCCGGCACCCGATCCCGCCCCGCCGAACAGGTTGGAGAGGATGTCGCTGAAGCCGCCGCTGAACGAGCCGGCGTCGAACCCGCCGGGCATCCCGAAGCCGCCGAACGGCCCGGTGCCGCGATCGTAGGCCTTGCGCTTGTCGGGATCCGACAGAACGTCGTGAGCCTGCGAGATCTGCTTGAAGCGCTCCTCGGCCCGCTTGTCGCCCTGGTTCTGGTCGGGATGACTCTCCCGCGCCAGCTTGCGATAGGCCTTCTTGATCTCGGCGTCGGAGGCGTTCTTGCCGACGCCGAGGATCTTGTAGTAGTCGGGCCGGTCAGCCACCGTCGATCACCGCCTCACCCGGCGACGACGACACGCGCCGGTCGCACGACGGTCTCGCCGTGCCGGTAGCCGCGCTGAAACACCTCCACGACGGTGCCCGGCGGCGCCCCCTCGACGGGCTGCTGGGCGACGGCCTCGTGGTACTGGGGATCGAACGGCTCGCCGACCGGATCGAACGCCTCGACGCCGATCGTGCCCAGTGCCGCGAGCACGTCGGCATGGACGTGCTTGATGCCGGTGACGAACGAGGCGGTCCCGTTGTCGAGCGCCTGCGCCGCCGCCTCGGGCTCGGCGGCGGTGTCCATGTGCGCGAGCGCGCGATCGAGGTTGTCGATCGCCGGCAGCAGCGACTGCACGAGCTTCAGCGCGCCGCGTTCCTGCGCGGCCTTGGCCTCGCGCAGCGCGCGCTTGCGGTAGTTCTCGAAGTCGGCCTGCGTCCGCTGGGCGAGCGCCAGGTACTCGTCGGCCTTCTCGGCCCGCGCGGCCAGCGCGGCGATGTCGACGCCGGGGGCGGCGACCGCCTCGTCGGGCGCGGGATCGCCGGCGGCCGACTGGGTGAAGTCCACCGCCGGTCCCGGTCCTGGTCCAGGCCCTGGCCGGCCGGCGTCCGCGGCCGTCTGCTCGTGGCCGCCGGGCACAGGCTGGCGCCCCGCCGAGGTCGCGTAGGCCCGCGCCGCGGCGGCGGACCCGACCCCCGCCGCCGCGGCCGCTCCGGCCGCAGCGGCGCCCTGGGGTGCCTGCGGCCGTTCGGCCTCAGGCACCTCGGGATCTGGCCCGGTGGCTGCAGCCTCCGGCGCCTTGATCGGATCGATCGTCATCGGCTACTTCCCTTCGTCCACAACCTCGGCGTCGACCACGTCCTCCTCGGCGCTCGCGCCGTTGGTGGACGTCGCGCCGTCGGTGGCGCCGGCGCCGTCGGCGGCGGCGCTGCTGGCCGCCTGCTCCTGGGCGCGCTGGTACATGGCCTCCGACACCTTGTGGAAGGAGGACTGCAGCGCCTCGGTCTTGGCGTTGAGCTCCGACGCGTCGGTCGAGTTCAGCGACTCGCGGACCGCCTTGATCGCCGCCTCGATCTCCTGCTTGGAGGAGGCGTCGACGGCGTCGCCGAGATCGGTGAGCTGACGCTCGGCCTGGTAGGCCGCGTTCTCGGCGTTGTTGCGCGCCTCTGCGAGCTCGCGCTGGCGCTTGTCGTCCTCGGCGTGCGACTCGGCGTCGGTCACCATCCGCTTGATCTCGTCATCGGACAGACCCGAGCCGGAGCGGATCTCTATCTTCTGCTCCTTGCCGGTGCCCAGGTCCTTGGCGGACACGTTGAGGATGCCGTTGGCGTCGATGTCGAACGCGACCTCGATCTGCGGAATGCCGCGCGGTGCCGGCGGGATCCCGGTGAGCTGGAACTTGCCCAGCGACTTGTTGTAGGTCGCCATCTCGCGCTCGCCCTGCAGCACGTGGATCTCCACGCTCGGCTGATTGTCCTCGGCGGTCGAGAAGACCTCGGACTTGCGCGTCGGGATCGTCGTGTTGCGCTCGATCAGCTTGGTCATCACGCCACCCTTGGTCTCGATGCCGAGGGTCAGCGGGGTGACGTCGAGCAGCAGCACGTCCTTGACGTCTCCGGCCAGGACGCCGGCCTGGATCGCGGCGCCGACGGCGACGACCTCATCGGGGTTGACGCCCCGGTGGGGCTCCTTGCCGGTCAGCTCCTTGACCTTCTCCTGCACGGAGGGCATGCGCGTCATGCCGCCGACGAGGACGACGTGGTCGATCGTCGAGGCGCCCTTCTCCTTGGCGTCGTCGAGCGCCTGGCGGACCGGCGCGATCGTGCGGTCCAGCAGCTTCGACGTGAGCTCCTGGAGCTTGGCGCGCGTCAGGCGCATGTCGAGGTGCTTGGGGCCGCTGGCGTCGGCGGTGATGAACGGCAGGTTGATCTGCGTCTCCTGTGTGGTGGAGAGCTCGATCTTGGCCTTCTCGGCCGCCTCGTAGAGCCGCTGCAGCGCCATCGGGTCGGCGCTCAGGTCGATGCCCTGGGACTTCTTGAACTCGCCCACCAGCCAGTCGACCAGCGCCTTGTCGAAGTTGTCGCCGCCGAGGTGGTTGTCACCGGCGGTCGCCTTGACCTCGAACACCCCGTCGCCGATCTCCAGCACCGACACGTCGAACGTGCCGCCGCCGAGGTCGAAGATGAGGATCGTCTGGTCGGCCTCCTTGTCGAGGCCGTAGGCCAGCGACGCCGCGGTCGGCTCGTTGATGATCCGCTTGACGTCGAGCCCGGCGACCTTGCCGGCGTCCTTGGTCGCCTGGCGCTGGTCGTCGTTGAAGTACGCCGGCACGGTGATCACCGCGCTGTCGACGGTCTCGCCGAGATACGCCTCGGCGTCGGCCTTGAGCTTGCCGAGGATCATCGCCGAGATCTCCGGCGGCGAGTACTGCTTGCCACCGGCCTCCACGCGCGCATCGCCACCGGGGCCGGAGACCACCTTGTAGGGCACGATCGACTCCTCCTCGCGCACCTCGGCCTCCTTGCGGCCCATGAAGCGCTTGATCGAGAAGACCGTGTTCTGCGGGTTGGTCACCGCCTGGCGCTTGGCGACGGTGCCCACGAGGCGCTCGCCACCCTGTGTGAAGGCGACCACCGACGGAGTCGTACGCCCACCTTCGGCGTTCTCGATCACCGTCGGCTCGCCACCCTCGAGCACGGCCATGCATGAGTTGGTCGTCCCGAGGTCGATTCCAATCGTCTTTCCCATTTCGTGTCTACTCTCTTTCAGTTACAAAAATCTTAGTGCGAGGGTAGCAGATTTGAGGTTCTTCTTGTGGACGGCAAACGCCCCCGTCACGGCGTTGCCGCACCGCCACTCGCCGATTTCGACCAGAACCTCCGGCCACGTGCCCTAGAACGTGCCGGCGGCGGGGCACATGCGCGCGAGCGCGCAGTCGCCGCACTCGGGGCGGCGGGCGTGGCAGGTGCGCCGGCCGTGCCGGAGCAGGTTCATGTGGAGCTCGAGCTCGGCGCCGGGCGGGGTGATCGCCAGCATCGTGTCGTGCATCTCGACGAACGGGGCGCCGGGGCGAAACAGGGCCAGGCGGGCGCCGACGCGCGAGACGTGGGTGTCGACCGGCACGTCGCGCATGCCGAGCGCGAACAGCAGGACGCAGGCGGCGGTCTTACGGCCCACGCCGGGCAGCGAGCAGAGGTAGTCCTGCGCCTCGGCGACGGTGAGGTCGGCCAGCCAGTCCAGCGCCAGGTCGTGGCCGGGCGCGGTCTCGGTGATCGCCTGGAGGATCGACTTGATCCGGGCGGATTTGACCTGGGAGATCCCGCCGGGGCGGATCGCCTCCTCGATCGCGTCGACCGGGGCGTCGCGGATCCGGCACCAGGTGTCGCCCTCGAAGCGCTCGCACAGGCGCAGGTAGGCGACATCGCGGTTGCGGTCGTTGGTCGACTGGGAGAGGACGGTGAGCACCAGCTCGGCGATCGGATGTCCGTGCGGACGGGCGCTGGGGATCCCGTAGACCAGCCGCAGGCGCTCGCGGATCGCGCGCACCCGCCGCGACGGCGGGCGGCGCCAGCCGGCGACGGCTTCAGTCAAGCGCGCCCCACCGAGTGCAAGCGCGCGCCGCGGCCTGCACCGCCTCGTGCAGCGAGGCGGCTGCGGCCGGGGGGTAGAAGCCGCTCATCGCCAGGCGCGCCAGCAGCGTGCCGGTCAGCGCATCGCCGGCGCCGACCGTGCTGACCACGTCGACGGGCACCGCCGCGACGTCGGCGCTCCAGTTGCCACGCAGGATCGCGCCGCCGGCGCCGAGCGTGAGCACCACCAAGCCGGCGCCCGCCTTGCGCAGCGCCAGCGCCGCGCGCTCGGGATCGGACTCGCCGGTCATCAGCTCGGCCTCGGCCTGGTTGGCGCGGACGAGCATCGCTCCCGGCACGCAGGCGTTGGCGCTGGCGGCGGCGTCGGCGCGCGA
>JBELAG010000138.1:0-14071 GCA_049509055.1 Solirubrobacteraceae bacterium
GTCAGCCGGTGGACCGGCCGGGGCGGACCGACGGCGACCGCGAAGGCGATGTCCCCGGTGGGAGGGCGCAGGAGGAACCCGGCGAGGTCGTCGTCGATCCTCGCCGCGAGGCCCAGTCGTGGGGTGAGCGTGCCGTGGAAGCCGAGCTGTCGCTCGCGCAGGGTGCGCTCCTCAGGGAGGTTGTCGGCGCGGATGGCAACGTACTCGCGGGTGATGTCGATTCCGCAGGACTCGGCGTGCGCGCGCACCACGACCGGGGCGATCGTGCCGAGCAGGGCTTCACGGACGACGGCCGCGCGTCGCTCGTGCTCACGGGTGGCAAGCTCCAGATCGGCGGTCCGGTGCGCGCTGGCGATGATCGCCATCGCGCGATCGGACGCGGCGATCAACGCCCTGACGAAGCGCAGCATCTCAGCGTCTGAGATCGCGAGCTCCGGCCCGATCTCCGTGGCCCGGTCGATCACGACCTGAACTCCGATGCGCCAGGCGAGCAGGACGTCGGCGATCGGGATCCCCTGTTGGGCTCGCGCCTCCCCGACCGGCGTCAGCGCCGCGAGTTGCTCGTCGGTGACCCGTTCGTGCCCGGCCCGGGCCGTCCGCAGCGTGCTGTCGAGATCGATCCGAAATCCCCAGTCGAGCTCCCTATCGGCGACCGTGCGGTAGGCGGGGAGGGTCGCGCGAATGTTCTTGCGGATGCGTTCGGTCAGCAGTTCGCGGTCGGCGACGAGCGCATCGACGAACGCTTCCCATCGCGCCTGCGAGCCGCTATCGGCGTCGGAGTTCCTCACCTCGGACGCAGCCTACGGGGAATCGGACTGTGCCGGCCTCCAAGCAGGATCGGAGCATCCTCCAAGGTGGATGGCGGCACGGTCTGCAACGCTGGCCGCCTCGTCACGCACGTACCTGGAGGACAGGAGATGGGCAACCTTGCGGCCAACCTCGTCGCGACCGCGGAGCGCCACGCCGAGCACATCGCGCTCAAGCTCGATGAGACGGAGGTCCCCTACGCAGCCCTTGACGCCGCGAGCGCGAGGGTGGCGGGGCTCCTGCGCCTCCGCGGGATCGGTGCCGGCGCGCGCGTCGGGATCATGCTGCCCAACGTGCCGCAATTCGCGGTGGCGTACTACGGCGTGCTCCGGGCGGGTGGGGTAGTGGTTCCGATGAACCCGCTGCTCAAGGCGCGCGAGGTCGAGTTCTACCTGCGAGATTCGGGGGCGGCGCTCGTGTTCGCCTGGCATCAGTTCGCGTCCGCGGCCGGGGCGGGCGCGACGGCGGCTGGGGCCGAAGCAGTGGAGGTGACGCCGGGCGAGTTTGAGCGGCTGTTGGGTTCAATGCAGCCGGACGGTGACGTGATCGACGCTCACGGTGAGGACACGGCGGTGATCCTTTACACCTCCGGCACCACCGGCAAGCCCAAGGGCGCCGAGCTGACGCACGCCAACCTGGGCCGCAATGTGGAGGTGGCGGTCGACCTGCTGTCGCTTGACGTGCGTTCGGTCGTGTTGGGAGCGCTCCCGCTGTTTCACGCGTTCGGTCAGACGTGTGCGTTGAACGCGGCGGTCGCGGCCGGCGCCACGCTGTCGCTGATCCCGCGCTTCAGCGCCAGCAAGGCGCTGGAGATCATCGAACGAGATCGGGCGACCGCCTTCGAGGGGGTTCCCACCATGTACTCGGCGATGCTCCACGCGCCCGGAAGCGGCACGTACGACACCTCGTCGCTGCGGGTGTGCATCTCCGGTGGTGCGGCGATGCCGGTCGAGGTGATGCGCGTGTTCGAGGAGCACTTCGGGTGCACCGTACTCGAGGGCTACGGGTTGTCGGAGACCTCGCCAATGGCGTCGTTCAACCATCCTGACCGCGAGCGCAAGCCGGGCTCGATCGGGACCCCGGTCGAGGGGGTGGAGATGAGGGTGGTCGACGACGACGGCCACGAGGTCGCACCGGGCGAGCCCGGCGAGATCGTGATCCGCGGCCACAACGTGATGAAGGGCTACTGGAAGCGGCCCGAGGCGACGGCGGAGGCGATCCGCGGCGGCTGGTTCTTCAGCGGCGACATCGGCCGAATCGACGATGAGGGCTACTTCTACATCGTCGACCGCAAGAAGGAGTTGATCATCCGCGGGGGCTACAACGTCTACCCCCGCGAGATCGAGGAGATCATCTACGAGCATCCTGCCGTCCAGGAGGTCGCCGTGATCGGAGTCCCGCATGCCGAGCTCGGCGAGGAGGTCGGCGCCGCGGTCACGCTGAAGCCGGGCGCCACCGCCACCGAGGCCGAGATCCGCGATTACGTGAAGTCGAACGTCGCCGCCTACAAGTACCCGCGCTACGTGTGGTTCATGGACGAGCTGCCGAAGGGCGCGACGGGCAAGATCCTCAAGCGCGAGATCGTCCCGCCAGCGCCGCGCGCCGAAGCGAGCACACAGGCCGGCCCGTGACCGTGCTCGAGGACCCGACCAGCAACGGGCAGCCAACCGGCGGGCCTGACGTCGGCAGCGTCGCCGCCGCGCGGGCGGCGCTCGATGTGCTCCTGACCGACGCGGTCGCGAGCCCGGGCGCGGCCAGCCGCTTCCTCGACCCGGTCGCCACGGTCAAGCTCACCGGCAGGCTGGCCCGCCGTCCGCGTGTGCTCGCGCGCCGCGTCGGCGGTCTCGGCGCGGAGTTCGCGCGTGTCGTCGCCGGCAGCTCCGGACTGGCGCCGGCCACGAGCGATCGCCGCTTCACCGATCGAGCGTGGCGTGAGAGCTGGATGTTCCACCGGCTGATGCAGGCCTACCTGGGGGTCAGCGGCACGGTCGATGCGCTGATCGATGACGCCGGCCTCGAGTGGCAGGCCGATCGACAGGTGCGGTTCACCCTCGGCAATGTGCTCGACGCGCTCGCCCCGACCAACTTCCCGCTGACCAATCCAGCGGTGCTGAAGGAGACGATCGACCGCGGCGGCGCCAACCTCGCCCGGGGCAGCCGCCTGCTGCTCCGCGACGCCGCCAAGGGCAGGCTGCCCGCGATGGTCGACACGACCAAGTTCGAGGTGGGCGGCAACTTGGCGCTGACCGCCGGATCGGTCGTCCTGCGAACCGAGGTGTTCGAGCTGATCCAGTACGCGCCGCAGACCGCCAAGGTGTACGAGACGCCGCTGTTGATCGTGCCGCCCACGATCAACAAGTACTACGTCCTCGACCTCGCGCCGGGGCGGAGCCTCGCCGCGTATCTGGTAGGACGGGGGCATCAGGTGTTCATGGTCTCGTGGCGCAACCCCGAGCGGGAGAACGGACACTTCGACTTCGACACCTACGCCGATGCGGTCCTCGAGGCAGGACGGGCGGCGGCAGACATCGCCGCTCACAGCTCGGCGAATGTCATGGCGGCATGCTCGGGCGGGATCATCACCGCCGGCGCCCTCGGCCACCTGGCGGCGGACGGGCGGCTCGGCGTGGCGTCAAGCCTGACGCTGATGGTGTGTGCGATCGACAGCACGCGAGCCGGAACAGCCTCAGCGCTCGCCACCAAGGAGCTGGCCGCGACCGCCGTCGCCGAATCGGCACGGAAGGGGTATCTCACGAGCGAGGCGCTCGGCAGCGTGTTCGCCTGGCTACGGCCAAACGACCTGATCTGGAACTACGTCGTCAACAACTACTGGCTCGGCAGGGAGCCGCCCGCGTTTGACATTCTCTACTGGAACCAGGACGGCGTCCGCCTGGCCGCGGGTCTCCACCGCGACTTCGTCAAGCTGGCGATGCAGAATGCACTCGCAACCCCCCGCGCGTTCACGGTGCTCGGCACCCCCGTCGATCTCGGTGACGTGACGATCGACAGCTACATCGTCGCGGGCGCCTCCGACCACATCGTGCCGTGGCACAACGCGTACGCGTCGACCCAGCTGCTCGGCGGCCAGTCGCGGTTCGTGCTCTCCGCCAGCGGCCATATCCAGGCGCTGATCAACCCTCCCGCGCCGGACGGGGTCGAATCCCGTTCGAGCTATCAGGTCGCCGACGAGCATCCGGCGGATCCGGACGCGTGGGCTCGCCAGGCGGTGACCCGACGCGGCAGCTGGTGGCCCGACTACAGCGACTGGCTCTCGACCAGGTCCGGCGGGCTGAAGGCGGCGCCAAAGAGACTCGGCAACGGCCGGTACAAGGCGCAGTCCAAAGCGCCCGGAAGCTATGTCCACGCCGCATGAACGCGTCGGATTCGCAACTGTCCGCGTGGTGGTGGGGCCGGCCGTTGGCCGAACCGCGGTGCGTGCTCGAGCTGTCGCGATTGCTGGGCGATCCGGTGTTCGCGGGCCGCGACATCGCGCGTGGCGACGGGCGACCGGTCGTGCTGGTGCCGGGCTTCCTGGCCGGCGATCAGACGATGGCGGTCCTGGCCGGCTGGCTGCATCGGATCGGCTACCGGCCGCGGGTCTGCGGGTTCATCGCCAATGTCACCTGTTCTGACCGAGGCATCGATCGCGTCGAGCGGCGGGTCGATTCGCTCGCGCGTCGCTACGACGGGCGGGTCGCCGTGATCGGACACAGCCGGGGCGGACACTACGCACGCGCGCTCGCGGCCCGGCGGCCGGACCTCGTCTCGCACGCGATCTCCCTGGGAGCCGACCTCCAAGGGATGTTCGGCTGCAGCACCCCGACCTTGACAGCCGTCTCGGGCCTCCGCGCGATCCTCCGGCTGACCGGCCGCGCGCGCTCGCCGGCGTGCCTGAGCGACGCCTGCCGTTGCCCGTTCGCCGCAGATTTCCACGCTCCGTTCCCAGTCGACCGGGTCCACCTGACGAGCATCTACTCCCAGGGCGACGGGGTGGTCCGCTGGCAGACCCAACTCGTCCCGTACGCCGATTGCGTCGAGGTCACCGGCAGCCACGTCGGCCTGATCGTCAACCGCAAGAGCTATCGCGCCATCGCCGCAGCCCTGGCCAGATCCGAGCTGCATCCCGAACCCCAGGTGGCGCACGACCAGTCCAGGAGAGTCGCATGACCACCGCCCCGCAGCTGACCGACGAGCTCGCGCACGCGCGGGCAACCGACTACTTCTTTCTTCGCGAGCAGCTGACCGACGAGCAGCTCGATGCGCTCAGGCGCGTCCGCGCGTTCGTCGAGGAGGATGTGCTCCCCGTGATCGCAGGCTACTGGGAGCGCGCCGAGCTGCCGTGGCCGCTGATCCGCCGGATCAGCGAGCTGGGCGTTGTCGGTGAGGACATCGACGGGTACGGCTGCCCCGCGCTCAGCCCGATGGCGTGCGGCCTGGTGCACATGGAGCTCAACCGCGGAGACGGAAGCCTCGGCACATTCCTCGGCGTGCATGCCGGCCTCGCGATGAAAGCGATCGCGATGCTCGGATCTGAGGAGCAGAAGGAGCGATGGCTGCCGGCGATGGCGCGCCTGGAGAAGCTCGGCGCGTTCGCGCTGACCGAGCCGGACCACGGCTCAGACTCCGTCGCGCTCGAGACCACCGCGCGGCGCGACGGCGATCATCACGTGATCGACGGCGCCAAACGCTGGATCGGCAACGGAAGCCTCGCCGACGTCATCGTCGTGTGGGCGCGCGGCGAAGACGGCGCGGTCCACGGCTACCTGGTCGAGAAGGGCACCGAGGGGTACGACGCCGAGGTCATCACGGGCAAGGGATCGCTGCGCGCTGTCTGGCAGGCGCAGATCACACTCACGCGAGTCCGCGTCCCGATCGAGAACCGGCTGCCTGGGGCGAACTCGTTCAAGGACACGGCCCGCGTCCTGGCCGGCACCCGGGTGACATGCGCCTGGGCCGCGCTCGGCCACGCGGTCGCCGCCTACGACACCGCCCTGACCTACGCCATGCGCCGCCGGCAGTTCGGCAAGCCGCTGGTCAGCTTTCAGATCGTGCAGGACCGATTGGTGAAGATGCTCGCTGAGGTCACCAGCATGCAGCTGTACTGCCTGCAGATCGGTCGCCTCGCCGAGCGCGGGCAGCTCACCGATACGATCGCCGGACTGGCGAAGCTCAACAACACCAGCAAGGCCCGCCGCATCTGCGCCGAGGCGCGGGACCTCCTCGGCGGCAACGGCATTCTGCTCGAGAACCACGTCATCCGCCACATGGCCGACATCGAGGCGATCCACACCTACGAGGGGACCGAAACGATGCAGACCCTGATCGTCGGACGCGACATCACCGGCGTCGGCGCCTTCATATAGCGGACCGATCGCTGTGCGGGGGGCATCAGCACGTGATCACCCTGGTGGCGCGCTGGCAGAATGGAGTCGTGCTGACTGAGGTGGCCGGTTCGGCGATGTGCCGCGTTATGCCACTGCCGCCGGTGCCCACGCTGCCAGTCGAGGCCGAGAGCGGGGGCAGGCGATGGCGGCGCAGAGCGCGTCAGGCATCCCGCTCGAGCTCATCGCGCTCGTCACCCCGCTGCCCGTGGACGGCGGACCCGTGCCCGGTGAGATCATCGAGCATCAGGCGCATGCCGTCGGCCACGCCGCGGTCCTCCTCGCCGACCGTGGCGTCCTGCTCGCCGGCGACATGCTCTCCGACGTCCTGATTTCGCTCCTGGACCCTCACCAGCCCGATCAGGTGGGCGCGTACCAGACGGCACTTCACCGGCTGGGAGAGGCCGTCAGGCACGTCGACGTGGTGGTCCCCGGCCACGGCGCCGTTGCCACGGGTCCCGAGGTGGCCGCCCGACTCGCCGCCGACCGTGCCTACGTCGACGCGCTGCGGCGAGGAGAGGAACCGGTCGAGGCGCGGCTGGGGCCGGACGCGGACTGGCTCTCCGGACCCCACCAGTCAAACCTGAAGCAGGCCCGAGGGGGGTAGCGTCGTCAGACGGCTCGGGGGGTCAGCTCTGGTCACGGCCTCGAGCGCGCCAGTTCGGTGAGCGTCGACGGTCACAAGTGGTTCAACGTGCCGTATGACTGCGGCGTCGCCTTCGTCGACGACCCCATTCTGCACCGTGATACCTTCTCGGCGTCGGCGGCTTACCTTGGCAGTGGCGAACCCGGTCGCACCGCTTTCGGCGACCTCGCACCCGAGATGTCGCGACGAGCGCGTGCCCTGCCGGTATGGGCGACGCTCCACGCGTATGGCCGCGACGGTTACCGCGCGATGGTCGAGCGACACCTCGCACTCGCGCGCCGCTTGGCCGATCAGGTCGACGCCGAGCCCGACCTGGAACGCCTCGCTGACGTCGTGCTCAACGTCGTGTGCTTCCGTTACCACCCCCGCGACGCTCTGGACAGCGAACTCGACGCGCTCAACCGCCGCCTCGGCGACGCTGTCCTCGACGAGGGCCAGATCTACTTCGGCACCACCGTCTACGCCGGCCGCGTCGCGTTTCGTCCGGCCATCGTGAACTGGCGCACGCAGCCGCACGACATCGACCTGATCGTCCCCACCATCGTGCGACTCGGCAGACGACTCCACGCATCGAACGAGGCAAGCCCCAACCGGCGTAAGTAACGCTCCGTACACGAAGAGAGCACCGGCGCGCGACATCTGGTCGATCGACGTTGCCCTCACCAGATGCGGGAGCCACCGGAGGCGTTGGTCCGCTTCCGCAACCAGATGCAGAAAAGTAGGAGGTCTTGGAGCCACGCCGGATTTCGGCTCCGTCCGTCGTCGTGCCCATGCAAATGGGCGTTTCTGCACGCAGGTGAGTCAGCTGCGCTTTCGGCGAGATCCAGGGCTCGCCCTACCATGTCACGCGTTCGTTCTCCAACTTCCGTTGCGCACGCCGGACGCCTGCTTCCCACCATCGACCGCACGGACGCCGGCCATCACCGCCGTGATCCGTGATGCGCATACCGACTCGACGCCGCGATGCGTACGGGACAGTTCGGACGCGGTCGCGATTACGTTCTGGCTACCGTGTCCGCGGCCAGGAACGATGGGCGCGGTGCCCGCGGTAGGGCAGCGAGTGAATCAGCCGCCAGCCCTCGGCCTCGAGCGGTGCGAGCGCTCGCCGAACCTCGTCCTCAGAGCGCGCTCCGACCCGGCTGCGGCCGGCCAGGCGCACCCTGTGGCGAGCCTCGACCAGCAGGCCGACCATGATGAGCGAGAGCACACCCACTACCGCGAGGGCGCCGGCGACCGCAGCAATGACCGCGAGGATGCCGGCCGCCAGGCCCGCTGTGCCGCTCGCGGTCGCTCGGCGCAGGCGCCGGTACTGCTGACGGCGGGGAAAGGTCGATCGGACCATGGGCAGAAGCTTGCATCCACTTCGGACGAACGACCACCGGGATCGCACCGCCTGGGCCAGCGGAAAGCGCGTCGCACCTAGAGCGCGGCTCCGCATGTTCGCACTTCTGTTTACGCCCCTGCCTGTGAAGCGTCACGTGGGGTGCCTGCAGGCATGAAGAAACCGGCTGTTTGCAGCGGGTTTTGTGACGCGCCCGGAGAGATTCGAACTCCCGACCTTCGGTTCCGTAGACCGACGCTCTATCCAGCTGAGCTACGGGCGCGTGCAGCGAACCGCAGCCATCGTAGCGCCGAGCCCGAGATGGAGCGGTCAACACCCGAGCCCAAGGGGCGTGCCGCGGTCCCACGCGACCGGCGACCGGCGGGCGCGGCGGGTCGGGTCGGAAACGGAGAGGGCGGGATTCGAACCCGCGAAGGAGTGTTAACCCCTTACTCGCTTAGCAGGCGAGTGCCTTCAGCCACTCGGCCACCTCTCCCGTAGCCGGATCAGTGTAGATGACGCGGCCCCGGCGACCGCATACGATGGGGAACCGACAGCTCGGAGCGGTGGCAGAGTCCGGTTGATTGCAGCTGCCTTGAAAGCAGCCGGCCGCGTTCAGCGTGGCCCGGGGGTTCGAATCCCTCCCGCTCCGCTGGTCGGCTACTTGTCGTCCCGCTTGCGGGCGGTTCCGAACACGTGGTCCCAGAACGGCGCGCTGACCCCGTAGTAGCGCTCGTGGCTCTGGAAGTGGTGGCGCATGTGCAGCTCGCGCAGGGTCCGCCCGAGCTTGGACTTCGGCCGGTGGTGGTGCACGTGGTAGTGCAGCATGTCGTAGGCCAGATAGCCCCCGAGGAAGCCGGCGCCGAACGGCATGAACGTCGGGCTGCCGAGCACGAGCGAGAAGGCGTAGACGAACAGTGCGGCGAGCGGGATGCTCACCGACGGCGGCATCACGAGCCGCAGCGGGTCGTTGGGATGGTCGTGGTGGACGCCGTGGATGATCCAGTGCAGGCGCGCGCCGATCCCGTGCTCGGGCTCGAAGTGAAAGACGATCCGGTGCAGCCAGTACTCGGTCAGCGTCCAGAAGGCGTAGCCGCAGAGGATCCAGACGAGCGTCAGCGCGCCGGCGCCGTGGATCAGCCCAACGACGATCAGCACGGTGATGACCGGTACGAAGATGATCGGCGGGACGCTCCAGTGCACGCGCGAGAGCTTGTCGAGCAGGTCGGAGTCGAACATGCGCGGGCTGGCGCGCAGGCGCTCGGAGCGGCTGAGCGGGGCGACGTCGTCTGCGGGCTGGGTTGCCATGGGCGCGATTCTAGCTGCCGCCGGCGCCGGCAAACGCGGTCCCGGGGCTGCTACTGCCGGTCGGCAGGCTGTGTACCGAAGCGGTATGGGGCGTCGTACGGAAACGCGGCTCCGGCGCGGCGGTGGCGATGGGCGGTCCGGCCCCTACGGCTGGGGCGAGCCGTCGCCGTCGTCTGGCATGGCCAGCACGATGTGGCGCAGCGACAGGGCCAGGAAGTCGCGCTGCTCGACGCGTCGCGTGCCCTGGAGGCTCGTCACCTCGACGTCGGTGAGCGCGAGAAAGGCACGCTCGGAGGAGTTGAGAAAGTCGGTCAGCCGGCTGCGGTAGCCGTCGGCCGGGAGCCTCAGCAGGCCGGTGATCCGGTGCCGATCGGTCTCGACGATGATCCGCTCGTCGCGGTGCTCCACGGCGGCCCACGATAGCGGTCGCTGTCATCCTGTCGAGCATGGCGCAGGCACCGCGATGGTGGGAGGTGCGCCGAGCCCAGAACCTCAAGCCGGCCACGTATCGCTGCCCGCTGTGCGGCCGGCATCTGCCGGCGCTCAGCGAGCACATGCTGATCGTGCCCGAGGGCGACGCGCGGGGTCGCCGTCACGCGCATGCCGACTGCGTGCTGGCCGCGCGGCGGGCGGGCCGGCTGCCGACCCGCGAGGAGTGGCGGCGTGCGCAGACGCCGCCGGAGCCCGGCGAGGGCGGGTGGGCCCGCGTGCGGGCGCGGCTGCGCGGGCGGCGGCGCGGGGGCGACCCGCGGTAGGCTCCCGCTCTGATGGCCCGCGACCTGCGACTCGGACTCAGCCTCGGCTACTGGGCCGGCGGCCCGCCGCCGGGCGCCGCCGAGCTGGTGCTCGAGGCCGAACGGCTGGGGTTCGAGTCGGTCTGGACGGCCGAGGCCTACGGCTCTGATGCGCTGATGCCGCTGGCGTGGTGGGGCGCGGCGACCGAGCGGATCAGGCTCGGTACGTCGATCGTCCAGCTCTCGGCCCGGACGCCGGCGGCGACCGCGATGGCCGCGATGACGCTCGACCATCTCAGCGGCGGCCGGATGATCCTCGGGCTGGGGGTATCGGGCCCGCAGGTGGTGGAGGGCTGGTACGGGCAGCCGTTCGCCAAGCCGCTGGCCAGGACGCGGGAGTACGTCGGCATCCTGCGCGATATCTGGGCCCGCGGCGGGCCGGTGACCAGCGCCGGGCCCCATTACCCACTGCCGCTTCCCGGCGGCACCGGGCTGGGCAAGCCGCTGAAGTCGAGCCTGCGCCCCCTGCGATCCGACATCCCGATCTATCTCGCCGCCGAGGGTCCCAAGAACATCGCGCTGGCCGGGGAGCTGTGCGACGGATGGCTGGCGCTGTTCTACTCACCCCATCACGACGACTTCTACCGGGAGGCGCTGGGCGAAGGCCTGGCTCGCCCCGGGGCGCACCGGGCGGCGGCCGACTTCGAGGTCGCCGCGACCGTGCCGCTGATCGTCAGCGACGACGTCGAGGCCACGGCCGACGCGCTGCGTCCGATGTACGCGCTGTACTTCGGTGGGATGGGGGCGCGGGGGACCAACTTCCACGCCGACGTGGCCATCCGGATGGGCTACGAGGCCGAGGTGGAACAGATCCAGGAGCTCTACCTCGCCGGTCACAAGGACCAGGCCGCGGCCGCGGTGCCGACCCGGCTCGTCGAGGCGCTGGCGCTGATCGGGCCTCCCGCGAAGATCCGTCACGACCTCGAGGCGTGGCGCGAGTCGCTCGTCACGACGCTGCTGATTGGCGGCGATCCGTCGATGCTGCGCGCCGCCGCCGAGCTTGTGCTCGGCTGACCGGCGATGAACGTCGGATCGTCGGCCGAGCGCTGGTCCTGGGCGTTGACCCGCGCGCCGGGCGGCGCCGGCACCGGCCCGCGCAGCAGCGGGTCGCCGGTCTGCTCCATCCAGCGCTCGAGCCGGCCGCGGAGATCGGCCAGGACCGGGGCGTAGGCCGGATCGTCGATCGAGTTGCGGCCCTCGCCGGGATTGAAGAACAGGTCGTGCAGGCGCTCGCGACTGACCGGGCGCTCCGCCCAGCCGCGGGCCAGGTACGCGTCCTTACTCGGGCTGTCGTCGCAGTTGGGGAGCACCGGGTAGGGGTAGTCGTCGAACCGGCGGATGTACTTGAAGCGGTCGGTACGGATCGCCCGCTGAGGCTCATACGCGGCGTGGAAGGTCAGCTCGGCGAAGATCTCAGACCGCGCGCCGGGCGGCTCGGTTCCGTCGACCAGCCCGACCAGCGAACGCCCGGCCAGCCAGGGGGGCGGCTCGATCTTTCCGGCCTCGCAGATCGTCGGGAACAGATCGAGCTGGGAGACGAGCTCGTCGTGGGTGACGCCCGCCGGGAACCCGGGGCCCCGGATGATCAGCATCACGCCGATGCCACGATCGAGCAGGCTGGCCTTGGCGGTCGGAAACGCAAGGCCGTGATCGGTCGTGCAGATCACCAGCGTGTTGCGGGCGAGGCCGGTGTCGTGCAACGTGTTGAGCACCTGGCCGATTCCGTGGTCCAGCGAGCGCGCGCTCGCCTTGTAGGCGGCGACGTCCTGGCGGATCTCGGGGGTGTCGGGCAGAAACGGCGGCGGCAGCGAGTACAGACGGTCGCGCACCGAGCTCGGCGCGAAATAGCTGCGGTGGGTCTCGAAGAACCCGACCGACAAGAAGAACGGCTCGGGGATCCCGCCCGCGAGCGTCGCGATCGCCTCGGGGGCGACCGAGTTGACGGTCGTGTCGACGATCTCGTGCACGACGTCATAGCCGAGCACCGTGGGGTCGGCGGACACGTGCTGCTCGCCGATCAGCTCGCAGTGGTAGCCGGCCCGGCTGAGCGTGCGGACGATGTGCTGGTCGAGGTCATAGAGCTCGAAGCCGCGGTGGGCCAGCCCGATCATCCCGTTCTGATGGCAGTAGGTGCCCGTCAGCAGCGCCGCACGGCTGCCCGAGCACGACGGCGCGGCGCAGAACGCGTTGCGGAACATCACCCCCTGATCGGCCAGCCACTGGATGTTGGGCGTGGGTACGGGGTTGCCGTACGGCTGGACGTAGCGGCCGGTGTCGTGCGAGTTGAGATAGAGGATGTTCGGCGGCATCGGGGGCTGGCGGGGTGCTGCACGTCAGCGAGCCCGATCATAGTTCTCGGCCCACTGACGCTGTCGCATAACTCCGCGGCAGCGGAGAGGGCCGTGGTGTTCGGAGGGGCAGATGCCTCACTCTGCCGCCGACCAGCACGGTCCGTTGACGAGTTGCGATGGACGTCTCGCTGGTGATCGCGGTAACGGTCCGCTGACGCTGTGCGAGGGATTGCCCGAGTCCACTCACCCCCGAAGACGACAGTCTCGCGCTCCCACGAAGGCGGCACCCTCGATACGCGCCTTTTTCGATGACGCTCGCGGTGGGCGCGGGGCGGGCGACCGCTCGGCGATTGCTACGAGTTGAGTGAGGCCAGGTCCAGGCGCCGCTGGGCGGTGAGGATGTCGTGTGCTTTCAGGCCGAGGCTGAGGCGCTCACGGCCGTCTGACTCATACGGCGACAGGCCCGACACCTCGTGCACGCGCGACAGCCGGTAGCCGACGGTGTGCCGGTGGAGGTTCATCGCCTCGGCGGTCTCGGTCGTCGACCCGTCGTGCGCCAGGAACGCCCTCAGCGTCGCCACCAGGTCAGTGTCGTGGCGGTCGTCGTAGTCGGCGAGGGGCAAGATCGTGCGGTCGCGCAGCCGGGCGAGTTGATCGGCTTCGCGCAGCAGCACCCCGATCAGCAGCCGGTAGGTCTCATCCTGGCCGGCCGACTCGCCGGGGCCGGTACCGAGCTCCGAGAGCAGGAGCGCCTCGTGGATGGCGCCGTGCAGCATCGCGGGGTCGCGCCGGGGCGCCGACACCGCGACGGTCAGCCCGTGGGTGCGCAGCTCATCGGCGAGCCGGCTGCATGCGGACTCGCCATCGGATCCGGTGACCGGCGCGATCGCCACGAGCTGGCCGGGCGCGAGCATCGCGGCGAGTGCGCCGGCCTGCGCGCACAGCTGTTGAACCAGCGGCCGGTCGATCCCGGCGGGCGACTCCGCCGGCGGTCCGGAGTCGCCGGGCCCGCTGCGCGCGCTGATCGCCGCGGCGCCGGAGCCGAGCTCCAGACCGAGGCGCCGCGCGCGGGCGACGAAAGCCGCGAGGTCCTCCGGTGGCCCGGCCGCGAGGTCGGCCACCAGGTTCTGCCCTGCGCCCGGCGAGCCGCCGTCGGCGTCACGGATCAGCGCCGTGACCGAAGCCGCCGCCGCGGCCGCCTCCAGCCAGGCGTGACGATCGCCGGGCGGGCGCCGCCGCTCGGTACCCTCATCGCCGGTGCCGTCGTCATCGGCGACATCGACGAGGACGCCCGCCGCCACGATGCCGACGATCTGGTCGCCGATTCGGACCGGCACCGCCTCGGCGATCGCCTCCGGCGCGGGCACGTTCTCGCCCCGGCTGACGGCTGCGGCGTGCGCGGCGATCGCCTCGGTGGCGCTCGGCGTCAGCGAGCCGGCCGGGTGCACGACGGGCCGTCCGAGCGCCGGAATGGCGATCGCCACGGGGCACTGCAGCGCCTCGGACACCGTCGTCGCGACGCT
>JBELAG010000139.1:0-14047 GCA_049509055.1 Solirubrobacteraceae bacterium
GATCAGGGCGCCGGTGGAGAGCTGGTCGCGGGCGGTCGAGAACCCGATCGGCAGCGTCGCCAGGGCGGCTGCGATCGCCAGCACCGCCAGCAGCGGTCCGCGCTGCACGCGGTGTCCGACGATCGCCGCGGCCAGCGGGACCGACAGGGCCAGGCCGCCGGCCGCGAACGCCTGTACGAGCGCCAGCGGGGCGAGCGCCACGGCGACGATCTGAGCGCCGAAGCCGAGCCAGCCCAGCAGCTGGCCGGCCAGCCAGAAGCGATCACGCAGCCCCGCGCGCAGCGAGGCCGTCCAGCGGTCGGCGTCGGCGCCGCGCAGGCCGCGGTGCTGGAGCAGGAACCCCAGGTTGATCAGTGCGGCCGAGACGAGCGCCAGCAGCAGCCCGCCGGTCAGCGCCCCCGCCGCGATCCGACCGCGCGGTCGCGGCTGTCGCGGCCGAGGTTCCGCCCGCGCCCGCGCCCCGGCCGCAGGCCCCGGTCCCGGCGGCGGACCGGTCCGCCGGCGCACGAAGCGCGAGAGCACGAGGTTGACCTGCGGTGACCGCCGCCGACGCCGCCCGTGGCGGACCCGGTGACGGCGCGCGGACGCCGATCGTCGCGCCGGGTGACGGCGGCGGCGCCCCAGGCCGTGCGGGATCGGAACGACTCCGGGCGTCAGCGTCCGCGCGACGCCGGTGGCGCGGGGGAGGGGTTCGACGGTGTCCTGTGAGGCGAGGATCAGCATCTGGTCGAGATGGGCGTGCCACAGCTGCCAGTCGTGTCCGCCGCGATACAGCGCGTAGCTCACCGACGCCCCGGCCCGCGCGAGGGCTTCGGCCATCGGCATCGTCTGCGGGCTGTCGTCGTCGTCGCGCCCGACGAACAGGAAGGCGCGCAGCGGATCGGCGGCGAGCTGCCCGGGCAGGGAGTCCACGTAGTCCAGCGGGCTGTTGTCAGCCAGCGTGGACGCGGACGCGCGCGCGAACACGCCGCTGCGGGTCTCGAGGTAGTAGCCCGACCAGGACTGAAGGCCGGCGAATACGCCCAGGTTGTGCAGCGCGATGTTGGTCGCCCCGTAGGCGCCGGCCGAAAAGCCGGCGATCACCCGGTCGCGGCGGTTGGCGAGCGTGCGGAAGCGCCGGTCGACGTCGCGTACGACGTCGATCACGTAGCCGGCGTAGTTGCCCGACGGCGTGTCGGCCCACTCGGAGTCCGAATACGTGCTGCCGCCGATCCGGCCGTCGGGGAAGACGAGGATCATCGGCCGCATCCTGCCCTGGCTGACGAGGTTGTCCATCCGCACCGGCTCGTTGGCGATCCCGAGGAACACCTGCGGGCGCCCCGGGCTGCCGTGCAGGAGGTAGTAGACCGGGAACCGTCGCCGCGGATTGCCGTACTCGGCCGGCAGGTAGACGAGGTAGTCGGCGCGGCGGCGCAGCGCCGCCGAGTAGAAGTCGATCGTCTCCAGCGTGCCGCGGCGGGCGTGGGGCAGGTAGGCGACCACCGTGAATCCCCGATGCTGGAAATAGGACTCCCAGTAGCGGTAGCAGCCCCACAGGCCGGTCGCGGCAAGTGCGACCGACAGGAGGATGACGAGCGGTTGCGGAGCGCGGAGCCTCACCGCGGCTCGCTCGCCGGCGCTCTCGGGCGCGGGCGGGCGGGCACGGCTCGCCGCAGCGCCCCCCGCGTCCCGGGCAGGACGAGGCGTCGCTCGGGGAGGTAACCCTCGGCCTGCAGCACGCGCAGGACGGCGCGCGGCAGGCCGCCGCGCGACTGATACACGAGGTAGCGCGGCCGCCACTGCGGCGCGAACTTGTCGTTGAAGCGAACGAGGCGCTCCATCTGGAAGCGGCGCTGCAGCGGCGCCAGCGCCAGTCGCGTCACGGCGCGGGCGAGGCGGCTGCGACTCGGCTCGCGGCGGACGAGATGCCCGAGCCCGGCATAGTTGAGGCTGACCTCGTCGACGCCGCGCCGACGGGCGACCTCCAGCCCGCGCGCGACGAGCGCCTCGTTGAGGCCGTTGGGCGTGTCGCCGACCCGGTGCATCGTGTCCAGCGACAGCCGGCCGCAGTGCGCCGCGAACCGCATCACGGCCCCCAGGCCCCCCGACGGCGAGCGGGCCAGGACGCAGAGGTCGTCGGGGCCCAGCGGCGAGGGAAACGGGCCCATGCCCATCGCGAATCCGTGCAGCCGGGAGCGCTCGCGCCGCCACGCCTGCTCGACGGCGTCGATCTCGGCCTCGAGCGCGGCGTCGACGTCGCGGCCG
The DNA here is from genome assembly GCA_049509055.1 of Solirubrobacteraceae bacterium. Classification (GTDB taxonomy): domain Bacteria; phylum Actinomycetota; class Thermoleophilia; order Solirubrobacterales; family Solirubrobacteraceae; genus Palsa-465. Next base: position 2,245 of record JBELAG010000139.1, read on the forward strand.
TCCAGCGCCGAGATCTCCCATCCGCGGCGGGCGACGCGGTGCACCGACTGGCGCAGCTTGCGCACGCGGCGGCCGTCCAGGGTGAACGCGCGGGGATCGACGACGGCCTCCTCTCCGGCGCAGACCGCGCGCAGTCCCATCCGGCGGTAGGCGTCGACGTGGCGGTCGGAGACCGCCCACAGCACCACGTCCCACCCGCGGCCCCGCGCCTGCGCGAGGAAGCTCTCGACGACGGCGCCGGCGTCGGCATCGGGCGCCACCGGGTCGGCGGAGACGACGGCGGTGCCGCCGATCACCCGGTAGGAGAGGACGCCGCCGGCGGCGAAGGCCAGCGCCTTGTCGGGCCGCACGAGGAAGGGCGACAGCGAGTCGTCGCCGTGGCGCGCGACGATCGCCCGGGCGGCGGCGTCCTCGTGCTCGGCATGGCCGTTGACCGCCCGCGCCGGGCGCAGCAGTGACCGCACCGCGAGCACCGAGATCAGCGCCGCGCAGCCGATCAGCGCCTCGATCGCGGTCGTCCAATCGCCGCTGGGCCGGGACACCGAGACCGCCGCGCGCAGCGCGTGCGCGACCGAATGACGCAACGCGCCGGCGACCGAGCGCCCCGCCGAGGCGTGTACGAGGGGAGTCAGGCGCACCGCGCACCACGCCAGCCCCCAGGCGCCGACCGCCGCGCACACGATCGCCAGCCGCGGGCGGTTGGAGCAGCCCAGCGGGAAGGCGCCGCGCCCCAGCATCAGCAGCAGCGCCAGGCACGCCTCGATCGAGGCTTCCCCGGATCGTCCCGCGGCGGCGTTGAGCGCCGCCAGGGCGAGCAGCCCGGCGGCGCTCACCGACACCGCGGTGCGCGTTCCCCGCCACAGTCTCGGAGCCAGCCCCAGCAGCGCCAACCCGACGAGCACCGACAGCCCCGCCGCCTCGGAGGCGGCGTGGAGGACCGGCAGGCGAGCGAGCAGGGGCTCGGTCCGCGGAGCGTGCCGCGAGAGGCCGGAGACGACGGCCTCGAGCGCGAGCGCGGCGACCGACAGGGTGGCCGACTGTCGAACCGTCAAGAAGCTGCGTAGCCGCATTCTGTGAGCCCCATTCTTCCTCCCCGAGCGAACTCCTCGGGCACGCCCGAGGTCCAACACACGCGCCCGTAACGGAGGCGTCACTTTACACAAACATGACACGAGGATCCGGGAGGTGAGCGTGGCGGCGGGGCAGGGTGGCCGCCATTGCGCGCGGCGGCCCGTCTACGCTGTGCGCGATGCGCATCCTGATCACCGGTTCCGCCGGAATGCTCGGCCGCGACTGCGACGAGCACGCCGTCGCCGCCGGACACGAGACCGTGACGCTGACGCGCGCCGACCTCGATGTCACCGACGCGGGCGCCGTCGCGGCCGCGATCGCCGACGCGCGGCCCGACGCCGTCATCAACTGCGCCGCCTGGACGAACGTCGACGGCGCCGAGAGCGAGTACGACGCGGCCCTGGCCGTCAACGGCGCGGGCGCCGGCCATGTCGCGGTGGCCGCTGCGGCGGTGGGGGCGTGGACGATCCACGTCTCCAGCGACTACGTGTTCGACGGCGCCAAGCCGGAGGCGTACGTGGAATCCGACCCTGTGGGGCCGATCTCCGCCTACGGTCGCTCCAAGCTGGAGGGTGAGCGCGCGGTGGCCCTTGCCGCGCCGCGGCACCACACGATCGTCAGGACCTCCTGGCTGTTCGGCGCCCACGGCCGTTGCTTTCCCAAGACGATCCTGCGCATGGCCCGCGAGCGCGACGAGATCGGCGTCGTCAGCGACCAGGTCGGCTGTCCGACGTTCACCGGGCACCTCGCCGGCGCGCTGGTCGGACTCGCCCGGGCGCCGCGGCTCGGTGTGCTCCATGTGGCCGCGTCCGGCCACTGCTCGTGGTGTGATTTCGCGACGGCGATCGTCGCGGCGTCGGGCCTGGACTGCGTCGTGCGCCCGATCACCAGCGACCAGTACCCCGTGCCCGCTCCGCGTCCCGCCAACAGCGTCCTGGCCTCCGAGCGCGACGCGCCGGCGCTGGTCGGATGGGAGCAGGGCCTGCGGGAGTTCATGTCGGCCCTGGCGCGGGTGGCGGCATGAAGCTCCTCGTCTGCGGCGCCGCCGGCTTTATCGGCTCGACGTTCGTCGAGCTGCGGGTGCGAGAGCACGGCGACGAGGTCACCGTGCTCGATGCGCTCACCTATGCCGGGCGCCGCGAGAACCTCGGCGCGGTGGAGTCCGAGATCCGCTTCGTCCACGGCGCGATCGAGGAGCCGGCCGCGGTCGCGCGGGCGATCGGCGACGCCGAGGCGATCGTCAACTTCGCCGCCGAGACCCATGTCGACCGCTCGATCGCCGATCCGTTCGCGTTCAGCGTCACCAACGGCCAGGGCACCCACGTGCTGCTGGAGGCCGCGCGCGCCCGCGGGCTGCGCTACGTGCAGGTGTCGACCGACGAGGTCTACGGCTCGATCGAGTCCGGCTCGTTCACCGAGAGCTCGCCGCTGCAGCCGTCGAGTCCGTACAGCGCCACCAAGACCGGCGCCGACCTGCTCGTGATCAGCTATTTCCACACCTATGGGCTGCCGACGCTGGTCTGCCGCGGCTCCAACAACTACGGACCGCGCCAGTACCCCGAGAAGCTGATCCCGCTGATGATCCTCAACGCCCTGGCCGGCGATCGCCTGCCGGTCTACGGCGACGGCCGCAACGTGCGCAACTGGCTCTACGTCGAGGACTTCGGGCGCGGGATCGGCCACGTGCTGGAGCACGGCACGCCGGGCGAGGTCTACAACTGCGGTGGGCCCGACGAATGCGAGAACCTCGACGTGGTCAAGCGGATCCTCGCGCTGTGCGGCGCCGACGAGTCGCTGATCGAGTACGTCACCGACCGGCCCGGCCACGACCGGCGCTATTCGCTGTCGGCCGACAAGCTCACGACGTTGGGATGGCACGCGCGCACGAGGTTCGAGGACGGCCTGGCGACGACGGTGCAGTGGTACCGCGACAACCACTGGTGGTGGGAGCCGATCCGGTCCGGGGCCTACCGTGAGTACTACGAGCGTCACTACGGCCGCTCGCTGAAGGTCTAGCGACGTGTCGGTCGCCAGAGGCCGGCACGCACCTCCCCTCGAGGTCAGGCTGCCGCGCCAGCGCGAGCGGCTGCTGGAGGCCGCCGCCGCCGAGTTCGCGCAGCGCGGCTATACGGGCGCCAGCTCGGAGTCGATCAGCCGCCGCGCGGCGATGTCCAAGGCCACCTTCTACGAGCACTTCGCCAACAAGGAGGAGTGCATCCTGGCGCTGTTCGACGCCGGCGCGCAGGCGCTGCGCGCGGCGATGGCCGACGCGGCCGCCGGGGTGGCCGCCGGCGACGCGCACGAGCGCATGCGGGCCGGCACGCGGGCGTTTCTCGGCGCGCTGGCCGAGCACCCCGACTTCGCCCAGACGCTCCTGGTGGAGATCATCGGCGCCGGCCCGCGGGCGGCTCGTCGCCGCGACGAGATCCTGGAGGCGTTCGCCGGCGTCCTCGACGGCGAGAACGCGGCGGCCGCACGGCGAGGCCTGATCGGTCGCTTCCGCTCCCCCCACGATCCGCTGGCGGTGGTCGGCGCCAGCGTCGAGCTCGCCTCGCGTCAGCTGAGGCTCGGCGTGCCGCCGGACCTGCTCGACCTCGCCCCGGTGATCGACCGCCTCATCCTGGGGCTGCTCGCCGGTGGCGGATCGTGAGCGAGCTGGACGCGCTCGAGCGCCGGATCGTCTCCTGCCGGCGCTGTCCGCGGCTGGTCGCCTGGCGCGAGGAGGTGGCCGCCACCAAGCGTGCGGCATTCGCCTCCGAGGAGTACTGGGGCCGTCCGCTGCCCGGCTTCGGCGACCCGCGGGCGCGGGTGATCGTGCTCGGGCTCGCCCCCGCCGCGCACGGCGGCAACCGCACCGGGCGCGTCTTCACCGGCGACCGCTCTGGGGACTGGCTGTTCGGAGCGCTGCACACGGCCGGCTTCGCCAATCAGCCCGAGTCGCGCTCGCGCGACGACGGCCTGGAGCTGCGCGACTGCTGGGTGACGGCGGCCGTGCGGTGCGCGCCGCCGGCCAACAAGCCGACCCCTGCCGAGCGCGACACGTGCCTGCCCTACGCCGGGCGCGAGCTCGAGCTGCTCACCCGGGCCCGCGTGATCGTCTGCCTGGGGGCGTTCGCGTGGGACGCCGCCCTGCGGCTGCTCGCCGCGGCCGGCGTCCAGCGGCCGCGGCCGCGGCCGCGCTTCGGCCACGGCGCCGAGCTGGCGGTCGGGCGCTTCACGCTCGTGGGCTGCTTTCACCCCAGCCAGCAGAACACGTTCACCGGGAAGCTGACCCACGCCATGATCGACGCGGTGATGGCGCGTGCGCGGGAGCTGGCGGGAGGCTGAGGCCGGCCCGGACCGGCGGGGCACGGCGGCTGCCCGGCCGGTTCGAGCTACGCTGGCCCGCGTGACCGGCCGCGTCGTGCTCAACGCCCTGATCGGCGTGGCCCTGCTTGCCGAATTCATCGCCCTCGCCGGGCACGCGCTGTTCGGCTCGGGCCCCCCCGACTACGCGGCGACACCGCGATCGCTGGTCGTCCGCGCCCCCCAGCCGCCGACGGGCCGGCAGGTGCTGCTCGCCCTCGCGGCCACCGCGGAGGCGAGCCCGGCCGAACCGGGCGCCCGCACCCGCGCGGCCTACGCCTACGTGGAGCGCGAGAGCTGGCAGCTGCCGGCCGACCGCGCCGAGGCGATGCGCGCCGATGTGACCGTCACCCTCACCCAGTCCTGGCGCCGGCGCCGGGGCGGCGGCCGGGTGCTGAGCACGATCGAGAGCCGCGGCCGGGTGATCGCCACCAGGATCACCACCGGCGCTCCGGTTCCCGTGCTCAGCGCCGATGCGTCGCTGCTGCGCCGGCGCCTGGGCATCGGCGCGTCGTCGGACGAGCAGTCGTCGGCGGCGCTGGTGAGGTTCGTCGGCCTCGCCGACGCCGAGCCGATCGCCCCCCGCGTCGAGGCCGGGATCCTCCGGTTGCTGGCCGCGATCCCGGGCGTGATCGCCGACGGCACCGTCAGCGACCGCGCCGGACGGGCCGGCGACGCCGTCAGCCTGGACTCCGAGGACGCCGGCCGGTCGGTGCGCTACACGCTCGTCTTCGCCGCCGACACCGGCCGGCTCCAGGAGGCCGACGAGACGTTCATCGGCGACGGGCCGGCCGACGTTCCCGAGGGCGCGACGCTCGCCTACACCACGTTCATCGCCACGGGCTACACAGCCAATACGATGACTCGCCCATGAAGCCGGCGAGAGAGCGAGGAGCGAGCGCATGAAAGCAGTCCAGTTCAGCCGGTTCGGCGGTCCCGAGGTGCTGGAGCTGACCGAGCAACCCGATCCGCAGCCTGGCCCCGGTGAGATCCGGATCGCCGTGCGCGCCGTCGGCGTCAACCCGATCGACTGGAAGGTCCGCAGCGGGGCGATGGGCGGCGAGCTGCCCCGGCCGACGGGCCAGGAGGCGGCGGGGATCGTCGATGCGATCGGCGAGGGCGTGAGCGACGTGGCGGTCGGCGACCGGGTGTTCGGCAGCGCGGCCAACGGCGCCGGAGCGGCCGAACTGGCCCTGCTGAGCGACTACGCGCCGATGCCGGCGTCGCTGGACTTCGTCACCGCCGCCTCGCTGCCGGTGGCGGTCGAGACCGCGACGCGCGCGCTGGACCTGCTCGGCGTCGGCGGCGGGCAGACGGTGCTGATCAACGGCGCCGCGGGCGCGGTCGGGATCTCGGCGGTGCAGCTCGCCCGGGAGCGCGGGGCGCGCGTGATCGGGACCGCCGGCGCGGCCAACCAGGATTATCTGCGCGAGTACGGCGCCGAGCCCACCACCTACGGGGACGGCCTCGTCGAGCGCGTCCGCGCACTCACCGGCGACGGCGTCGACCGGGCGCTCGATGCGGCCGGCGGAGGCGCGCTGCCGGCGCTGGTGGCGCTCGCCGGGGGGCCCGAGCACGTCATCACGATCGCCGACTACGCCGGCGCAGCGGAGACCGGGGTCGCGTTCACCGGCGGCCCCGGCACCGCTCGCGCGTGGCGCGCCCTGCGCGAGGTCCCGGCGCTGATCGAGGCGGGGCGCTTCTCGCTCCCGATCGCGCAGACCTTCCCGCTGGCCGAGATCGCCGAGGCCCACCGCCTCAGCGAAACCGGCCACGTGCGGGGCAAGCTCGTCCTCACGGTGGGCTGAACGGGCGGGTTGAGCGCCCCCTCCGTGGACATCCGGCCCGAGCTGGCGGCGCTGCACGTCGCCGGCGACCCCGAACGCTGGCGGGCGCTCGGCTTCGCCGTCGACGACGGCCGGATCGCGCTCGGCGCCGCCGAGCTGGCGCTCGGCGGCGCAGGCGCCGGCATCACCGGGTGGGAGCTGCGCAACATCGACGCCGGGACGACCCTCGTCGACGGGCTCGTCACGACGGTCGCCGCGCGGCCCTCGCCCCGGCCCCGGACCCATCCCAACGGCGCCGTCGGGCTTGACCAGGTCGTGATCGCCACGCCGGACTTCGACCGCACCGCGGCCGCGCTGCAGCGATCGGGCATGGGGCTGCGACGCGTCCGCGAGGCGGACGGCGTCCGGCAGGGCTTTCGGCGCCTCGGACCGGCGATCCTGGAGATCGTCGAGGACCCCGGCCACCTCGCCGGCCCGGCCCGGTTCTGGGGTCTGGTGGTGATCGTGAACGATCTCGAGGCGCTGCATGACCGGCTGCGCCCGCATCTCGGCCAGGTCCGGCCCGCCGTCCAGCCCGGCCGCCACATCGCCACGCTGAGCGGCGCCGCCGGCCTCGGCGCGCGCGTCGCGTTCATGGACCCCGAGTAGCCGCCTCGCTACGATCGGCGGCGTGCGCGGAGGCCGGGCGGGCCGCGCCGTCGCGCCGGCAAGGAGAACGAGATGCGCCGATCATGGACGACAGCCGTGCTCGCGCCCGGCCTCGCGGGGCTTCTCGCGTTGCTCTTGCTCCTGCTCGCGGCGGTCCCGGGCGCCGGCGCCGTCCCCGCCAATCGCCTCGCCCGTGGGCGGAGCCTGCTCGGCCTGTCCCCGGTCACGCCCGCGCAGGCCACCACGCTCGGCCGCCAGGCCTACGTGTACGGCTACCCGCTGCTGGAGTTCGAGCGCGAACGCCAGACCGCCACCAGCGTCGCCTGTCCGGACGCCGACGGCGACGCGCCGGTCAACGCGCTGAGCAACTCCGCGACGTTCGCCACGCCGAGCGAGCGCGCGGTCGTCGCCCCGAACGTCGACACGCTCTACAGCCAGGCTCAGCTCGATCTCTCAAACGGCCCGGTGGTGCTCAGCCACCCCGGCATGGGCCGGCGCTACTTCGTCTTTCAGCTGCTGGACCCTTACACCGACACGATCGCCTACATCGGCTCGCGCACCACCGGCCAGGCGGCGGGCCGTTTTGCGATCACCTGGGCGGGGCACCCGGGCCCCGTCGTGCCCGGCGCGCGGGTGATCGTCTCGCCCTACCCCGACGTCTGGCTGATCGGCCGTACGCTGGCCGGCGACCCGGCCGACCAGGCCAGGGCGCGCGCGCTGATGAGCCAGTACGCGCTGACGCCCCCCGGCGGGGCGCCGAGCTTCCCGGCCGGCTGCCAGGCCGGCCCGCCCCGCTACGTCCCGCTGCCCGGCGGGCTTGCCTTCCTCGATGCCCTCAGCACCGCGCTCGCCCAGAACCCGCCGCCGGCGAGCGACGCCGGCATCCTGTCGCTGCTGTCGGCGGTCGGCGTCGGGCCGGGGCTGACTCCGCAGACGGCCCACCTGCGCCTCGCGACGCTGCTGGCGCTGATCGGGGGCGTGCGCCAGGAGGCGTCCGCGCTGCCCGCGCAGGCCAGGACCGGAGCGGTCCAGGGCGCGACGCAGGATCACGGCTGGTCGATCCCGACCTCCGAGATCGGCGCGTACGGCACCAACTACCTCGCCCGCGCCGAGATCGCCGCGCTCGGCCTGGGCGCCAACACCCCCGCCGAGGCGCTCTACCCGACCGCGTTCACCGACGCGGCCGGCCGGCCGCTCAACGGCTCCACCCGGTATCAGATCGTGCTGCGCCATCCGCCGCCGGTGCGCGGCTTCTGGTCGCTGACGCTCTACAACTCCGCCGGGTTCCTGGTGGCCAACCCGATCAACCGCTACGCGATCGGCTCCAGCCACCCGCCGCTCGTCCGCCGGCGCAACGGCAGCATCGTGATCATCGTGTCGAGCGCGCCGCCGACCGAGAAGAACGTCAACTGGCTGCCCGCTCCCGACGGCCCGTTCCGGCTGGACCTGCGCCTGTACTGGCCGCAGGGGTCGGTGCTGAGCGGGCGCTGGCAGCCCCCGCCGGTCACGCCGATCGGCTCCTGAGACCCCGGGGGAGGCCCTAACCTCAGCGTGTAGCCGTGTCGCTCTCCCACTTCAGCCCGCGTACGCGCGAATGGTTCACCGGCGCGTTCGCCGCCCCCACGCCCGCCCAGAACCAGGCGTGGCCGGCGATCGCCTCCGGCGAGCACGTCCTGATCTCCGCGCCGACCGGATCGGGCAAGACGCTGGCGGCATTCCTGTACGCGATCGATCAGCTCGCGCAGGCCCCGGCGCCCGCGGACCCCCGCGAGCGCCGCATCAGCCTCGTCTACGTCTCGCCGCTGAAGGCGCTGTCCTACGACATCGACCGCAACCTGCGCACCCCGCTGCGGGGGATCGGCGCCGAGCTGCAGGTCGCCGTGCGCACCGGCGACACGCCCCAGCGCGAGCGCGCGCAGATGCTCCGCGCCGCCCCGGACATCCTGATCACCACGCCGGAGTCGCTCTACCTGATGCTGACCGGGCGCGCCCGGGAGCTGTTCTCCGGCACCCGCTGGTGCATCGTCGACGAGATCCATGCGGTGGCGTCGACCAAGCGTGGCGCCCACCTGGCGCTGACCCTGGAGCGGCTGACCCAGGCGGCGGGCGCCGACGTGCAGCGGATCGGCCTGTCGGCCACCCAGAATCCGCTGGAGGAGGTGGGCCGCTTCATGGTCGGCCCGCATCGCCGCTGCCGGGTGGTCGACACCGGCGTGCGCAAGGAACTCGACCTCAAGATCCATGTTCCGGTCGAGTCGATGACCGAGCTCGACGCCGTCGGCACCGGGTCGGGCGACCCGCTGGACCCGCTCAGCGGCGGTGAGGCGACGCGCCGCTCGATCTGGCCGGCGATCTATCCGGAGCTGCTGGAGCAGATCCGCGCCCACAAGTCGACGATCATGTTCGTCAACAATCGCCGCACCGCCGAGCGGATCGCGCTGCGCCTCAACGAGATGGCCGGCGAGGAGCTGGCGCGCTCGCATCACGGCTCGCTGGCCCGCGAGGAGCGCACGATCGTGGAGGAGATGCTCAAGGCCGGAGAGCTGCCGTGCCTGGTGGCGACCTCGAGCCTGGAGCTGGGAATCGACATGGGCGCGGTCGACCTCGTCATCCAGGTCGAGTCGCCCAAGTCGGTGGCCCGCGGGCTGCAGCGGATCGGTCGCGCCGGCCATTCGGTCGGCGACGTCAGCAGCGGACGGATCTTCCCCAAGTTCCGGGCCGACCTGCTGGAGTGCGCGGTCGTCGCGCATCGGATGCGCGAGGCGCTGATCGAGACGACCGTCGTGCCGCGCAACGCGCTCGACGTGCTCGCCCAGCAGATCGTCGCGATCGCCGCCGCGGCGCCCGAGGACCGGCCGGTCAACGTCGACGAGCTGTTCGCGCTCGTCACGCGCACGCACTCCTACGCCGAGCTGGCGCGGGGGTCGTTCGAGAACGTCCTCGACATGCTCGATGGGCGCTACCCCTCCAGCGAGTTCGCCGAGCTGCGCCCGCGGATCGTCTGGGACCGCATCGCCGGCACGCTGCGCGCCCGCCCGGGCGCCCGGCAGCTGGCGGTCACCAACGCCGGCACGATCCCCGACCGCGGTCTGTACGCCGTGACGCTGCCCGACGGCCGGCGGGTGGGCGAGCTCGACGAGGAGATGGTCTACGAGGCGCGGCCCGGGCAGACGTTCCTGCTGGGCGCGACCACCTGGCGGATCGAGGAGATCGGCCGCGACCGGGTGATCGTGACGCCCGCCCCCGGCCTGCCCGGCGCCGTGCCGTTCTGGAAGGGCGACGGTCTCGGGCGCCCGCGGGAGCTCGGCGAGGCGATCGGCGCGTTCGCGCGCTGGGCGGTCGACCAGCCGGCCGCCGTCCTGGAGCGCGACTACGACCTCGATGCGCGCGCGGCGAAGAACCTGATCGACTTCCTGACCGAGCAGCAGCAGGCCACCCACGTGATCCCGTCGGACCGGACGATCGTCGTCGAGCGCTTTCGCGACGAGATCGGCGACTGGCGCCTGTGCGTGCTCAGCCCGTTCGGGGGCCGAGTCCACGCCGCCTGGTCGCTCGCGCTCAGCGCCCGCATCCGCGACCGGTTCGAGCTGGAGTCCGATGCGATCTACTCCGACGACGGGATCATCATCCACCTCCCCGACGCCGAGGACCCGCCGGGAGTGGAGCTGGTGATGCTCGAGCCCGACGAGATCGAGGACCTCGTGGTCGCCGAGCTGGGGTCCAGCGCGCTGTTCGGGGCGCGCTTCCGCGAGAACGCGGCGCGCTCGCTGCTGATCCCCCGCGCCCGCCCCGGCCGGCGCACGCCGCTGTGGCAGCAACGGCTGAAATCGCAGTCGCTGCTGGAGGTGGCGCGCCGCTACGGCGAGTTCCCGGTCGTGCTGGAGACCTATCGCGAGTGCCTGCGCGACGTGCTCGACGTCCCCGGCCTCGTGGACCTGATCACCAGGCTGCACCGCCGCGAGCTGACGCTCGTCGAGGTCGAGACGCCCACCGCATCGCCGTTCGCCTCATCGCTGCTGTTCGACTACGTCGCGACGTACATGTACGAGGGCGACACGCCCAACGCCGAGCGCCGGGCGGCGGCGCTGTCGCTGGACCGCGACCTGCTGCGCGAGCTGCTCGGCCAGGACGAGCTGCGCGACCTGATCGATCCCGGCGCGCTCGCCCAGGTCGAGGCCGACCTCCAGTGCACCTCGGAGCCGGCGCGCGCCACCGGCCGTGACACGCTGCTCGACGTCCTGCGGCGCGTCGGGGACCTGTCGGTCGACGAGGTGCGGGCGCGCGCGCTGCCCGGGCTCGACGCTCCGGCGATGCTCGCCGACCTGCGCGGCGAGCGCCGCGCCGCCGTCGTGCGGCTGCACGGCGAGGAGCGCTGGATCGACGCCGCCGACGCCGGCCTGTACCGCGACGCGCTCGGCGCCGCGCCCCCCGGCGGCCTGCCCGCGGCGTTCCTGGAGGACGTCCCCGACGCGCTGGCGCGGTTGCTCGTGCGCTACGGCGCCACCCACGGCCCGTTCACCACCGCCGACGTCCGCGCCCGCTACGGGATCGACGGGTCCGCTGCGCTGCGCGAGCTCGAGCGCTCCGGCCGGCTCGTCCGCGGCGAGCTGCGCCCCGGCGGCAGCGAGCGCGAATGGTGTGACCCCGAGGTCCTGCGCCGGCTGCGCCGCGCCTCGCTGGCGGTGCTGCGCAAAGAGATCGAGCCCGCCGAGCAGCGCGAGCTGGCCCGCTTCCTCCCGGCCTGGCAGGGCGTGGACCGGTTCGCGCCGTCCGGGGCGGGGGTCGACCGGCTGCGGGAGATGCTCGTGCCCCTCCAGGGGCTGGCGTTGCCCGCCGAGGTGTGGGAGCGCGACGTGCTGCCCCGCCGGGTGGGCGCCTATTCGCCGTCGTGGATGGATCAGCTGTGCGCGGCCGGCGAGGTGGTGTGGATCGGGGCCGGCGCGCTGGGGCGC